>JBEKQS010000012.1:0-39352 GCA_049519475.1 Bryobacteraceae bacterium | reverse complement strand
GTGGGCACAGACCGGGAGTCCAGCGTGTATTAGCCACGCGCCGCTTGAAAAAGGTCAATCGTCGAAATCCAGTTTGAGATTTCGCTCTCCAAAACATACAATAGACCAGAAGTTGAGAAAGAAACCACTATGCGAGCGAGCGTCCTTCCACGAATTCTTTCTTTTCTGATCCTTTTCGCCATGCCGTCCCGGGCGGCCGATCCCATTGTCGTTTCCGGCGCCACTGCCGACGGGCTCGCGATTCCAACGACGACTGCCGCCGTCTCGTACCCCATCGTTCTCCACAACACTTCGAACGCGGCCATCGGCATCCGGGTGGAAATCACGGACTTCGTGGGGCCGGATTCGCAATTGTACACCGCCACCCTGAAGGACCCGGCGAACGCAGGCGCGGCGGCAGGGCCTTCGGTAACGCTCAACCTGCCGGCTCTGCAGACGAAGCGTCTGATGCTCGAAACCACGGCGCCGCTGGCGGGAACTTACCAGTCGTCGATCGACCTCATCTACGCCAAGGTCGGCCACCCCATTTCTCTGAAAATCACCCGCACCTCCGTAGCGCCGACCGTGAAGGTGAACGGGCTCGATGCCGCAGCGTTCGAAGGCGGTGGTACGCGGAGTTTCCGGTTCAGCATTCAGGAAACCAGCGGCGCGAAGGTGACGCTCCGGCCTCCGGCGATCAGCGCGTTTTCGGTCAAGTCGGCCGACAAGACCCTTCAGGCGGCGTACGACTCCGCCAAGGCATACCGCGTCAATCCGGACGGCTCGGAGACGAAGCTCACCAGCCCCTTTGACGTGGATGGCTGGAGCGCGGCCGTGATCCGGATGGAGATCGCAGGCTTGACCGCGCCCGGCGAATACACCGCCGCGATCGATATCGGGTCGCGGGATGCCGGCCTGCCCTCGCAGACGTTTTCGATCTTCGTAAAGCGATCGGCACTCCTGGCCGCGCTCCTGATTGCCATCGGCGTCGGGTTCTCGACGCTGATCCGGCGCTATACCCGCATCGACCGGCCGCGCCTCCTGCTGCGGCGCAAGATTTTGCTGCTCGATTCCGATATCGAAGTGATGCGGAGCCGTCTGCCCGACGCCCCCGACGGCGAACTCCTCGGCGCGCTGAGCGGACGTTTGCGGCGCGCCGACGCTGAGATCGATCTTGGCAATACGTCCGTTGACGACGTGCTCAACGACGTGAACGCCAAGCTGACGCTCGTGCCCGATTGGAGCAATCTGCGGAAGAAGATCGAGGCCACCCAGCCCCCGGCGGTGGCCGATCCGTTCCGCCCCATCCTCCAGGCTGCGCGCGAGCTGATCCTGGCCAACGCGAACGCCACGGCGCAACAGATTCAGGATACCGGGACGGCGCTCCGCAAAGCGCGCACCGATCTCGATGCCGCCGTGCGCCAGAAGATCGTGGACCAGGTGACGGCGATTCAGGTAGCGGTCAAGGACACGCCGCCGGCGCTCTCGGATGTCCACAAAGAGGACTTCGCGGCACAGGTGACTGCGGTCCTCGCGCAGGCCGTGAACGCGGCCAACCAGAGTCCGCCAGACGTGGCCAAGGCTGGGCAACTCATCGACCAGGCGCGGCGCGCGGCCGCGCGCATCATGGTGAACGATCTCGGGGAGAAGTTGGTGCAGCCCGATGAGCTCTCGCAGGATGTCTGGGGGCCGCTCGAGAGCCGGTTCCAGGTGGCGGCAGCCAAGGTGCGCGCTGCCACGACCGGCGACCAGGCCATGAGTGCCTACCAGGATGCCGATGCCGCGTGGCTCGCCGCGATGATCGAAGCCGCCACCAGCCAGGCCAAGGCGGTAAAGGACCGCGCCGCGGCGTCGCAGGACCCGGAGAAGCAGGCGTTCGCCGCGAAGATGCAGCAGGCGCTCTCTACGCTCAGTACGGCGCGAAACAGTATGGCCGCCGGAGATCTCAAGAGCGGGCGGGTCAGTTACAACACCGTCAAGCCGGCGATCGCCGACGGGCTGGCCGCCCTGCCCCCGGCGCCGAGGCCGCGTGCGATGGACGCCGACACCACCGCGCGCTCGCCTCGCCGGATCTTCTCGCTGTTCGGCTCGAGCGAGATCATCCAGATTCCGGGGCTATCCGCGTCCTCGCCCGTGGAAACTACGGCGGAGCGCCAGTTGCGCCCGTTCCGCGACATCCGGTCGATCGAAAAGGAGATAGCGCGGCGCGACCGCTGGGTCGCCAGTGCGGTGGGCATCGCAGCCGTGATCCTGGGCGTGTTTTTGCTGTGGGTGGACAACCTGACATGGGGAACCGCCAAGGACATGATCGCGGCGGTGCTGTGGGGATTGGGCCTCCACCAGGTGGCCGGGAACGCGCTTTTCTCCAAACTCGATCTGGGCGCGCTGGAGAGTCAATTGACCGGTGCGGCAGCGCCCGCGGCAGGCGGCAATGCCCAGCATTGAGTACCGCCGCCACGACCTCGTCATCGCGCTGGAACGCGGGTTGGCCAGGCTGCGGTTCCGGAGTTCGATGAGCCTGTTGTCGCCCGAATTCCGCGACCCCGCGGAACTGGCCGCGGCCGCTGCAGAGTCAGGGCTCTGGAAGGAGTGGGTTGCCTCCGCGGCGCCGAACGGCGAAAGCGTGATTCCGCGCATCTGTCTCGAAATCCACGATCCTGACGTCGCGTCGGTGTTCTGGGAAAGAGACCTTGCGCAGATGGCCGCCCAGGCCGGTCCCGGGTCCGTGGTGGTACGCACCTCGCCGGTCCGCCCGCGCTGCGCGAATTTCGCCTTCCGCACGCCGCTGCGAATCGTGCGCGTGAATGCGGGTGCTTCCGACCCGCAATTTCCGGGGCTCGAGAAGACGCATCGCGGCAAGCGCCTCTTGGATTATACGCACGCATTCTCTCTCTCAGAAATGGCGTGGACTGAATGGGCCTCCGCAACCACGCCATCGGGATGGCCGAACGTCGACATTCTGCACGTCGAGCCGGGTCTCGAGTTACCGCCGTACGCACTCTCAACCAATCCCGACCTGCCCGGCTCCGTAGCCTGGGTGGCCGCGCTGCTCGACCGCTCGCAGGTGCGGCTGTTGGTCCTCCGCATCCATACCAGCGGCGCTACTCTGCTCGAGCAGGCGCGCCGTTTTGCCACGGCCCTCGTGGCGCGCGGCGGTCCAGCCGTGGTGGTGAGCGAGGCCAAGCCGGCTATCGACCCGGGGTTCGCCGGCTTTTATCGCGAACTGCTCCACGACCGCCCGTTGGATTGGATGCTCCGCTACCTGCAGGAAATGGGACGGGTCGAGGCCACGCTCTTTTGCGGCGCGTCGCGCGAAGAGCAGCTTCGCATTTCCCGCGCCGCAAGCAGCGTGCCCGCCAAAAAGCCACCCGCAAGAAAGCCGCCCGCAAAAAAGGCCGCCGGAAAGAAACCTCCGGCGAAAGCCGCCGTGCGGAAGAAATCGCTCACGCTGGCGATCAAGCACGAAACGATAACCGTTGACCGCGAACCCGAGGTCCGCTATTTCATGGAGCCGAGCCCGCCCATGGCCGCCGACACCCTCGATTTCCGGCACGAAAGCGCCTTCCTCAACGTCGCGAAGCAGTACCAGACGCTGCGCAAGAAGATCCACCCGGAGATCAGTGCGGTGGAGGTGCTGCGCGGCGCGAGTGCCGACGGGCCGAGCGGCGCGCCGCGGTTCTGCAATCCCTCGTTCTGGCGCGAATCGCCGAGGGGCTTGCAACGAATCAATCAGAAATACGCCGGATTCCGCGTAGGCGAGACGTGCCACCTCGCCATGCAGATCGGCCCCAAGGATGTCCGCATCGTCGCCGCGCGCGAGCAGGCGTTCATCGAAGAGGTAATCAAGTGGACCCCGGGCATGGAGGGCGTCTGGATCGAGATCGGGATCACCGGCATCGATTTCGACGTGCTCGGCGATCCCGTGCAGAGCCTCTGGCTGCCGCGGTTCGGCCCATCCGAGCCGGTGTACTTCGCGGTCGCGCCGAAACGCGACGGCGTGTGCCGTCTGCGCCTGTCGCTCTTCTATCGCCAGAACGTGGTGCAGTCGTTTCGCATCGCTGCGATGGTGGGGACGAACCAGCGCGGACGCAAGCTGAAGCTCGCCAAGGCCCTCGGCTTGAAGGTGAAGGAAGCGCCCGACGTGAGTTGGCTGCCGATGCTCGAATTCAGCCTTGCGCCCTCCATGGAGCAGTTCGCCGCGGGCCAGGGAGAGATGCCCGAGCCGCGCGCGTTGAGCATCGTGGCGAACCACTGGAACGGCGACGCCGTCATCACCGTCAAGGGCGCCGGCCAGTTCGCGGTGAACGTTTCGCGCAACCTGCCGCTCCAGGTGAAAGACCTGCGCGACCGCCTGTTTGCGCTCTCTGGCTTTCCCGACACTTACCCCTTCGACGGCATTACCAACGCCGGGCCGCAGGAACAGCTCAAGAGCATGCTACGCCTGCTCGCCGACGAGGGCAACAAGCTGTTCCTCGAACTGTTCGGGGCCGGCGACTGGGACCCCATCGGCGCCTGCCTGGAGACGCCCGGCCAGGTGATCCAGGTGGCGCAGATGATTCGCGAGGAAGTGATTCCGTGGACCTTCGTGTACTCGCGGAGTTGCGTTCCCCGCCCCGGCGATCGGGACCAGGACGGCAAGCTTGTGAATATGCCGGTGTGCCTGGCTGGGCTGCCGGGCCCCGACGGCGCTCTCCCCGTTACCAAATGCGGAGCGAGCCCGCAATGCCTGCAGAACACGCTAGGGCTCGCGCCCGAAAACGTCATCTGCCCAATGCATTTCTGGGGCTTCCGCCACAGCATCGAGATTCCGCCGCAGCAGGTGCGGCCTAAGCCGGACAATCCGGGCGAGACTGCCGGCGTTCGAACTGAGATCGCAGTGGCCGGAAAGGCGCGGATCGTCGCCGGGTTGAACGCCACGTTCGACGCCGAGGCCGGCCACATGACGAAGCTCGGCGGGCTCAAGGGCAAGATCGCGTTCACCAAGGAAGAGGTCTTCACGCGCGACGGCCTCTTGAAAGGGCTGGCCGCCAGCCCGATTCACCTGGCGTATTTCTTCTGCCATGCCTCCGGAGGCAAGGGAACCAGCGATGCCGCGCTGATCCTCCAAGCCCCCGGGTCCCAGGTCAAGGACAGCATCCCTTGGCAGGACTTCGCGCGAATTTTGAAGGGTCACCAGTGGCAGCCTCCCGCTCTGGTGTTCCTGAACGGGTGCCGCACCGTGGCATACAGTCCGGAAGCGCTTTCGCCGTTCTTGCGCGTGTTCGTCGACCTGCTTGGCGCGAGCGGGATGATCGGGACGGAAATCAGCGTCTGGGACGTTTTCGCGGCGGAGATGGCGGAGAAGTTCCTGGCGGAATTCTTGAACTGCGAGCCTGCCGGAAACGCGCTGCTGACCGCGCGCCGCGCGATGCTGGCGAAGGGTAATCCGTTCGGACTGATATACACTCTCTTTGCCTGGAGCAATCTCCGGCTCGTGCCCTGCGCCTGAGTGGCAGCACAGTGGCGGCGACGCCGTGATTTCATCGGGCGGGAGTCTCGAAAGGATAATTAACGTCCTGTCCGATTCGGGAGCGTGGTTCGCCGACAGCGAGGACCGTCCTGGAGTAGACGCTTGCCCGTTGTGACTCGAATCTCGGTAGGCTATCGACCGGGATCGCCTGAATGTCGACCACGAGTCGAAAAATGCGGTGGACAATTCAGGCCGCCTGAACCCCCGTTGGGCAAACAGCTCTTCTCAGAAAACATTAAGTCTATCGTTAGGCCCGACAGGTGGGAGGTAGTCGGTTCGAATCCGTCGTCCCAGAACAACGAAAAGCGCTCACCGTATTGGGCGTTCTGCTCCAAAACTGCTCCATTAAGAGAGATTTCGAAGCGGGCCCCACCCCGTTCGATGAATGGTCTTGGCTGGGAAGACCAATCACTTTACCCCGAAGCGGAACGCCGTCGTCGACCGAAATTGCTCGCCGGGCCGAAGCACGGTCGTGGGGAAATCGGGACGGTTCGGCGAATCGGGAAAGTGGCCGGTTTCCACGCAGAAAGCCGAGCGCGGCGCATAAACGTGGCCGCCTTTTCCCCGGTCCGTGCCTTCCAGGTTCTGGCCGGTGTAGAACTGCATGCCGGGCTCGGTGGTGAGCACCTCCATGATGCGGCCGGACTCCGGTTCCGAAATCCGCGCGGCGAAACCCAACTGGCCCGCCGCGTGGTTCAGCACGTAGTTGTGGTCGTACCCCTTGGCAATGCGGAGTTGCTCGTCAGCCGCGTCGATGCGGAGGCCGATGACCGTGGGCTTGCGAAAATCGAACGGCGTGCCGCCGACGGGCCGTAGTTCGCCGGTGGGGATCAGGCCGGCATCCACAGGCGTGAAGCGATCGGCGTCGATCGTCACGACATGGCGCAGTACGTCTCCCGAGCCTTCGCCCGCCAGGTTGAAAAACGAGTGGTTCGTCAGGTTGACCACGGTTGGCTTGTCGGTTGAGGCGGCGTAGTCGATGCGCAGCTCGTTCGAATCCGTGAGGGTATACCGGACGGTCACGGTGAGGTTGCCCGGGTAGCCCTCTTCGCCATCGCGGCTGAAATAAGTAAACTCGACCGCGGGCGGCGGCCCGGCGATGGCGCGGCCTTTCCAGACCACTTTGTGGAACGCGCGGAGGCCTCCGTGAAGCGAGTTCTCGCCGCTGTTGTGCGCCAGCGTGTATGCGTGGCCGTCGAGTGTGAAGGCGCCTCGCGCGATGCGGTTGGCGTAGCGTCCGACGGTGGCTCCGAAATACCGTTTGGTGTTGAGGTAGGCGTCGAAGGTATCAAAGCCAAGAACGATATCCGCGAATACACCGCGCCGGTCGGGCGTCTTGAGGGATACCAGGATGGCGCCGAAATTGGTGACCTTGGCCTCCATGCCCCTGGCGTTGGCAAGGGTGTAGAGATAGATGGGATCGCCGCCGGGCGAATCGCCCCAGTGGACGGCGGCCGGCGGATTCGCCGCGCCGGCGAACGGCAGCAGCGCGGCCAAGAGCACACCGCATCGGAGCAAGGGAATCATATGAGAATGATATCGGGAAAAGGAAGGACGCGGGGCGGACCGGACGGCCCGCCCCGCAAAGGGACTGCTAGAAGAACAGCTTTAATGCGAACTGGAGTACGCGAGGATCGGCCGCCGCGGTGATCCTGCCAAACGTGCCGGAGGAAACCGACGCAACCGGATTTGAGAAATTCGGACGGTTTTCGGTATTGAACGACTCGGCGCGGAACTGGAGCTTCCATCGTTCGCTGAAGGCGAAATCCTTGAACACCGACATATCCACGTCGAAGTATACGGGCCCGCGCAGCAAGCCGCGTCCCACGTTGCCGAAGGTTCCAATGGTCGCGGCGGCGAATGCGGCCGTGTTGAAGTATTGTTGCGTCTGGCTGAATCCCGAAAGACGAGCCGGATCGCCGACGATGTTTGCATAATCGTTGCCGATGCCGGACTCGGAGCGGTCCGTGCCGCTGGTGACGGTAAATGGCGTGCCGCTGTTCAGGCTTGAGATGAGGTTGAGCTTCCAGCCGTTGATTACGGTATTCTCCCAGCCCTTCACGTGCAAACCGGGAACCGCATAAACCACCGAGAGGTTATAGCGGTATTTCTGATCGAAGTCCGCCGGCCCACGCGCGCTGCGGAAATTGAAGGGATTCGGTGGGCCGGTGTTCCCTTCCGTGGCGCTCGAAGTGTTGTCGATGGTTTTGCCATACACCAAATTGGTCAACAACGTCAGGCCGCCCGAGAAGCGTTTGGTGACATTGATCTGCAGCGAGTTGAACTCATCATAGACGTAGGAACTGGCAAGCTCGACTGCTGCCAGACCCGGGTACAGACGGCGTGTATTCTCGTTGGCGACTGTCGCGGTGGAGTTATAAATCGCCGGATTGAATTGCCGCGATCCCATGATATTCACGCCATGATTGCCCACATAAGCAACCGATATCGCAACGTCATTCTTGAACTGATGCTCCAGCGTGAGGTTCCAGTTCTGCGTATAGCCAACCCGGGAGGACGGATCCAGCACGCCGCCGGAAAGCGGCAACACGAACTTATATGTGGCGAACTGACTCTGCGAAATGTGCGGCCGCGGGAATGGATCGCCGCCGGCAAATCCCTGATACGGATTATCGAAGCTCGGCGGATTCGGGATGTTCAGGTAAAGGTCCGTGGGCTGCATGGCATCGGTGCGCTGATAGAGCAGGCCTTCGGGGAAACTGTAGAAGATGCCGTAACCGCCGCGGATAATGGTCTTGCTATTCCCGATCACGTCCCAGGCAAAACCGATGCGCGGGGCGAAATCCTTCCAGTTCTTTTTGAAAATCGAGGACTGGATACCTTTATCTCCGGGAAACAGTAGCCCCAGCGGCGCGTTGGGCGCGACGGTGGACTGCTGTCCGGGAACGAACGCCGTCAGTGAATTGTTCAGGTCGTTGGGAGGAAGCCAGGGTTCCCAACGGACGCCCAGGTTCAAAGTCAGCCTGTGGCTGATCTTCCAATCGTCCTGCAGGAACGTATAGAAGCGGTCCTCCCGCAAGTAAAATGTGCGGCCGTTGTCCTGGAAGAAATTCGATTCGGCGCCGATATAGAAATCCGCAACCGCGTTGCCGGTATTCTGGCCGTTGAACGTGTTGTCGCCGGGAACATACGAGTAATCGTTGGCGTCGATGCGCGTACGTTCGAACTCGGCGCCAAAGGTGAGCTGGTGCGCCCCGGCAATCTTGGTGGCGATGGCGCGATACACGAAGGACGTCGAATCCTGGCGCAGCGAACCACCGGAGAAGATATCGACGTAACCCGAAATGTTGTCTCGAATGCCGGGGAATTGCGGAACGGCGGTCCCCAGCGGAACGTTCTGTCCGAAGCCTTGCAGCGTTACCAGGCCTGGGTCGTCCGGAATTTGCGTGCGGGCAAACCGGCCCGCGCTGCCATAGAGAGCCAGCGTGAGGGTTGGGCTGAAAATCTGCGTATCGTTCAACGTTACTGTCTGATTACGGAAGAGATTCTCGGCGAAGAATCCGGTGGGCGCGCTGAATGGCCTTTGGAAGTTGTTCTGGTCGTAAAAATAGCGGCCGCTTAAGTGATTGTTTTGCGTGACCAGGTGGTCGATCTTGGTCAGATACTGGGTATCGTCCAGGTTCTGATTCTCGACGCCGACCCATTGCGTGCCGCTATTCGGCAACGGCAGCAGCGCATTGGCGACTTTCACTGAGACCGGATCCAGCCTGTTGGTCGGAATGATGTTACCCGGGAACGGCGCTCCGCCGTTGGCCGGGTCCGTAATCACCTTGGGAAGGAGGCCCGAGAAATCGCCGGTGCGCTGTGCCGCCGTCGGCACGGTAATCGAAACCGGACTCGGCGCCGAGCGGCGCTGGGTGTCCTGCGCGGAGAAGAAGAAGAAGGTCCGGTTCTTCTTGATGGGCCCGCCAACCGTTCCGCCAAACTGGTTCTGGTGGTACGGAGGCAGTTTCAGGGCGAAATAATTTCTCGCGTCGAGATCAGTATTCCGCAGGAACTCGAAAGCCGTGCCGTGCAGTTCGTTGGTTCCCGAGCGTGTCGACAACTGCACCAACGCACCGGCGCCGCCATACTCAGCGCTGAAGTTGGAGGATTGGATGGTGAACTCCTGAAGCGCGTCCGGGTCGGGCATGGTCGGTACGGAGTCGAAAAAGCGATCGTTGTAGATGGTGCCGTCGAGCTGGAAATTGTTCTGCGTGGCGCGCAATCCGTTTACGGTTAATCCGCGGTTGTCCTGCTGGCCGGATTCCGTGCCTACGTCGGTAATGGCTGTCCCCGGAGTCAGGGTGGTTAGTTGCAGCGCATTGCGGCCGTTCAGTGGCAAATCCTGCATCTGTGCCACAGTCACCGAAGCCTGAACGCTCGAGGACGTGGTTTGCACCAGGGGAGCTTCGCTGGTAACGGTGACGGACTGTTTGGAATCACCGACCTGCAACTGGATCTTCATGTCCATGATCTGTCCAGTCACCAGCGTGACCTTGTCCATCTTCTGCGGCTGAAAGCCATCCTTTGTGAAGTTCAACTCATACTGCCCGATACCCAGGTCGGGAAACTCGAAGAGGCCGGAGGCATTGGTTTGCACAGTACGGCTGATTCCGGTGTCCACGTTCTTGCAAGAGATGCCGGCATTGGGCACTACCGCTCCGCTCGAATCGGTCACGGTACCGCCGATGCGACCCGTCGACTGAGCGAAAAGAGCATTTATTGGGAACGAAAGGCAGAGAAGAAGAAACAAACTGAAAGTAACGCTAACGAGGCGGCTGTTACGAGACATCATGGATCTCCTTGCCCAACCGTTGCGGGAGGGACTCTTGATTGGGACCCTTACAAACTCTGACCTGGCGTCCTCCAGGGCACGGACAGGCCAAACCCCCGGACCATCGTCCGGACTGAAACCCAAATGGCGGCTGAGACACGGCACGCCACCGAAGCACAACGTGGACTGATGTATGATATACCATGTATCGCTGAGGCTGTCAAGCCTCATAGACCGGCCGCCAAGGCGAGGGCTTCCATCGAAATCGCGGTTGCTGGCTGCGAACATTCAATGCCTCCTTTTCTGGTTCTTGCGGAAGAAACGAGCCGGGATCGCGGGAGCTAGCGACAGCAGTAACAACAGCGGGAAGAGAAGAAAGGCCGATCGGGCAAAATAGGGGGCGTGGCACGGAAATCATGGCTTTATACAATCTCACCATTGTCTATAGAAAATATCTAGATTGATCGACGGTGTCAATACGCGGTCTGCGGAACCGGCCAGGCGGCCCGCTGCGGTTCGGTCAGGACCGCGGCGGGTCACGGTTCAACCGCTTCGCCGGTTATGACGCATAGTGGCTCGTAACAAAGGCGATGTTTTTCCGGGTAGCGTCGATACACTGCTGAGGATCGGAATGTGACGTCTCAAAGACGAACCAACCGCTATAGCCGATGGCAGCCAGGCCTTTCACGGCATCGGCCCAGTTGACGCGGCCAGGCTCCTCCAGCAACCGATCTTCATTCTTGAGATGGACCTGACGAATTCGGCTCTTCAAGATGGCGATGCCGGGTACGGCTTCCCCGGTGTGAGCGTACCTTTCCACATTGTCCAGGTCGTAATAGACCCTCACACCGGGACGGTCCACCAGGTCGATGAGCTTGCGGTCCTCGGCGGGAGCATTGGAGGTCTCCATGCCGATGGTGACACCGGCGTCGCGGGCGGCGCCGGATACTTTTTGCAGCAGAGCCACTACCGGCCCGTAGGATTGCTCCTGATCCATTTTTGGGCAGTTCTGTTCGAAGCAGGCAGCCAAAATGGTTGTGGCATGCACAGATTCGGCAGCATGGATGGCGTTGCGCAGGTTTGCTTCCGCGGTGGGCTGGAGCAGGGTAGCTCCGGGCGGCCAGACGCCGGCCAGCGAGGGGATGGTCAATCCGGTTCGCTCGGCCGCGCGCTGATAGGCGGCCAAGGTTGCCTGGTCGCAAAGCGTGGTCCCTTTGAAGTACACCTGCAACTCGACGCCGGAGAGGCCGTGGATCTGCTTCGCCAGATCGAATACTGCGGGCCCCGCATCGTCGACCATGTTCGCCTGGCGATGGCCGAATTTCAAGGCGACAGCGGCAGCGCCCCGCATGGCAGTCGCGCCGGCGGCGGCTGTGAGCGAAAAGAGGAGAAACTGTCTGCGTTGCATCGTCGTATCTCTATGCGGGCAGATCGCCCCAGTTCATGATGCGATGTGCGCGCAGGGATTTCTCGGCGAGCAGCACTAGCTTGATGGTGGACTTGCCCATCTCCGGACTCACCGCGGGCACGCCGGTGCGCAGGCTCTGCGCGAACTTCAGGTATTGCTGATAGGTCTCCGGATCCTGCGCCGAACCGACTGCGTTGGCGGTGGCTTCCTTGGGTGTATTGTCCACCACATCCACATAGCGCACGGCGCCGCCGGAGCGGCTGCGAATGGCCACCCGGCCTTTTTCGGGCTCGGGCTCCATCACGCCCTCGCTGCCGATGATCACCATGCGACGACTCCCCGGGCCGGCATTCGGCGCGAACAGAGAGAAATCGAAGCTGAGCTTGACGCCGCTCTCGTATTCCACCATCACGACGGCATGATCGACGGTTTCGCGCTGTTTGAAAACGTTGTTGCCGCCGGCGGCCGTCACGTGCGCCACCGGGCTGTTGATGATCCAGTTGAGCGTATCGAGCTCGTGAATGCCGTCTTCCAGAATCGCGCTTCCCTCGGTGAAGGTGAGGTATCGCCAGTTGGTGGAAACACCGGTCTTCGGGTCGGTGTACTTCCAGCTATTGGGATTCCAGTCGCCCCGGAAGAGATTGCCGCTCACGAACTGGATCGCGCCGATTTCCCCGGCGGCCGCCAGTTCGTGCATTTTGGCGGTGGTGGGAACCAGCCTCTTTTGAAAGCCGATGTAGAGTAGCTTGCCGGACTTTCGGGAAGCTTCCGTCATGCGGTTGGCATCTTCCACTGCCGTGGCCATGGGCTTTTCGCACAAAACCGGTAGCCCGTGCTCGAGTGCCGCAACGGTCACCTCGGCGTGCAGAAAACTCGGCGTGATCACCACTAGCGCATCGATGTCGTTTCTTTCGCTGAGCAGTTTGTGGTAATCGGAATAGGTTTTCGCGCCGGGGGCGAGGTTGGCCCCGCGGGCGAGATTCGGGGGCGTGGGGTCGGCCAGCGCCACCACTTGGAATTGCGGCAAGGTCTTGAGGATGGCCAGGTGCGCCCAACCTCGGGCTCCGGTACCGATGATTGCGAGCCGGATTGGCTTCTCGGTTTGCGCATCAAGCGCGGAGGCGGCAGCGGCGAGCGCGGAACCTCCCGCTGTCACCAGGAACGAGCGTCTGTTGGTTTGGTGGTCCATTGCAGCTCCTAACATATTAAATATCACGTTTGCGAGGTCAGCGAACACCCGCGTGGGCGTCCGTGAAGAGTTTGGCCGGGGGCACTTTTTTCCAATCGTCCAGGAACATGGCAAGGCCGGCGTCGGTCATGGAGTGCTTATAGAGCGCCTGGAGCATGTCGAACGGCATGGTGCACACGTCGGCGCCCGCCAGCAGACAATCGAGCACTTCCTTCACCGTGCGGATGCTCGCGGCCAGCACCTTGGTTTTGTATCCGTAGCGATCGTAGATGGCGCGGATCTGCCGGACGAAAATCAGGCCGTCCTCGCCCGCCAATTCCTTGCGGTGGATAAAGGGGCTGATATACGTGGCGCCCGCCTTGGCAGCCAGAAAGGCCTGCGTGGCGCTGAAACAGAGAGTGACGTTGGTGCGGATATTTTCGGCGGAAAGCCGCTTGACGGCCTTGAGGCCCTCGATCATGACCGGCACCTTGACGACGGCGTTGGGATGGAAGCGCGCGATGGCGCGACCCTCCAGCACGATGCCTTCGGCGTCCAGGCTGACGGTCTCCACGCTGATGGGGCCGTCGACAATCGAGAAGATCTCGCGCAGCACGTCTTCGAAGGGGCGGCCGGTGGCGGCGATGTGAGTGGGGTTGGTAGTGACGCCGTCAAGGATGCCCCAATCGGCGGCGGTCCGGATTTCGTCGACTTTCGCGGTGTCGATAAAAAGTTGCATACTTCGCAGATTATAACATCTGAAATTTGATATGTTATGTGTGCATGGCGTCTTTCCGCACCAGCAGCGCCGCGCCGCCGGGGGGGGCGATGCCCACCGCTTGGCGGCAATACCGATGGCGCATCCTGGCGCTGCTGTTCCTGGTGACAGTCATCAATTTCATTCATCGGCAGACGCTGTCGGTGGTGGCGCCGGTGCTGCGCGAGCAATTGCATCTCACGAATACCGACTATGGACGGATCGTCTCCGCCTTCATGTTCGGCATGATGGTGGGCGAGTTTCCGGTGGGATGGCTGATGGACCGCATCGGCGCGCGCGACGGTTTTTCCTTCTCGGTAACGTGGTGGTCGCTGGCGGCGGCGCTGCACACTTTCGCGCGCACGGCGTTCCAGTTTTCGGCCGTGCGGTTTTGGATGGGAACGGGGGAGTGCGGTAATTTCTCGGGCGCCATGAAGGTGGTGTCGGAGTGGTTTCCGGCGCGCGAGCGGGCCTTCGCGGTGGGGGTGTTCAACGCGGGTTCGATGATCGGCTCGCTGATCACTCCGCCGCTGATCGTATATATCACGCTGAAGTACGGCTGGCGCATGGCATTTCTGGGGCCCAGCCTTCTGGGGTTTGGGTGGGTGATCCTGTGGCGGCGCATGTACCGGCCGCTCGACCGTCACCCGCGCGTGACCCCGGCCGAGCGCGAGTACATCCGCGCCGGCCTGCCGCGGGTCGGGCCGCCGCCGGCCAACCGCGAACTGCTGCGGCACGCGCCGGCGTGGGGCCTGATTCTCTGCCGTCTGCTGGTCGGCCCGGTGATTCAGTTCTACTGGTTCTGGATGCCGGCGTATCTGTATCAGGCGCGCGGACTGAGCCTGACGGCCATCGGGATGTTCACATGGATTCCGTACCTGTTCGGCGACGTAGGCAGCGTGGGTGGCGGCTGGGTGGCGGGGTACCTGATGCGACGCGGCGTGAGCCTGCCGGCCGCGCGCCTCGGGACCATGTGGACCGGCGCGGCGTGTTGTGCGTTGAGCATCTGCGTCACGCTCGCGCCCTCCGCAGCCACGGCCATCGCGCTGATCTGCCTGGTGATGCTCGGCCATACGGCGCTTTCGGCTAACATGTTCGCGGCCATTTCCGATATCTTTCCAGAGGGCGCGGTGGGAAGGTTCACTGGTCTCACCGGCATCGCCGGAGGCGTTAGCGGGCTTCTGTTTCCCCTGCTGACCGGCTACCTGGTAGACAAGCTGTCGTTCGCTCCGGTATTTGTAATCGCGGGAATGTTGCCCGCCGCAGGCGTGTTGTGCCTGGCGCTGTTGGGCCGCGGTTTCCGCCGGCTGTCAATTTAGTGTGCGTAATTGTACTCTGATAGGGAGCAGCATGAAGAAGATCGACATCCCCAGCAATCTCACGACGCTGGCCTATAACAGCATCCGGGAATACATCCTGCAGGGCAGGCTCGACGATGCGTCGCGGTTGACCGAGGATTTCCTGTCCAACCAGCTAGGCATCAGCAAATCGCCCGTCCGCGAGGCGCTCAACCGCCTGGAAGCCGAGGGCCTGATTCGCATCGAGCCGCGCAAAGGCGCCTACCTGAGACGGCTCACCACGGTTGAGATCAACGAGCTGTACGACACCCGCGAAGCGCTGGAAGCGCACGTGGTCCGCACTGCCAATGTCACGCCGGCGCTGCTGGGGGAACTCCGCCAGAGCCTCAAGCGGCAGCGCATGCTGCTCAAGGCCAACGACAAGCCTCACTATATTCAGGAGGACGTGCAGTTCCACTCGCTGCTGGCGCAGGCCACCGGCAACGCGTATCTCTGCACGGTGCTGGGCAACATCCAGAACCAGATCTGGCTGGCGCGCCGCAGCAGTTACGACCTGTCGAGCAGCACCGCTCCGGATTACCACGATGCCATCGTGAAGGCGCTCGAGCAGGGCTCCGGCGACGCGGCCGAACGTGCCATGCGGGAGCACATCCGCACCGTTCGCCAGCGGCTGCTGCAGTTCCTGGAAGACCAGCAACCGGTCGGCGTAGCCGAGTGATCGCGTATGGCAGCGATCCGCCGGACGATTCGGGCAGAATCAGTCGAATCATCTTGACGTCGCGCGCTACGTGAGATATCATATACTACTTAGCCAGAAAAGCTGCGAGGCGTAATGCCGCGCCGCCTCGGGCGGCTGCAAGACCGCTCATCTTCACGGAGACACGCATGGATATTCACTTTGTGGTGCACGACGAGAACGACTCTGTAGGGGTGGTGGTCGTTGAAGGCGTGAAAGCCGGTGACCGGCTCAACGGATGGATCATGGACCAGGACCGGATCATCACTCACCAGGCGGTCAGCGAGATCCCCATCGGGCATAAACTCGCCATCAAGCCTCTGGGAAAGGGCGACACCGTCATCAAATACGGCGTCGATATCGGCCGGGTGGTCGCGCCCATCGCGGCCGGGGAGCACGTGCACGTCCATAACCTGAAGACCAAGCGTTGGTAGAGCCGAGGAGAGCAAACGTGGCTATCGATTTGAGCAATATGAGTTTTTGGGGTTACCGCCGGGAAAACGGGCGCGCCGGTGTGCGCAACCATGTCATCATCCTGCCGGTGGACGATCTATCCAACGCCGCCTGCGAGTCCGTTGCCAACAATATCAAGGGCGCGCTCGCGCTGCCGCATCCGTATGGACGGCTGCAGTTCGGCGCGGACCTGGACCTCCACTTCCGCACACTGATCGGCACGGGGTCGAATCCCAACGTTGCCGCGGTGGTGGTGATCGGGATTGAAGACGGCTGGGCCAAGAAAGTGGCGGATGGCATCGCCGCCACGGGCAAGCCGGTGACATCCTTCGGCATTGAACTGCACGGCGACATCGATACGGTCGCGCGCGCCTCGCGTGCGGCCAAGGAATTCGTCCAGGAGGCTTCGGCGCTGCGGCGTGTGGAGTGTCCGCTGAAGGATCTCTGGGTATCGACCAAGTGCGGCGAGTCGGACACCACGTCCGGCTGCGCGGGCAATCCGAGCGTTGGCAACGCTTACGACAAACTCTACGCGCAAGGGGTGACTCTGGTCTTCGGCGAAACCACCGAAATCACCGGCGGCGAATCGCTGGTGGCGAAGCGCTGCCGCACTCCCGAGATTGCCGCCCGGTTCATGGCCATGTTCGACCGCTACCAGGAAGTGATCAACCGCCACAAGACCAGCGATCTTTCGGATTCTCAGCCCACCAAGGGCAACATTGCGGGCGGCCTCACTACCATCGAGGAGAAGGCCCTCGGCAACATCCAGAAGATCGGAAAGAAGTGCATCGTGGACGGCGTGCTCGACAAGGCGGAAACGCCCGGTGGACCAGGACTGTGGTACATGGATTCTTCCTCCGCCGCCGCCGAAATGGTGACGCTGGTGGCGGCCGCGGGCTTCGTGGTCCACTTGTTCCCCACGGGGCAGTGCAACGTCATCGGCAACCCCATCCTGCCGGTGATCAAGATCTGTGGCAACCCGCGCAGCGTTCGCACCATGAAGGAGCATATCGACGTCGACGTGAGCGGCCTGCTGCGCCGGGAAATCAACATGGACCAGGCCGGCGACCGCGTGCTCGAGTGCATGTTCGCGACCGTCAACGGCCGCCTGACGAATGCCGAAGTGCTGGGGCATCGCGAGTTCGTGCTGACGCGCCTGTACGAAAGCGCCTGATTCTTCCGGGAGGTGCGTATCGCTACCGTATCGACTGAAACGCTCGCGGACGAAATGTTCCGCCTGGTTGCGGAGTGCGCCGGCAAGCGCAATCTGAAAGCCGGCGACCTGACCAAGGCCATGATCGCGCGCTATGGCGACGCCAACTGCGGCAAGGACGATTGCCGGCAGGCTATCCGGATCCTGATCGATTCCGGGCGCTGTATCTACAGCTACCTGGGCGGATCCTATATCCAGCTTCCCCAATCCGGCGAGCCGCAATAGCCCGCGCGTCGTCATCGCCGGCCTCGCTGGCGACGCCGGAAAGACGCTGGTTTCGCTGGCGGTGATTCTTCTGGCCCGGCGCGCCGGAGTGCGCGTTCGCGCGTTCAAGAAGGGACCCGATTACATCGACCCGGCGTGGCTCGGCTGGGCCTGCGGGCGGCCCGCGCGCAACCTCGATACCTTCCTGATGGGCTTCGACGGCGCCGTGGACTCCTTCGCGCGCCATGCCGACCCCACGGGGTTCAACCTCATCGAGGGTAACCGTGGCTTGCACGACGGTGTGGACGCGCGCGGCACCCACAGCACCGCTGCCCTGGCGCGCGCACTCGAGGCGCCGGTCATTTTGGTGGTGAACGCGGGGAAGGTAACTCGCACGGCGGCGGCATCGGTTCTGGGCTGCCGGATGATGGACCCGGAGGCGCGAATCGCCGGCGTCGTGCTCAACCGGATTGCAGGTGAGCGACACGCCGCGGTAGCGCGGGAGGCCATCGAAGAGGTGTGCGGGATACCGGTTCTAGGCGCGCTGCCGAGGACCGAAGCGAACCTGCTGCCCGAGCGCCACCTGGGCCTCGTGGCTCCGCAGGAATGCGCCGGCATCGCAGAACTGGAGCGGAAGATCGTGGAGTTCGCCGAAGGCCGGCTCGACCTTGCGGCCATGCTGAAGATCGCCGCGGACGTTCCGCAACCCGCGCCACCGGGAACCAGGAGGGCGGACGCCCTCGTCCGCGCGCGACCCCCCGGTCGCGCTCCTGCGCTCGTTGTCAACTCTCACGCAGGACGGGATGCCGGGACCGCAGCCGCGCGCAGCGGCGAGCGCGTGCGGATCGGTTACCTGAACGATGCGGCGTTCAGCTTCTATTACCCGGAGAACCTGGAGGCGCTCGAAGCGGCCGGGGCGGAACCGGTCCGGATTTCTTCCCTCCTGCCGAACGCGCTGCCGCGCGGCCTGCACGCCCTCTACATCGGTGGCGGTTTCCCGGAGACGCACGGAGCCATATTGGCCGCCAACACCGAACTCCTCGGCAGCATTCGCGACGCCGCCGCGGCGGGCATGCCGATCTGGGCCGAATGCGGCGGCCTGATGGCGCTGGCGCGCGCCATCCGCTGGCGTGGCGATCGCTGGGCCATGGCCGGCGTGCTGCCCTTCGAAGTGGAAGTGCTCGCGCGCCCGCAAGGCCACGGGTACGCCACCCTGCGGGTGGACCGCCCCAACCCCTTTTTGCCGGTGGGCGCCGAACTTCGCGGCCACGAGTTCCACTATTCGCGCATCGCGGAAGGCGAGCGGCCCGAGACCGCCTGCGCGGTGCTGCGCGGTGCCGGGTGCTACGACTGCCGGGACGGCGTGATGAAAGGCAGTGTCTGGGCGGGCTACACGCACCTGCACGCCACGGGAACACCGGAGTGGGCGCCGGCGCTGGTGCGGGCCGCGCAAAACTATATTTCGGACTATAAACTCCGATATATTGAAGAAAGCGTATGAACGTGCCGCTCTCCTGTCTCGCGTACCTGGCCGGCGCGGTCTTTCTGGCCGGCAGCGCGTTCCGCGCGGTGAAGTATGCGCGCACCCCGGTCCCGCTGCGCTGGGAGCTGTATCCGATTCCGCCTGGCGCGGCGGGCCAGATCCGCTATACGCTGGCGGAAGTCCTGCTGCTGCGCGGAGTATGGCAGAACAACCGGAAACTGTGGTTCCGCACGTACCCGTTCCACATGGGAATCTACTTGTGCGCGGTGTCGGTGGCGTCGCTGGTTTCTGGCGTCGAGTGGTTTACCGAGGCCGCGGCGCTGGCGGGGCTGGTGTTACTGCTGGCGGGATCTTGCGCGCTGCTGGCCGCGCGGTTATTCGATCCCGCGCTCAAACCCTACACGAGTCCGGCGGACCTCTTCAACCTGGGGTGGTTCGCGGCGGCCGCAGGTGTCCCCCTGGCGGCGTTCGCGCTGGAAGGCGCGGCTCCGGCTGCGGTCTGGCGGGCCGTCTTCAAGTTCCATCCGGCGCCGCCGCTGGCGGGCGCGGGCGTGGCCCTGGCAGCGCTGCTGGCGGCCTACATCCCGTTCACCCACATGGCGCACTTCGTGGCCAAGTATTTCGCGTACCACAAGGTCCGCTGGGACGACCATAAGGAACCGGCCGTCGCCGCGCAATTGCTCTACACGCCGCACTGGTCCGCTCCGCACGTGGGCGCGGACGGGAAGAAAACCTGGGCCGACGTGGCGATGGCCAATCCGACCCTCGCCAATCCGGCGCGGGAGAAGATGCCGTGAGCCCGGACCGCTACTCCGCCCTCGCGCTGCCGCAGCCGAAATCGCCGGAAGAGGAGCGCGTGTTGTTGGATGCGTTCCTGCGCGGCCTCGAAAAGCTTTTCAACCGCGAGGACAACTGGACGTTCCTTCGCCCGCTGCTCATCACGGTGGAGCACTGTGTGCGCTGCCAGACCTGTTCGGAGGCGTGCCACATCTTCACCGGCAGCGGCCGCCAGGAGATCTACCGGCCCACTTACCGTTCCGAGATCCTGCGGCGCCTCTATTTCAAGTTCATCAAGCACCGGCGCTGGCAAGGCGCGGTGGAACTCGACTGGAAGACGGTCTCCGATCTGGCCGAACTGGCCTACCGTTGCAACCTGTGCCGCCGTTGCGCGCAGGCCTGCCCCATGGGTGCCGACAACGGCCTGGTGGCGCATGAGCTTCGCAAGCTGTTCAGCCAGGAAATGGGGATCGCGCCCAGGGAACTGCATGCGGCGGGCTCTCTGGTGCAGCTTCGCACCGGTTCCACGACGGGCATGAACCCCGCCGCCGCCCGCGACAATTTCGATTTCATCGACGAAGAGATGACCGAAAAGACCGGCATCTCCGTCAAAACGCCGTGGGACGTCGAAGGCGCCGACGTGCTCCTCATCCATAACGCGGGCGAGGTGCTCTCGTGGCCCGAGAACCCGGGCGCCTTCGCCGTGATGCTGACCGCCGCCGGCGTGAGCTGGACGCTCTCTTCCGAACTGACCGCCTACGACGCCGTCAACTATGGCCTGTGGTACGACGACGTGCAGTTCGCGCGCGTCGCGCTGCGGCAGATCGAAGCCGCCCGCAAGCTCAAGGTGAAGCGCATCGTGATCGGCGAGTGCGGCCATGCGCACAAGGCCCTGACCGTGATCGCCGACCGCCTGCTGCCCTCCGACCTCAACCTGCCGCGCGAGAGCTCCATGACTCTGATGCGCGACCTCGTGCTCAGCGGCCGGCTCCCGGTTGACCCCACCCGCAACAACTTTCCCGTGACCCTGCACGACCCCTGCAACATGGCGCGGCTGATGGGCATCACCGAGCCGCAGCGCGATGTGCTCCGCGCCGTCTGCCCCGACATCCGCGAGATGACCCCCAACCGCACCGACAACTATTGCTGCGGCGGCGGCAGCGGATTTGCCTTGATGAGCGGCAAGAATTTCCTCGACTGGCGGCTCGAAATCGCCGGCGCAAGAAAGATGGAGCAGGTGCTGGCCGCCTTCGCCGATTGCATGGACCCATCCATCCCCAAGTACATCTGCGCTCCGTGCAGCAACTGCAAGGGCCAGTTCCGTGACTTGCTGTCCCACCGCGGCTTGTGGAAGAGCAATCGGATTTTCTACGGCGGCCTGGCCGAGTTGGTGGTCAACGCCATGCGCGACGTTAAGCCCGGCTTTCTCGAATGGGAGTGGCGATGAGGAGTTTGCGCTACCGTTAAAACAACCCGCGCGTCTCCACCATCCGTCCCGTGATACGCCCTTCCCGTTAACACGGCAACGGCCGCACTCAGCCGGTGGTGAATCGATTACGAGCGAAGGGCTTCCTCAACGGCCTTGGGGTTCTTGGCAATGACGACGAGCAGGACGCGCGCAGGCCCTTCCGGTTGCCGATGACCCTGTTCCCAGTTCTGAATTGAATCCAGCGAAAAACCAAACTTCGCGGCAAACTGAGTTTGGCTCAACCCCATCCGGACACGCAATTTTCGCACGTCCACCTGCGGCGCTGGAACGTAGGTGACTCGCACACGGACCGGCTTACCTTGTACCCAGTCGCGCGCCTGCTGTGCGCTTCGCAGCAACTTCTCGCCCAATGCACTTTCTTCCGATGGCTTCTGCCGGCTGGCTCGTTTCATTTCAGTTTTTTCTCCCTCCAATCCGATTTCAGCGCGCGCAGTTGCCTGGTCAGGGCCGCCCGCTGCCGTGTCGACAAATCGGTCTGGACATTCTTCGCGAAAATCGCCATAAGGAACAAAGGAACGTCGGCGTTGTGAAAGTAGTAAATCACTCGCGAACCGCCTCGTTTGCCCCTGCCTTTCGCGGCCCAACGTAGTTTCCGAAGGCCGCCCGTCTCCGGTATCACGTCGCCCGCTTCAGGATGCAGGGCAACATACAGGATGAGGTCATCATGTTCGTCTTCTGAAAGGACGCCTTTCACATCGGTCAGGAACTCTTCCGTTTCCACAACCGCGATCAATTCGCTCACTCTCCCAGTATACGCCAATGACGGAGGCCCAGGGGTTTTGGCAACCATGCCCGATTCCTGCCGTGACACGCCCCGCCGGTTTGACACAACACGTGATATATGAGATATTTCAGCTATTGAGACTGGAATGTCTGAAAATCAGCCCAAACCAACTCCGCTGCTGGATCAACTCGAGTCCGGTCCCTGGCCCAGCTTTGTAACTGAGATCAAACGGGCGGCTGAAAAAAGCCCCGCCGCCGAAGACCTGCTGGGTCTGCTGGAGCGCTCCTACCAGGACAAAAAGGGTCATTGGAAGCACGGCGGAATCGTGGGGGTGCGCGGCTACGGCAGCGGCGTGATCGGCCGCTACAACGACATACCCGAAGAGTTTCCCAACGTCGCCCACTTCCACACCCTGCGGGTCAACAACCCCTCGGGATGGTTCTACACCAGCGACGCCCTGCGCACGCTGGCGGACATCTGGGAGCGGCATGGGTCGGGCCTCACCAACATGCACGGGTCCACCGGCGACATCATCTTCCTGGGCACCCGCACGGATCAACTGGAGGCCACCTTCCAGGAACTGACGGCGGCCGGGTTCGACCTCGGCGGCTCCGGCTCGGCCATGCGGACGCCATCCTGCTGCGTGGGGCAGGCGCGCTGCGAGTGGGCCTGTTTCGACACCATGAAGTTCTGCAACGACCTCACGCAGGCCTACCAGGACGAGATGCACCGCCCGCCGTTCCCCTACAAGTTCAAGGTGAAGGCGTCCGGCTGCCCGAACGATTGCGTGGCGGCCATCGCCCGCGCGGATCTCTCCGTGATCGGCATCTGGAAGGACGACATCCGGCAGGACGATGCGGCCGTGGCCGAGTACGCCTCCGGTGGTCTGGATATCGCGCGCGATGTGTGCGCCCGCTGCCCCGGCCAATGCATGGACTGGGACGGCGCCAAGCTCACCATCGACAACCCCGACTGCAAGCGCTGCATGCACTGCATCAACGCCATGCCCAAAGCGCTGCGGCCGGGCGTCGAGCGCGGCGCGGCCATCCTGATCGGCGCCAAAGCCCCCATCGTGCAGGGCGCGCTGCTTTCCTCGGTGCTGGTTCCCTTCGTGCCGGAAGCCGAGATCGAGGAAACCGTGCGCGAGTTGCTTGCGCGCGTCTGGCAGTTCTGGGACGAGTACGGCAAGAACCGCGAACGCGTCGGCGAAATGATCCAGCGCGTGGGCATGGCGGCCTTCCTGGACGGCATCGGCCTCGAGCCGCGGCCCGAAATGGTGGCCTTCCCGCGCGACAACCCGTACGTCTTCTTCCAGAAGGAGGACGTGAAATGACGCCCACCCAGGCGCCCAGGCGCATCACCGACATCGGTCCTCCGCACTACGAGAAGTTCCTGCACCCGTTGATCAAGCGGAACTACGGCCAGTGGCGCTACCACGAGACGCTGGCTCCGGGCGTGCTTTGCCACGTGGCCGAATCGGGCGAGCGCATCTACACGGTGCGGGCCGGCTCGCCGCGGCTGCTCAGCGTCTCCACCATCCGGCTCTTCGCGTCGCTCGCCGACAAGTACTCGGGCGGCTTCCTGCGGTTCACCAGCCGGAACAACATCGAGTTCCTGCTGGACCAGCCGGCCAACATCGAGCCGCTCAAGCGCGAACTGCGGGAAGCCGGTTTTCCGGTAGGCGGCACCAACAATTCCATCAGCAACGTGGTGCACACGCAGGGCTGGATCCACTGCCACTCGGCCGCCACCGACGCCTCCGGCATCGTCAAGGCCCTGATGGACGAACTGCACCCGCACTTCACGCGCGAAGACCTGCCCGCCAAGCTGCGCGTGGCGCTGGCCTGCTGCGTGAACATGTGCGGCGCCGTGCACTGTTCCGATATCGCCATCCTGGGAATCCACCGCAAGCCGCCGCAGATCCGGCACGACGCGCTGCGCAAAGGCTGCGAGATCCCCACGCTGATCGCCTCCTGCCCCACCGGCGCCATACGGCCCGCGGTGGTGGACGGCAGGCGCACGGTGGACGTGGTGGAGGAGCAGTGTATGTACTGCTCCAACTGCTACACGGTGTGCGCGGCCATGCAGATGAACGACCCCGAAAACGATGGCCTTTCCATCTGGGTGGGAGGCAAGGTGAGCAACGCCCGCAGCGAGCCCAAGTTCTCCAAGCTGGCCATTCCGTTCCTGCCCAACATTCCGCCGCGGTGGCCGGAAGTGGTGGACGCGGTGGTCAACATCGTGAACGTGTACGCCAAACACGCCCGGCGCTTCGAGCGACTGGGCGAATGGGCGGAACGCGTGGGATGGCCGCGGTTCTTCGAGCTCACCGGCATCCCGTTCACGCGCTACCACATCGACGATTTCCGGTACGCCGGCCTGAGCTACGCGCGCTCCACTCACCTGCGGTTGCGGCCATGATGACGGGGTTGTTCAAGCCGGTGAAGAAGCCGGTGATCCGGCACCTGTCTTCCCCGGGCGGCGACATCGGCCCGCAACGGCCGCAGTACGCAGTGAAGACGGCGCCGTGCACCGCCGCCTGCCCGAGCGTGGGCGACATTCGCGGATGGCTGACCGCCGTAGCCGACGCCGAGGCTAACGCCCGCACGCCCGAGCAGACGCTGCGCTCGGCGTGGGAAAAGATCGCCGCGCGCAATCCGTTCCCGGCCGTCTGCGGCAGGGTCTGCCCGGCCGATTGTGAAGGCGCCTGCCCGCGGGAGGCCAAGGACGGCGCCGTGGCCATTCGCGCTTTCGAGCGTTACGTCGGCGATTTCGCCCTGGATCGCGGGCTGGCGCCGGCCGCCCCGGCCGCGCCGCGTGGCGAGCTGACCGTGGCCGGCGCCGGTCCGGCGGGCCTCTCGTGCGCTTATCAACTGGCCCGCCGCGGATGGCGTGTCACGGTGTTCCGCGCCGCTGCGCCAGGAGGTTTCCTGCGCTCCTTGCCCGGGCTGCCGGGGGAAATCCTCGACCGCGAGATCGCCCGCATTACCGCGCTCGGCGTCACGCTGCGGCCGGAACCGGCACCCGGCGATGTTGCCTTCACCGATCCCGGCGGGACGCTCGACAAACTCCCCCACGTGATCGCGGAAGGCCGGCTGGCCGCCGAAGCCATCGACGCCGCCCGAAGTGGGGCGGACGCCCTGGTCCGCGCTGGCCCCCCTGGTCCGGCTCTGGACGCGCCTCGCGTCGCGGTGGACCGCATCAAGACGTCGTGGTATGTGGAAGCGCCGCGCCACCAACAGATTCTGAATGAAGCCGACGCTGTAGCCGAAGCCCGCCGTTGCTTCGCCTGCGGCGTCTGTATGGGCTGTGGCAATTGCTGGATGTACTGCGCCAACGGCTGCTTCGAAAAAACTCCCAAGGGGAACCGCTTCAAACTCAAGTTGGAGCTGTGTCACGGTTGCAGCCGCTGCGCGGAAGAGTGCCCGTCCGGCTATATCGACATGCAGTGATCCAAGTAAAGAGGTATACCAAGTTGCCTACATACGAACGCGACGGACGCGTTTACGAGGTGGATGAGGACGGCTTCCTTCAGGAGCCGGATCTGTGGAACGAAACCGTGGCCCGTGATTTCGCTGCCTCCGAGGACGTGCCGGAGATGACCGAAACGCATTGGGTCATCGTCAACTACCTGCGCAATTACTACCTGCAATTCGGCATCGCTCCCATGATCCGCAAGATCGTCAAGGAGACCGGCATCAAGCTCAACCAGATCTACGAGCTGTTCCCCTCGGGACCTGCCAAGGGCGCATGCAAGGTGGCCGGACTGCCCAAGCCCACCGGCTGCGTGTAACAACATGGTCGCCGCCGCCATCGCGTACCTCGGCTTCGCGGTTTTCGTCGCCGGCATGGTCTGGCGAGTAGTGGCATGGGCGCGCGTGCCGGTGCCGTTTGCCATCGCGCTCACTTGCGGCCAGCAGAAGTCGCTGCCGGGCATTCGCGCGGCGTGGCTGGAAAATCCCTGGACGCGCGCGGGTGCGGCCTGCCGGATGGCGCTGGAAGTGGTGGCGTTCCGCTCGCTCCTCCGCAATTCACGCGCCCAATTGTTGCCGGGGCCGCGCTTCGTGTACCGCGGCGATCGCTCGCTGTGGGTTGGTGCGCTGCTGTTCCACGGCTGCCTCCTGTGGGTGTTGGCCGGCCACCTGCGGTTCTTCCTGGAGCCAGCGCCCTTTGGGAAGGCCAACGGATTCGTGGACGCCGGACTGCTGGCGGGGCTGGCGTTTCTCTTCCTGCGGCGCGTGCTCGACCCTCGTCTGCGGTACCTGACCCTGGCCGCCGATTACCTGCCGCTCGCCCTGCTCGCCACGGTGGCCGTTTCGGGCCTCCTGATGCAGACCGACGTGGCCGCGGTGAAGCGCTTCTCGCTCGGCCTGGTCGCTTTCCACCCGGTGGCGCCGGCCGGTTTGGGCGCGCTCTTCTACATTCACGTATGCGCCGCCAGCGCGCTGGCCGCTTCCATCCCGTTCACCAAGCTGGACCACATGGCGGGCGTGTTCTTCAGCCCCACGCGCAACCTGCCGAACGATTCGCGCGCGCGCCGGCACATCAACCCGTGGCTCGGGCCCGCGCGGGTCCATACCTATGCGGAGTGGGAGGACGAGTTCCGCGACAGGATGCGGGCCGCCGGCCTGCCGTTGGAGCGCGAGTGACCATGGCCGATCAAAGCAAGCAGTGTGGGGCAGCCAATCCTGGCTGCCGCCGGCTTTCAGCCGGCGCTTGCGGTGATCGAAGACTCTCGCATGCTCCGGAAAAGCCGCCTGAAAGGCGGCTGCAGGCAAAATTGCCTGCCCCACAAAACAGGCAAGATGTCGGCTGCATCCCACAGGATCTGGTGAGACATGCCTGTTGACCCCGAGCAACTGGTGCAGATCGATTACGCGCCGCCGCGCGCGCCCTGGCCCGGCGCCGCTCCCGAATTCCGCAAGGGCACGTACTCGCACGCGGGGACAGCCAAGAGCCTGAAGTACCTGGGGCTGCCCAACCCGCGCGACTGGCAGCCCCCCGACCTGGACTGGAAACTTCCCGAAAACTGGCGCGAGATCGTGCTCGAAGGCATGCGCGAGCGTCTGGAAAGATATCGCTCCTTCCGGCTGTTCATGGATATCTGCGTGCGCTGCGGCGCCTGCGCCGATAAGTGCCATTTCTATCTCGGCACGGGCGACCCCAGGAACATGCCGGTGCTGCGCGCCGAGTTGCTCCGCTCGGTCTACCGCCGCTACTTCACTCCGGCGGGACGCGCCCTCGGCCGCATGGCCGGAGCGCGCGACCTCACGGTGGACGTGCTCAAGGAGTGGTTCTACTACTTCTACCAGTGCACCGAATGCCGGCGCTGCTCGGTGTATTGCCCCTACGGCATCGACACGGCCGAAATCACCATGGTGGCACGCGAGCTGTTGAATCTGGTGGGGTGCAACATCAACTGGATTGTGGAACCCGCGGCCAATTGCCATCGCACCGGGAACCATCTCGGGATCCAGCCGCACGGCTTCAAGGACACGCTCGACTTCGCCGTGGATGAAATCGAGGAACTCACCGGCATCCGCGTGGATGCGCCGGTGAACCGCAAGGGCGCCGAGATCCTGTTCGTCGCGCCCTCGGCCGATTTCTTCGGCACGCCGCACTACTACACGCTGCTCGGCTACCTCATGGTGCTGCACGAGGCGCACGTGGACTACACCTTCAGCGCCTACGCTTCCGAGGGCGGCAACTTCGGCATGTTCGCCTCCCACGAGCTGATGCAGCGGCTCAACGCCAAGATCTACGCGGAAGCGAAACGGCTGGGTGTGAAATGGGTGTTGGGCGGCGAGTGCGGCCACATGTGGCGCGTGCTGCACCAGTACATGAACACGCTCAACGGGCCGCCGGACTTTCTGGAGCCGCCCGTTTCGCCGGTCACCGGAACCGTGTTCGAAAACGCGCGGTCCGCCTGCGCGGTGCACATCTGCGAGTTCACAGCCGACCTGGTGGCGCACGGCAGGCTGCGGCTCGACCCCGCCCGCAACGACCGCTGGACCGTCACCTTCCACGATTCCTGCAACACCGCGCGCGGCATGGGGCTGATCGAGGAGCCGCGCCTGTTGCTGCGCGCCACATGCAACCGCTTTTTCGAAATGGCCGAGAACACCATCCGCGAGCGCACGTTGTGCTGCGGCAGCGGCGCCGGGCTGGGCGGCGACGAGAATCTCGAAACCCGCATGCGCGGCGGTTTGCCGCGCGCCGCCGCGGTGCGTCAGGTGAAGGAGGCGCGCGGCGTCAACCTGCTGGCCTGCATCTGCGCCATCGACAAGGCGTCGCTGCCCAAGCTGCTGGACTACTGGGTGGGCGGCGTGGAAGTGGCGGGCGTTCACGAGCTGGTAGCCAACGCGCTGGTGATGAAAGGCGAGAAACCGCGCGCAACCGACCTCCGCGGGGAGGCGTATGTCTGAGCGCGCTATCATCGCGGCGTCGCTCGCGCTGTTCCTGGCCGGCGCGTCTTTCCCGTTTTGGCGCAATGCCGCCCGGCCGCCGCGCCCGCTCGATCTGCGGCTGCCGCAAGGCCGGAAGGAGTGCGTGGCCCCGCTGGACTACATGCGCACCTCGCACGGCGACCTGCTGGAAGACTGGCGCGACCGCGTGGTGCGCTCGGGCGAGCGCGTCTTCACCGCGCCCGACGGCCGGGTTCGCGAGATGAGCCTGGTGCGCACCTGCCTGGATTGCCACGAAAAGGCAGGGTTCTGCGACCGTTGCCACGAGTACGTAGCCGTTGCGCCGGACTGCTGGAGCTGCCACGTGGACCCGCGGAGCCAGCGATGAAGATCACCCGCAAAGCCTTCCTCGCGCTGCTGGCCGTGGCCACACGCGCCTTCGGCAAACCGCGCCCGCGCCGCATGGCCATGGTGATTGACCTGGCGAAGTGCTGGAAAGACCGCGGCTGCACGCGCTGCGCGCAGGCGTGCCACGCGGCCCATAATGTTCCGCAAATCCCCGACCGGCGCCGCGAAATCAAGTGGATCTGGAAGGAGCGTTTCGAAAACGCCTTCGGCGAGGAGAGCGCCGGCCCCGCCGTCGCCGGCGCTCCCGTGCCGCTGCTCTGCAACCACTGTGAACATCCGGCGTGCGTGAAGGTATGTCCAACCGGCGCCACCTGGAAGCGGGAGAGCGACGGCCTCGTGATGATGGACGAGCACCGCTGCATCGGCTGCCGCTACTGCATGGCCGCGTGCCCATACGGTTCG
Organism: Bryobacteraceae bacterium; assembly: GCA_049519475.1. Taxonomy (GTDB): domain Bacteria; phylum Acidobacteriota; class Terriglobia; order Bryobacterales; family Bryobacteraceae; genus PALSA-129. Next base: position 10,163 of record JBEKQS010000012.1, on the reverse strand, counting down.
CGCAGCTTCAACTGGAGCGACCCACGGCCATTTCTGCGCACCATCGATCCGGCGTATCCCACGCGCACCAGGGGTGTGGTGGAGAAGTGCACGTTCTGCTCCGAGCGTCTGGCGCGCGGCGGGCAGCCGGCGTGCGTCGAGGTATGCCCGCCGAAAGCCATGGTGTTCGGCGACGCGGCGGACCCGTCGTCGGCGGTCGCGCAACTTCTCCGCGCGCGCTACGCGTTCCGCCGCAAGCCCGGGCTGGGAGCCGGGCCGAACGTCTTCTACCTGCTTTAGAGGCCCTATGACCGTTCTCGCCAAAGCGATGTGGGGAAGCCGGGCGTGCCGCTGGTGGATGGCCGCGCTGGCGGGCGCCAGCGTCGCCGGCGTTCTGCTCTGGGTGCGCCAATGGAGCCAGGGGCTGGTGCTCACCGGCATGAGCCGCGACGTGGCGTGGGGCCTGTACATCGGGCAGTTCACATTTTTCGTGGGAGTGGCGGCCTCGGCGGTCACGGTGGTCCTGCCGTATTACCTGCACGCCTGGAAGGCCTTCAGCCGGGTGGTGATTCTGGGCGAGTTGCTGGCCATAGCTTCCATCGTGGTCTCGCTCCTGTTCATCGTTGTCGATATGGGGCGGCCGGAGCGGGTGCTGAATGTGCTGCGTTACCCGTCGCCCTCGTCGCTGATGTTCTGGGACATGCTCGCGCTTACGGGTTACCTGGCGCTGAACGCCTTGCTGGCCCGCGCGGCGCTGGCGGCGGAGATCGATGGCGCGCCGCCCGCCGCTTGGACGCGGGCCATTATGCTGATTTCCATCCCATGGGCCGTCTCCATCCATACCGTCACCGCGTTTCTCTATGCGGGCCTCGCGGGCCGGCCCTTCTGGCTGACGGCGGTAATGGCGCCGCGATTTCTGGCGTCGGCGTTCGCCGCCGGTCCCGCGCTGCTGATTCTACTTTGCCGCGCGTTTCGCTACGACGCCGGCGAGGAAGCGCTCCGCAAGCTCCGGTTGGTGATGACGTACGCCATGACGGTCAACGTGTTCCTGGCCCTGATGGAAGTCTTCACCGCATTTTACAGCGGCATCCCCGAGCACGCCGCGCACTACAGCCCGTGGACCTGGCTTTCCGGAGGCTTCGCCGCGGTGGCGCTGGCCATGGCGCTGGGCCGCAGCCGCTATGCGCCGGCGGCGGTGTTCGCGTCGCTGGCCATCGACAAGGGCGTGGTGCTCATTCCCGCCGGGTTTATCCCGTCGCCCGCCGGAGTGGTGACGCCGTACCTCCCGACCGCGGTCGAACTGGGCATTGTGCTGGCCATCTGGTCGGTGGGCGCGTTGCTGGTGACGGTACTGTTCCGCATCGCCATCGCCGCGCAGGAAGCGGAGGCCGGATGACAACCAACCAGAGTACCTCAGGTCCTACGTCAGAACACTTCGCCTGCGCCGGAGTCCCCCGCAGCAAAGGTTCTCGCCGTGAGGGAGCTGTGCAGTCGAATTCAGTGAAATCTCTCTGAAGTGTTACGCAAGTGCTGCGGGTAAATCGCGTTGGACCGCCGTAAAATATTGATTTGTATGGTGGGCCCGTGGCGACTCGAACGCCAGACCTCTACCGTGTCAAGGTAGCGCTCTAACCAACTGAGCTACGGGCCCTTCTAGGTTGGAAAACCAAGTATACCATCGCGGCGCATCGCCAAAACTGCGCGTCGCCAGTGGGTGCACGGCAGCGAAGCCGGCCCCGTCGACCCTGCCCATGTGGGCGGCAAACGCTCCCTCACGGTCGCGGCTCTGATTGGTGTCGCACACCGTCCCCCTAAGGTTCCACCAGCGAGAGGATCGTCAACGGCGCATTTCCTTCCAGCCGGTTGTTCACAAACAGAAACAGAAACTGCTTGTCTTCCCGCGCCCGCCCGATCAGCACCCGCATCGATTCCCGCGCTTCCGGGTTCGGGTCCTGAATCCGGGTGTACGGCGCAAACAGCCCCACCGCGTCTTCGTACACCCGCCCGTGCCGCAACAGAGCGCGGCACACCAGGAAATCGGCCGTCGCCGAATCGGGCATGGCCAGTTGGCGGCGCAACTCCGGCATCTTCGACCAGGCGTTGTAAACGTGCGCCACGCCGTGGTTGCGCAGGCAGGAGAAGTAATCTTTCTCCAGAAATTCCGGATTGCGGATCTCGATGGCGTAGCGGAATTCCCGCGGCAGCGCGCTCAGGAACGGGTCCAGGCGGTCCAGAAACTCCGCCAGCTCCGCGAAGCTCCGCCGTCCGAAGGCGCCGAATTCAAATATCAGCAGCGCGGTCTTTTCGCGATACGCTTCGAGCGGCCTCAGAAACATCTCGTGCAGCATCCGCGCGTCCAGAAACGCTTCGTTCTCCTTGCCCGCCTGCTGTCCGTAGCGCGCGTGCTTCGGAAACACTTTGCAGGTGATTTGTTCCGGCACTTTGAAGGCGAAGCGGAATCCCTCCGGCACGCGCGAAAACAGCCGCTGCCAGAATTCGGCGTTGGGAAACTGGTAAAACGCGAAGTCGCCGCACACCGTCGGAAAGGTCTCGGCGTACTCGCGCAGGCACTCAGCCTCGAACAGCTTGCGCGAAAAGCGGCCGCGCGCGAGGTACCGCTCCCGCGTGTATACCTGCCCGAGCCACCCTTCGTATTTCCACGAGCTGCCGCCGATGTAGATGTTCTCCCGGGCCAAGCCGCGCAGCCGTGCCGCCAGCCCATCGCGGTCGAAGCCGCCGAAATCGTCGAACAGTGGGCCTACCACGCTTGTGCGAACCGGTAGTAGAACGGGTCGGCGCCCGCCTCGATCGCGCCGCTCGGGTAGAACCGGATGAGCACCGGCGCCGATCCGCTATCCGTGCGCGGCCGGATTTCCACCAGGTGCCCGCGCCGTTTCAACTCGGCCGCGACGGCGGCCGGAATCCGCTCGTCCAACAGAAGGCTGCCCGGCTTCATTTCGTGATTGTCGAAGCTTTCCACCAGGTGCTCGGACTGGAAGCGGGGCCGTTCCACCGCCGTCTGCGCGTTCATGCCGAACTCCACCGCATTGAACAGCACCTGCAGCAGCGCCTGGTCCTGCTGGTCGCCGCCTGGCGTGGAAAGGGTCAGCAGGTTCTTGCCCGGACCCACCACGATGGTTGGGCTCAGCGTCACCCTCGGCCGCTTTCCCGGCCCGAGCTCGTTCGGATGCCCGGGAATCAGCAGAAAACTCTGTGCCCGCTGGGTCAGCGGGATGCCCGTGTCGCCCGCGATATACGCAGGCATCCACGCCCCCGAGGGCGTAATCGAAATCGCCACCCCATCCTGGTCGATCGCGTCCACGCACGTCGTGTCCTTGGCCTTGAGCGCCGGGTCCATCTTGTAGCGCGCAATCTGCGAGAGCGACGGGTGCCGCGGCGGATGGTCGCCGATCTTGCCCGGCCTGAATTCGAGCGATGCCTCCTCTCCAATCAGCTTGCGCCGCTCCGCTCCATATTCCTTGGAGAGCAGCGTCTCCGTTGGAATGTGGTTGAACTTCGGGTCTCCGTAATACGTGTCCCGGTCCGCGTACGCCAGCTTCAAACTCTCCACCATGGTGTGAATATAATCGGCCGAATTCACCTGCATGGCGGTGATGTCGAAGCCTTCCAGAATGTTCAGCGCTTCAATCATCGAAGGCCCCTGGCTCCAGAAGCCGGGTTTGTAAACCGTGTAGCCGTGGAACGTGGTGGAGACTGCGTCTTCCGGTTCCACGTGAAACGCCGCCATGTCCTCGTATCGCAGCAGCCCGCCGTTTGCCTTCGAAAAGGCGTCGATGCGCCGCGCGATATCGCCGCGGTAAAAGTAATCGCGCACCGCGTCCATGGCCTTCGCGCGCGAAGCCCCCGCCGCCAGCGCTTTCTTCTCCACGTCAGCCATGTTGCGCAGCGTGCGCGCCAGGTCGGGTTGGCGCAGAATTTCTCCGGCCTTCGCGTACGTCCCGTTCGGCAGAAATACGCGCTTCGATGCCGGCCATTGCGCCAGGTATGGCTCCGAGCCTTCGAGTGCCTGCTCCCGCATTTCATCGATCGGGAAGCCGTCCGCCAGTTCGATGGCCGGCTGCACCGCTTCCGCGAACGACTTCGTGCCGTACTCCTTCAGCGCCACAATCGCCGCGTCCACCATCCCTGGAACCAGCGTGGAAAGAATGCCCGCCACCGGAACCCAGTCCTTCAATCCGTTCGGCCCCGGCCTGTCCACAATCTCCAGCGGAGTGAGCGTGTGATTGCGATAGAAATCCGCCGTCCCCAGCCCTGGCATCGTGCCCACTCCCGCGATCGCGTGGACCTTGCCGTCCTTCGTGCGCACCAGAATCGGCGCTTCGCCGCCCAGCCCGATGTGCGAAAACTCCGCCAAGGAGGCCGCCAGCATGGTCGCAATTCCCGCATCCACCGCGTTGCCGCCGCTGTAATACATCCGCATGCCGGCTTCGGTGGAGTTTTCGCTGCCGCCCGCCACCGCGCCGTGTGTGCCGCGCGCCGCGAACTTGATGGGCCGCACCCGCGGCTGGCTCCAGCCGCCCGCCGCCGCCAGCACCAGCAAGACCGCCACTCGGAATTTCATAAGGTAGTCCCATTGTATGGCGTTCGCGCCGCCGCCGGATTGCTATAATCGCTTCAACGTGGAACCATGAGTTTCGCCGGCTATTCTTGATCCCCATATGTCCGACCTTCCCGCTTTGCTTGAACGTTACCGCCGCGGCGCTGAGCTGCTGGCCATGGTGCTCACCGGCGTCTTCGGTGAGGAAGAGGATTTCACGATTGCTCCCGGCAAGTGGAACGTCCGCCAGATCGTCGCCCACCTCGCCGATGCCGAGCTGGTCGGCGCGCACCGCTTCCGCCAGGTGATCGCGGAGGACAATCCCACCATCATCGCTTACGATCAGGATGCCTGGACCCGCAACCTCGATTACGTCCGCCGCAAGCCCAAGCAGTCGCTCGAGACGTTCCGCCGCATCCGCGCCGAGAATCACGACCTGTTGAAGGACCAGCCGCCCGCCGTTTTCGAGCGCACCGGCATGCATTCCGAAAACGGCGTCATGACGCTGCACCAGATGCTGGAGGGTTATGCCGGCCATGCCGAATCGCACGCCCGGCAGTTGCAGGAAATCCGCGAAGCCTACAAGAAATCCAAGGGCAAGTAGCGGCTTCAGCCTCGATATGCGCCGCTACTCCGCCCGCAGCGCGGTCATCGGATCGATTCTGGCGGCGCGCCACGCCGGCACAAAAGCGGCCGCCAGCCCCACACCTACCAATATCAAGAACGCCGCTGCAAACGTCAGCAGGTCCAGACGCTTCACTCCAAACAGCATCGCTTCGATCCAGCGCGTGCCCACCCAACTCGCAACAAGTCCTACAACCGTTCCGGCTGCCACGGGCCGCAGCACCTGGCGAAGAATCAGCGCTACAACCTGGCCCCTGCCGGCGCCCAGGGCCATGCGCAGGCCGATCTCTCCCGTGCGGCGGGCCGTCGAATAGGCCGTGACGCCGTGCAGACCGATGGCGGCCAGCAACAGGGCAAAGCCCGCGAACAGCGTCAAAAGGGTCGCGAACAGGCGCTCCTGGTGTAGACTTTCCTCGATCAAACGGGTCTGCGTCTTGATGTCCGTCATGGCGACATCCGGGTTGATGATGGAAATCGCGCGCCGGACCGGGCCAACCATCGCCAGCGGATCTCCCGAAGTCCTGACGGCGAAAGCCCTCTCGGTGAACTGGTACGAATGGCCGAAGGGAACGAACACCGTCGGCTCGATGGCCCTACGAAGGTCATTGAACTTGGCGTCGCGGGCTACACCAACCACTTCCACGTCGAAGACCTTGTCACCCCAACCGTGCTGCCGGATAATCCGTCCGACGGCGGACCGGTCACCGCACAACTGCCGGGCTGCCGCTTGGTTCAGAATTACCGCTGGCCGGGCCGACCCGGCATCGCGCACCGAAAAGGCCCGGCCCGCAACAATCGGCATGCGCATGGTGGTGAAGAAGTCCGCGGTGACGGTGTTCATCAAGACCCCCAGCGGCTGCCAGCCCGTCTCCACGGAAGAGAGTTCCCCGCCGTTCTTCCAGCCGCTGATGAGAGGATGAGACATGCCCGCTGCCGAGCGAACGCCCGGCGTTGCGGCAATCGATTGCAGAATCGAATCGTAAATGGGGCCGGCCTGTTCGGCTTTGAAGCCACGCTGCCCGAAATCGAGGCGGAAAATCAGCAGATGGTCGCGGGCAAAGCCACCGTCCAGGCTGTAAAGATTCCCCAGGGTGCGCAGGAACAGACCGGAGCCGGCCAGCAATACGAGCGAGAGCGCGGCCTGGCCGGCGATCAGTAGTTTGCCCAGACGGAAGGCGCTGCGCCGCGTGGCGCCGCGCGTGGTGTCCTTGAGATTGGGCGCGATTTCGACGCGCGTCGCCTGCAAAGCCGGAGCCAGGCCAAACAGCACGCCTGTAAGCACGGTCGCCAGCAAGGTGAAGCCGAGTATGCGGAGGTCCGGAGAAAGATCCAGCCAAACGGTGTCAAAGGCAGGGTCGGTGGTCAGCAAACTGGCAATCAAAGGCGCACCCCACGCGGCGAAAAGTACGCCGGCCACAGCTCCCAGCACCGATAACAAGAGGCTTTCGATGAGGAGTTGCCGGATGATCCGCCCACGGCTGGCGCCCAGCGAAAGCCTCACCGCCATTTCTCTTTGCCGCGCCGCGGAGCGCGCCAGTTGCAGCGTGGCCATATTCACGCAAGCCAGCAGAAGTACAACGCCCACCACCACGAGCAGGATCAGAAGCGGCCGCTGCACCAATGCACGAAGAGGATCCAGCCCTTTATCGCCGGGCGTCAGAAAGATTCGCGGGTTCTTGGCCTCCTGCAACGCGGGCACTCCGGACGCCGCGAGTACGCTTCGAAAGACCGTAGTCAAGCGGGCACTGGCAAGCTCCACCGTCACACCCGGCTTCCGCCTGGCCATGATCTGCACCCACCAGTAGTCGGGCGCGGTTTTCGGCTTCCCGGAGGCGCCGAACTCGTCGGGCGCAATCGTCTCCATGGCGCTCAAGGTCGCGAAGATATCCGCGGGGCCGTCGAATCCAGCGTCCGCTATGCCGTGGAACGGGGCCTTAGTGACGCCCACCACCGTCATCGGCGCTCCGTTCAGCCTGAGCACTTTGCCCAGTATCGAGGCGTCCGCATTCAGTGTGCCTTCCCAATAGCTCTGCGTGATCACGATGGCGCTTGTGCCGGGCTGATCGTCGGAGTCCAGCAATCCGCGTCCGAGAGCCATGGGCACACCGAGGCCGTCGAAAAAGTTGCCCGAAACCAGGGTCACACGGGCGGTCCGGCTGGCGCCGCCTTCGCTCACGCCCGTTTTGTAGAGGCTGAAGAAGCCGAACACCTCCAGGGCATCGGAGGCTCCCGCGCGGAACTCGCGGACGGCCGCGAGGGGGAACGTGTTGCGGAACCAGCGCCCGGTTGCCTCGTCTGTTCGGTCGTTGGAGTTTCTCGTCCGGACTTTGATCTGTGAATCGGTGGACGAGTTCACAAACACGAGCTGCCGCGGGTCGCGCACCGGCAAGGCCCGCAACAGGACGGCGTTGACCACGGTGAAGATCGCCGTGTTGGCCCCGATGCCGAGCGCCAGCGAAAGGATCGCCACCGTCGCGAATCCCGGATAATTGCGCAGCACGCGTAACGCATACCGCAGGTCGTGGCCCAACCTCTCCAACGGGCCCCATCCCCACAGATCCCTGCTCGTTTCCTTCAGCAGCGTGGCATTCCCGAACTGCCGTTTCGCCGCATGGCGCGCGTCACCGGCATCCATGCCGTTCTCCTGGTTCGCCTCGGCCTGCATGTCCAGGTGGTTCCGCATTTCCTCTTCCAGGTCGCGATCCAAACGGTCGCGGTGGAAGAGAACCGCAAGGCTGCGGCGAATTTGGCTCAACCAAGCCATCGCACTCCTCTTTACTATGCGGGTTGGATCACCCGCTCGATCGCCTGCGACACCCGCCGGTAACCGGAAATCTCCGCCGTAAGCTGCTTCCGCCCTTCCGGCGTCAAATGATAAATCCGGTTCCGCCGCTTGGGCCCGGCCTGCACCCACTCGGCGGTCACCCAGCCTTTCAGCAGGATCCGTTGCAGCGCCGGGTAGAGCGAGCCTTCCTCAACCCGCAGCACCTCCTCGGATGTCTGCTGAATGAATTTTGCGATGCCATATCCATGTGTGGGCCCAAGCCGCTTCAGAGTCTTGAGTAGCAACATCTCGAGGGTGCCGGGCGGGATCTCGCTTTTCGATTTTTGCTTGCCCGATATCATAGTCTGCCTATGCACAGACTATCCCAGTATGTTGGCTCTGTCAATACCAAAAAACTCCGCGCCGGGTGGGGCCGGCTTGAGCCTGCCAAGGTGAGCCAAGCTCGCCCGCACACTCGCGCTACACTGAGTTTTCTATGCCGCAAAAATATGCTCCCTTGCAGGCGCCGCGCCGCCTGCTGTTCGGTCCGGGCCCCAGCATGGTAGCCCCTCGCGTTTATCAGGCCATGGCGCAAAACGTGGTCGGCCATCTCGATCCGTTCTTCTTTGAAGTCGCCGGCGAGATCCGCACCCTCCTCGGCTACGCCTTCTCCACCGACAATTCTTTTAACATTGCCATCTCCGGCACCGGCAGTGCCGGCATGGAGGCCGCCGTCACGAATTTCGCCGAGCCCGGCCGCAAGTTCGCCCTCCTGTCCAACGGCTTCTTCGCCGATCGCATCGGCGAGATGGCGCGCCGCCAGGGTGCCGCCGTCGTGCGCCTCGCCAAAGATTGGGGCCAGCCATTCGACGCCCAGGAAGTCCGCGAGTTCATCCGCCGCGAGCAGCCCCACATGGTCGGTTTCGTCCAGGCCGAAACCTCCACCGGCATGTTCAATCAGGCCAGGCCCATCTGCGAAGCGGCCCACGAAGCCGGCGCGCTCACCATCGCCGATTGTGTGACCTCGCTCGGCGGCATGCCCGTCCTGGTGGACGAAAACGGCATCGACATCGCGTATTCCTGTACCCAAAAAGGTCTCGGCTGCCCGCCCGGCCTCGCGCCCATCACCCTCGGTCCGCGCGCCGTGGAGCGCCTCAAAGCCCGCACCGCGCCCGTCCAGTCCTGGTATCTCGACCTCCAATTGCTGGACACGTTTTACACCGGCCACCGTTATCACCACACCGCTTCCGCCACTCTCTTCTACGCCTTGCGCGAGGGTCTCGCCATGGTCGCCGACGAGGGTTTGGAAAACCGCTGGCAGCGCCACCGCCGCAATCATCTGGCTTTCGTCGCAGGCATAGAAGCCATGGGACTGAGCATGCACGTCGAGGATCCGGCCAATCGCCTCTGGACTCTGAACACCCCGCGCGTTCCCGCCGGCGTGGACGACGCCCAAATCCGCCAGTATCTCCTCAGCGAGCGCGGCATGGAGATTGCCGGTGGCTTCGGCCCGCTGGCCGGCAGAGTTTTCCGCATTGGCACGATGGGCTACGGCTCCACGCGCGAGAACGTCCTGATAGTTCTCGAAGCCCTGGACGCCGCGCTGCAGCAGCAAGGCTACAATTCCGCCGGCGACCCCCGCGCCGCCGCGGAAAAGTCGCTGGCAGGGTGATGCCGCCCGGCGTGGTTCCGTGGACGGCGTGTCGCGACGATCTGACTGGAGGTTGCCATGATGGCTCCTTTAATGGAAATAGGACGGGCCGAGTAAGGGCCCATCCCGATTTCACGGTAGCAGCCGAGAGTGGAGAGTTTGCACCATACGGCAGTCCCAGGCTCGTCCTTTGTGGTCTCCTGGATGGGTTGTAGAATCAGACCCAGATGCCCAAACGGAGATCCCCGAGCGTAAGGCCCACGGCCGGCCGAGATCAGAACCAGACCCGTCCGCGGGATCTGCTCGCATTTGCGTTCATCCTGTGCGCCACTCTGGTGGCTTATCTGCCGGCACTGGGAGGCAGCCTGCTTTGGGACGATTCGAACTACGTGACCCGACCGGAGCTTCGGTCTCTTCACGGTCTGTGGCGGATCTGGACCGACCTCGGCCTGGCAGCCACGGGCCAGTACTATCCACTGGTGCATACCGCGTTCTGGTTCGAGCATGTCTTGTGGGGTGACGCCGTGCTGGGCTACCATCTGACCAACGTCGTCCTGCACAGTATGGCGGCCCTGTTTGTGATTCTG
>JBEKQS010000011.1:0-41514 GCA_049519475.1 Bryobacteraceae bacterium | reverse complement strand
CTGTTTTCACGTCCTAAACCGTGACTCTGCGATCCGTACCCGCCCCTGGTTTTCCAAGGGACGCATTTCCAGGAAGGTGGCATCTTGTGCTCGCCTTCGTACCCGCAGAGCGCAATGCGCAAGAAGTTGGCAAGATAGCAGTCCTTATCGTTCACCGTCTCGATACATCCCGGCGCTGGATTGCCTAACAGCACTGCCAGGGAGCCAGCGAACGGCTCGACGTAGTTTCGTACTTCACCGAAGCGCTGCCACACCAGGGAGGCCGCCCGGCTCTTGCCACCGAACCACGGGAACGGCGCTTTCAGCGTCACGCCGCTCTTCCGCCTGCCGGGCAATCCGGGCAGATTTCGCGCTTCTGGCCTTCATGCACCCAAAGAGACCAACCATCCTGCCGGGCGCGGAAGATGGCATCCGCCTGAGTGTCGCCGGCGAATGTGGCCTGCTTGGTGCACTTCATGCAAACCACGGTGAGCTGCTCTTTCGCTTCGGACCAGAGGGTCGCATCCTGAGCGATGGCTTGAGCCGGATCTGGCACCGGGCGCCTGCACGTCTTGCACATCGGCGTCATGTCTTCGTTGAAGTAGATGGCGTGGATTTCCTGGCAAACACATAGGCCACTGGGGCGCGCATCGCTCTGGAATTCGAAGTCGCCATCGGGCTTGAGGGTGGGGAGGCGCTTCCGGTCTGCCAGGTCGCCGGTCCTTGAGACGTACACGTCGAGAGGCCAAGGCTGGAAGTGCAGAGAGGGCCGGAGCGATTCATACATCGCTACCCGGTCTTCCGGTGGGCAGCGGCCGATGAGCGATCTGAGGTGATCGTGATCGCGCACCAGGAATCCGAGCTGGGAGAGCAGGCCGTTGCCGTCCTCCAGCCTGCCGAGGCCGTGGGATTGCAGCATGCGGTTGATCTCCGCGTGCTCTTGAGCCGGTCGCGGCATGCTCACTTCTTTTCGAGCCCGCCTGTCATGCTGTGGTGCTCGTGGCCTTCCGGGGGCCACAGGTCGCCCACCTTGGGCGCGTGGATTTCATGGTCGCCACGGAATACCATCCGCGTCGAGCCGTCTTCGAATTCGAGCTTCAGGTGGCCCTGGAGCGCCTTCGTTACGGCGACGATTTTTTTCTGCATGTGATTATCTCCCTACGATTTGTTGCGCCTTGATGCGGATGCGCGCCGCCGAGGCCTGGGTCAGCTTGCGAACATGCTTCTGCTGCATCGCCGCGCCCTTGGCCGTCTCCTGGTTGCCCTTCATGGCTCCGATGGAATTCATGATCTTGTACGGGATGGCGCTTTTCGCCCCGTACCGTCGCTTCAGTTTGTCTTCAAGAAATTTTGGCATATCAACTCCAGACTCCTACCGGATGCCGCGGGCCAGTGCGCACCGGCGGCTTGCGCTGTACCGGAGCTTTGAGCGCCACGGCCAATGCCCTGAGAGCGTCGGCGGGATGCGAGGCCTCATTGTGTAACGGCTCGCGCTTCTCGATTCCGGTGGCGGATGCCGCTCCCCATTGATACTCGCGCAAACCCTGCAATCCCACTGAGCAGCGACCCGCATCGAACCATAGCGTGGGGAAGATCGTGCGGACCGCGTTGATGCCGTCGGCGATGAGCCAGCGCGGCAGCACGCGGGCCTTGAAACCCTTGCCGCGCATGATTTCTTCGATGGATCGCCCGCTGCCCAACTGTTTCGAGCCGCCGTCCCACGGCAGGTGCGCCTGGCCGTAGGTGTAGCCCTTGCTCTGGAGGATTTGCAGGTAGTGATCGATGGCCTTGCCAGAGTCCTGGTGGTAGTCGATCACCCGATTCTGCATGGCCACGACCTGGGCAAACCAGATGCTCACCATGTCGCCGAATCCCAAATCCCAGAAGGTATCCACCGGGGCGAACGGATCGTACTGCACGCGGGTGATGCGCTGACCCTGCTCCGCCGCGGCGATCTCGGCACGGTAGATGGCGCCCACCACCGTGCTCTGGGGCTGCCCCTCCCAGATGTGCAGATAGTCTTCGTAATCGCGGACTTTGTCGGCTTCCATGTCGAGTCGGGATTCTTCGCTGAACCAGGGATTGTCGCGCCAGCTCGTCTGCACCACTACCGCTCTGGGGTCGGGATGGACCACCCAGCGCTGGTAGGTGTCGTCGTTGGCATAGCGCGGGTTGAAGGCTATCCAGATTTCATTCCCCGGCTTGCGCAGCGTCGGGATCACGGTGTTCCAGGATTTCTTGGTGATGTTCTGCGCTTCTTCGCAGATCAGAATGTCCGCCCCTTCGAGCGATTTGACATTGTGGATGCTCAGATCCCGGAGTCCCAGGAAAATGAATTCGGTGCCGTTCACGCCCTCGATGTACGTCTTACGGACTTTGTAATGCCCCTCCAGACGGAGGCGCTTCACCTGATCGCTCAATAGCGCGTGGACGCTATCCTCGATCGATTTCATGGTCTCGCGCGCGCACGGGATGCGGAGGGGCCTCTGAACACCCTGGATAAGAGCCGCCTGGGCCATGGACCAGCTTTTGACGCCAGATCGGCCGCCCCACATGACTTTGAATCTCGCCGGCTTGAACAAAAACTCGGCCTTGGGGGGGAGCTGGGCGTGGACCTCGATCAGGGGTGCGGTCATGCATGTTGCTACCATGCGAGTCGAAAGCAGGCTTTTAAAAATGGCAACAGCACCGAACCCCTTAACTGGACTGGCCCAGGCCGCCGATTCGGCTGTGGTTAAATATCAACAGGACACCCAGGCGCTTCAACAGGCAGAAGCAGCCGCTGGAACGGATGGCCCGGTCGCGACACAGTCTGTCATGGACTTGTCGAAAGCATGCACCGACCTCTTGGGCAGCCTGCCGCCGCTACCGGCACCGCCGACCCCGGCCGCGTAGCTCATTCGGTCGCCCAGGCCACCAGGGCGAGGCACAGGGGCGTAGTGCCGGATCGCGCCCTACCACCGACCTTCATCCCGCGTAAGCGAGCGGGCCAGTTCGATCTGCATTTTCAGCTCCCGGATGTCGATTTCGAGCCTATCGACCTTCTCCTGGCGCTCGACGAGAGCGCGCTGCATGGATTCCATGCGGGCTTCGCGGGTTCTGCCACAACTGATGCAATCGATCAAGGGGTGGTGCTCACAAATGTTACGTTGACCTGCACCGCGGGCGCGCCGGTTATGGAATCCGTCTGGCCAAGCCGGCGCCCGACTTCCTCTTCCAGCTCGCTGATCTCCCGGAGGAATCCCACGTCGACCTGGTACATGGGCGTCGCCGCTTTGTTTTGGCCGTGACCGAAATAGCGGCGCACGATGAACCCTGTGGACCCGCCGGGGCACTCGCCGGCCATCTCCAGGCCTCGCTCGCGGGCTATCTGGTAGAGCAACTCCCGGCGCTGCTGCTTCGCTTGGATCACGGCATCGAGATCGCGGATGGAGGCTGGGAGCAGCTCCGCGGCGATGGCCTGCCGCAGCTCAGCAATCCGCGCGCAAATTGGAGCATTTTGGAGCAATCGGGCCGCGCTGGAGGCTGCGCCCTTGATGCTGTACCCCGCGCGAACGTATGCAGCAGCGGGAGTTAGCCCGTTTGCGATGGATTGCGCGAATTGCTCCAGTTTGCCCTTAGTCAGCGCCGGCATTTCTAATTTTCACCACGCGTTGGACTTGGCAGGGCGCGTCCATCTGCCGCATAAACCGGGCGTCGGCCCAGTCCTTCAGTCCGTCGATCCGCTCTAGCAGTCTGTTCTCAATTCGCAGGTTCACCACCATCCAGAGGGCACTGCCGGCCAGGCCGAGGATGCCCAGGAGGGCCACAATCCACTGTGGGTTAGGTAAGTTGTTTGTTTGCATCATAACTGCCGTCCCGATGACTTTCCTTTGTGGGCCTGGCCGGAAAATCGGGCACGATCATACCGAATCAGGAGCTTGGGGACCGATCTCAAATGCGTTTCCGGGACACGAGCAGACGCCCTACAACGGATCGCGAGGCCTTCAGCCGACCCGCGATGGCCCGAACTGACAAACCGGCCTCTGAGAGCTCCTGGACGCGAAGGCGGTCTATCACCGCCGGATGTCGTCCGAGCCGTGTACCCCGCGCTTTAGCCGCGACCAAGCCGGCTTTCACGCGCTCGCGGATCAGTTCCCGCTCGAATTCCGCCACGGCGGCCAGGATATGGAGCATCAACTGGCTGGTCGGGTTCGCCTGGTCCGTGTCGATTGACTGGGTGGTGGCCAAGAAGCGCACGCCCCAGCATTGGAGCTGTTGCAGCGCGTCCACCAGGTTCGCCACCGATCGGCCGAATCTATCGAGCTTCCAGACCACAATGCAATCGATCTTGTGTTGCCGCGCATCGGCCATCAGCCGGTCGAGCTCGGGGCGGGATCGCTTGGCCCCGCTCCATCCGGTGTCGACATACTCCCCGGCAATTTTCCAATCCCGGCGATGGCAATATTCGCGCAGCTCGGAAAGCTGCATTTCGCACTTCTGATCCGCGGTGGAGACTCGGGCGTAGATGGCTACTCGCATGTTTTGAGCAATAGTATCAGGGCCTGTATAGTCTGCTCGTCTGCCAGGGTGACTTCGTCTTTGGCCTGATCCCGAGCCGGCCAGTGATCGGGCGAGATGCGGAGCGATGTCTCAGTCTGCTGCATCTGGGCTTCGCTTTTTCTTTAAAAATCTTTGAGCGGCACGCATTTTTCGCTGTATCCTAATGACTGCCCGCCTACCGCAGATTCCTGCATAATAGTGACGAAAGTCCAGGCCTCAGCGGACTTTTGCGTTGTTTGTGCAATCTGCTATTCTTTAATCATGGCGACCAAGACGATTGATGAGCGCATCGAGACGCTGGTGGGCCACCAGGAAAAGACCCAGATTTTGCTGGCTGAAATCGTCGATACTATCCAACGCCTGGAGCGCATTGCCCTGGCGCACACGCTGGACATCGACGATCTCCAAACGCGGCTGACGGAACTGGAACAGCGGCGCCGCAAGAGGCCGCACTAAAATGCGTAACCTCACCACCCGGCAGGCCCGCAAGATGGCCGCCGCCCGCAAATCCTATTGCGGCGGCCGGCCGGCCAAACCTACTCCATGCCCGAAATGCGGCACGCTCTGCGATTCGGCGCGCAAGGCTCTCGGACACTGCTGATTCACGCCGCCTGGCAGCGCATCAAATAGCCCACCGCACTGAGCTGCAGGCGGCTCATGCCGGTCTTTTTTCGGATCTTGGCCACTTGGCCCTGGAAGGTCCGCGGCGCTATCGAAAGCCGCTGGGCTGTGCGCCGTGAATCCCTGCCGGCGCCGAGCTGCTCCAGTATCCGCATTTCGCCCGAATCGAGCTGCTGGATCATGGCCGCATGCTCGATGGAGAGCTGGTAATGCAGCCGCGGCCGGGGCGACGCTGCGAGGGGAGTAGCCTCGGTGGGGGCGTTACCTCGGCCGCGAGCGACGGCCGTCTGCTGCAACTCGTTGTACATTTCCATAGAATTTAAGCCTCGGGGACTGTCGCCTTTCAGGCGACAGTAGTTCACTCCGTTCTTGCCGGCAGATTGCATCGAAAATCTCATCCACCCGTGGGTCTTCCCAGCCTTCCCACCAGAGATGGTTATGCCGCGATGAGCTTTCCATGGATCGCCTGGTCTTTGATGAATCCGCAGAAATTCGGCAAGCCCAGGACCTCGCCGCGGTAATCCGCTCGTAGGACTATGCGCAGTTTTATGCTGTGCGGCCGTTTGGCTGAAGCCTGCATCAGAACTGCCTGATGCCGATGGTCATCAGAGAAGAATTCCAAATTGCCTGCTGTCATTCGCGCCCGGCCCTGGTCGATATAGCGGGCGGCCGAGCGCCTGGTGGTGTGCGTCCGTCCGCCTGGGACCGGATTCAGGATGCGAATAGAGCGCTTGGAGTGTTGAGACACGTGGGGTATTGCGCCTGCGAGGATCAGCCTTTTTATGGGGCCGAAGAAATTGGCGGCAGGTAAGGAGTATGGAACCTGCCGCCGGTAGCTTGGTCTGAAGGACGCCGCGACGGGCGTCATCTCCAGGATACGGAGCGATATCTCAAGCCAGCAAGGTTCAATTCGCTTGCTGGGTTTTACAGCTTCACGAATTCGTGGTGCCGGATGTGCTTGAAAAAGTGCTTGCCCTTCGAGTCTGCCGCCATGAGGGCCTGGTGTTTCTCGGCGGAGATGCCCTGGTAGTGGTATAGACCCCCGCTTTTGAACTTCACGCCCAGCGTGTTGGTGGCTGGATCGTGGCCGATTGCCTCGATATTCGAGGATTCCACCGGCTGCATCTTCAAGCGGCCTTCTCCTGCTTTAGAACGGGCTCGCCGATTTCTCGGGGTCCGGTGCGCTCGGTCAGGAGGTATTCATCGAGCTGGGCCTCGGTGAGGAGCTTGCGGACTTTGGCGAGGGTGATCGTATACGCCGCGAGCAGAATATCGTTGCCTTTGCGCCGGATGATCCGGTAGACGGCGCCGGGGTCGACGATGCTGGTTTTGTTCTCCTGGGGGCTGATCGGCACTATGAATTTGTCCCCTTGGACCTGGAGGCGATCTTCGGCGGGCTGATCGGCTTGTCGGGAGAGCAGCTCGGTGGCGAGCTGAAATAAGCGCTGGTCGTCCGGATTCACATTCGGGCGCCGGGCCATCACGCGGAGGCGGGTTTCGGCGTATTCATCGGCCAATTGGGAATCTGTCAAATTTTTGACGGGAGTGAGGGAGGGGGAGGGGACCACTGTGGACAGCATGCGCCCTGGGTCAGTTTGACACAATCCTCGATTTGGATAGCGCTATGAAGCCTGGCGAGCATTTCCTGGCGAGGTATTAGATGCAGGCGCTTACAGCCTCGGTTGTTGTCTTTGGATAGCGTCCTCCGCAGAGGGGGCAGCGGATGGGCGGATCGCCCAGCAGCCACTTCTCGTCTCCACAGGCTGGGCACGGCGCGGGATCGGCCAGGATCGCGTCTATAGTGCGCAGCAACAGGCGGGTGCGCTCGCGGCCGCTTAAGCGGGGGCGCGTGGATTTGATGAGTCCCGCAAGTTCGACGATGGCGGGCGCGCGGAGCTGACTTCGGAGGGGTATGTACTCAGGGTAACGTCTTTCACAGAGGGAGTCTCGCCTTGCGGCCGAGGGCGGTATTTCTTCCGCCCTCGGGCGATCTTCCGGACCACGTTTTTTGTGCCGGCGGCGACCGGGGCGCCAGTGTTCGCGTATTGAATCCCCCTGGCACACTCCCAGCCCCAGGTGTTGATGTCGTATGGATCGGGAGGGGGTTTCAATTGGCGGCTCCTGAATCCTCTAGGAATTCGTCGATCCACCGCGCCAGCGTTCGCTCGTCGCAGGGTTCGCCGGCGCCAACCGCAACGATGGCCCGGAGGCGGCAGACGATCAGATGAATGAATTGCTCCCGGTGCGGAATATGCGAGCCGCGAACTAACGCGATCAGGTTGACGCACTCGGTGGCGGCGGCCAGGTCGTTCTCTGTCAATAACTCACCTCTATACGGGAGGCCCTGTCAGACTCGCTGTCCAAGGCCGAGCCGACTGTGGGGGGCCTCCCGCATTTCAGCAGAGGTAGTTTGGTGTTTTTACTCGATACGGCCTCCTTTCTCGCTTCAGCCACGGGGGACTGGTAGGCCGCCCCCCGCAACTGGCCCCGACGAGAGGCGTCCCGGGGCGCGCCTCCCTTTCGCCCTGCCGCGGCGCCCGCCCGCGGCTCACGATCTTGAGAATTCATGCCTGCTCCTGTGGCGCAAAGAGGTTCAACCATTCCGCAACCAACTCCTCGGGAAGCAGGTAGGGATGCTTCATCCGCGCTCGGCAGCCCCGGCACACCGCCGGCGGCGCGTACGACCAGGATTGCACCCCGAGAGCATCCAAGCGCACTCCACACCAGGTCACGATGGGGAATTGGCCGCCATCTACAAACAGCAGAATATGGAATCGCCTGTGCGCCTCGAAGCGGAGATATTCGAGCGGCCGGCGCTTGACTCCCGGCAAGGGCAGTTGCTTGGGATTAGGAGTGCCTTTAGGCATGGCGGGCCTTCTCTCTCGGATTGGGAGGGGGTTCAACACCTACATACCAGGCGGCGGCTCTTTCCAGGCAGGCACGATGAGCGTATTCCAGGTACAGGACCGTTTTGCCGGCGAGCGATAGCTGGGAGAATCCGATCGCGCAGGCATCTACATGTCCGGGCACCACAAAACGGTGGCAGAAGTAACAACAGGTGCTTTCAGGCATGGGCGGACCCCTCTCTTTTTTTGACTTGTCAGTGAATTTGGGTGCGGTTTTTGGGAGCTGCCTCTTCGGGCTCTTTGGGAGGGTATCCTTCCAACTGCCGCAGCCAGTCGGGGGCTGCGGCGATTTCTTCGGGTGTGGCCGGGCCGTTGAATTCGCCCGATTTGGCTTCGAGTTTCTCCACTGCGAGGCGTAGTTTAGTGTCGAAGGATTTGTTGGCCGAGACAGATTGGCCGGGCGGGAGCGCTTTGACCTCTGCCGCGGCAATTTGCTTTTTGGGTGCCATGGGATCGGGCGGCAAGCCCTCGGGGAAGATTGTTGAGGCCGCCTCGATGCCGTCTTTAGGACGCCAGCGCGAGCAAAAACAGGCGCGTAGTTCATGCTCGCCAGGCCATTCTTGATAGACCTGCCGCATTCGTTTCACTAGCCACCGGACTTTCTCTTCGTCGTCGGTCAGATCGGTCATGGTTTCGATCAGAGCCAACTGCGCGGCTGGGCCGGATGGAAAATAACGCATGGTGGACAAGCGCGCCACCAGATCGCGAAGCACTTCATAGGTCATTAGAAGGGCCTCCCAGTTCGCTGGAGGTTCCTGAGAACCAACTGATCCACCGCATCGCTTTTGCTGGCCGCAGCGGCGGCGCGGGCTTGCGGTTTCGACGGCGGCAAGGGCTCCTCCTCGTAAGCGCTCTGTAACCAGTTGCTGGCCAACGGAACAAATTGCGGGAAAACGGGATCCCTATGCCACTCCTCCAGGTAGCGTTTCAGGCGTTCGACGGCGCGCAGTTGTTCGGTGTGCTCCTTTCTAAGGAAAAGGGGTTTGGCTTTTGCACCATCCCAGCGCTTGGCGGGGTAGAGCGACCGGAACTGCTCATAGGGGGGGAGGTCCTCCTCCTCCGCCTTCTCTACCAACTTGGTGATAACTGCGGAGGAGGAGGAGGTCCTTTCGTTCTTGTTGCTTTCGTTCCTTTCCTCCTTATTAGGGGGGGTGCGCGCGCAGAGACCTTTCGCATACGTGCGCAGGGACAATTCCGCCTTTTTGGTCACGCGCGCGAGCCGGTCCAGGGCTTCAATATCCCCGCGCGCTGGGACAAAACCAGTAGGAAAACGTACTCTGTAGTGATTGAGGAGGGAGTGTAGGTCCGGTGGGCATCCGGTAAAAATTGTCCCCGCGCGCGGGACAATTTTCTTTGGGTCCACTTCCCTGGGGATCGCCCAAGAATAAATCTTTACCCGGCCCTTTGTCCAGCCCTCGCACTTCGCCAGACCATAAGCTTCTAGCCAGTTGATGTGCTCTCGGAAGTGATTTAGCTTGAGGCTGGTGAGAGCGCACACGTCCACCGGCTGGATCGGGACTTGCTGGCCGCCCTCCATTTTGACGGCGAGTTCCTGCTGAAATCCCATAGTGGCCAAACCCAGGCAGATGTGAATCCGCGCGGGCGGTGAGAAACAGGCGCTTTTCATAGCGCGGCGCGCCCGGTGCTTGGTGTCAATAAACCAATCGCCGTCTTTCACCCCGAGTGCTTCGAGCCAGCCTAAGACGCTCATCGGGCACCTCCCGCGCGCGCGAAGCGAGCTTGGAGCTTGTCGGCCCAGTATCCGACCGGTGAGATGATGCCGTGCTTGATGCAGGCCTCCTCGGTCAGTTCAGGTACGCCTCTGGCGGCTATCCGCAATCCGTGCGGAGCCATGCGTGTGGGGACCAGCGCCACGGGTTCAATCTCGGGGAAGGCACGCTGGGCTATTTGTTTGGCCGTCGGCAGCGGTACGCTACAAATCCGGGCATGGACTTTGGCGTCCCTGTCGACTACCAGCCAGGTTCTTTTTCGATGCTTTTCTGAAATCACGGAACACGATCCTCTCTCGCGCCGCCATGGAGGGCCGCGCGGGCTAAAAGTTGCCATTTTGGGGAAAGTGACTCCGGTGATATCCTGAAGTTGTCGCGTTCCCCTCTACTTTCAAGCGACTTCGTGGCCTGCGTTAGACCTGCCAAGTGAAGCGCAGAACACGAAAAAACCGGAAGAGAGGCGGAGCTCTCGCGCGGCCGCTGGCGGCATTCAAGCGGTACAATCCTGTTTTCTTGATCGGTACTTTTGTGCCTATTTGGCGGTACCGGTAGGACTTAGACCGCTGGTAGTGTGCCGCCGCGGGATTTAGAATTGAGTCGGGCCAAGGAGGCGTTAGCCGCGCCTCCCCAGCCCTGACCATACTCTGCTTCTGGGAGCAAAGATGGCTGGCTCCGATTCTACCGCCGCGCGTGTCCTCGAGGCGCTCCGCATCGAGCGCGATCGTTACACCCAGGCGCTGCTTGCGCCGCTTACGGAAGCGGGGTACCACCACGACTGGCGGGCCTTCACGGCGTTCACGGCGCGCGTTGGCCTCCAGAGCTTGCCCGCCTCGGCCGAGACCGTGGGCCTCTTCGTCACCGCGAGACTCGCCGACGGACGCAAACCATCGACCGTCACCCGCCAGGTGGCCGCCATCGCGCGCATCCACCGGGAGCACGGCTTCCCAGGTCCATCCACGGACCAGGCACGGGCGATTCTCCGCGGCGCGCGCCGGCTGCATCCCCAGGCCGAGGAGCAGATGAAGCCGCTCACCCTGGCCGACGTGCGCGCCATCGGCATGGAGTTGGCCCGCCAGGATACGCCCATTGCGCTCAGGGACCGCGCCATCGTCCTGGTGGGCTTCGCCTCGGCTCTGCGCTCGGCCAACCTGGTCGCGCTGCTGCTGGAGGACGTGGAATTCGTGGAGGAGGGGGTCAGGCTGACTATACGGAAGGAAAAACAAGATCAAGAGGGGAAGTTGCGCCGCTGGGTAGGCATCCCTCATGGCAGGCACCCTGAAAATTGCCCGGTGGCCGCGTTGCGCGATTGGATCGCCAGGCGCGGCTCGTTTCCCGGCCCCCTGTTCACCCGATTCGACAACCAGCACGTGGGCCAGGCCCTGCAACCGGAGCGTATCTGCCAACTCGTGCAGGCGGCATTACGCCGGATCGGCGGGTATGGTTCGCATTCAATGAGAGCGGGATTCGTCACGGAGGCGGGGTTGGCCGGAGCTTCAGACCTGTTGATCGCGACCCAGACCGGGCACCACGATATGCAGGTCCTGCGGAGGTACTTCCGGCGCCAGGACGTTTTCCGGTCCAACGTCTGCGGCCTGCTCGATTTGTGAGCTTGAGGCATCTTGCACTCGCTTGTGCTTCGAGTGACTTGGGGCCGGCCTGGGCACAGTAGCCACCTTGCAAGGGAGGCTCCAGGCCGGACACCCAAAGATCACTGACAGTGTGAATCAACTCGCGCGTTTCGTCAAGATCAAATATTATTCCTTTCGATGAGAAAGTACTAGCCCCTCTTTACATAGAAAACTGGTACCATGGCCCGCGGAGGTTTAGACCCAATGAGTGCAGCATCAGGAACGCAACCGGGCGGCATCGATCTGGTCGGGGCATTCGCGATAATCGTCGCCAACGTGCCGCCGAGCCCGGATCGCAGCGCGGCGATGCGAAAGCTCCGCGAATGCAGAATGGACTGCGGCGTGAGCGAACCAGGCGTCGCTTAGCCGGCGCACAACTTCCTTAAACTCGATTCCGTACTTGGCTTCGAAATCCTGCTTGCCAATTCCGTGGAGTTCCGCGTGTTCGGATCTGGTTAGCGGCACGCACGAAAAATCTGATGACTTTTGCCGCATGCCCCCGTCGCCTCCCGTGTGCGCCGCCTCGCAGCCGAGCTGCCCCGACACGGCCGAGGGTAGGCTCCTGATCCACGCGCGATAGCGATAATCCCGCGCCGGCCCACGGTAGGCCAAGGCACGCTTCACGGGCTTGCGGCCGATATCTCGCCCGGTCACCTCCTGGATTATCCAACGATTCAGGGCGTGCGAGCTACGCATTTCGCCCTGCCTTCATGGAGTGGATCGCGGCCGTCAAGAAAATGGCGCGGAGCTCGTCCGGCTTGACCCGTCCCTCGTGTTTCCGCAGCGCCCGGTCCAGCACCGCCGCAAAATCATCCACGAGCGCATTCACCTCATCGATCAGCGAAAGCTTTTGGCCCGTGGTACGCTTTGGGGTAGTGATGGCGATGTTGGCTCCTACCGGCTGCTGATTGACGGCAGTCGAAGACGCGGCGGATGCCGCAACGTCCGCCGTTGCGGGGGGCGGCGCGACGATGGCCGCCCTCCCGTTCTCCTCCCGCCTCCGTGCGGCGTTCGCCACCAGGATCGACGCCACCAGGCCCTCTTGGAGCTTGTCCCCCGGATCGGGCTCCGGCAGTTTCTCTACCGCGAAGGTGCCGTCCCGCTGTTCCCCCTCAATCTCGGCAAGCTGCCGAAAGCGAATTGACCAGAACGGCTGCCGCGGCCCGACGTGCGCCGCGTAGACCAGCCGCACCTGAACGGGCACGTTGTTTTCGAATTTCAGCACGTCGTTCATCGGGTTGACCTCAAGCTGCGAAGCACCATCGCAGCCTCTTCGAGCAGGTAATACTTGGCGTGCTGAACCACCGTCCAGGCATCCTCCCGGCTGATTGCCCGTTGCGCGTTCTCCAAGATCTTCAATGCGCACATCAAATCCCTGTAGCGTTCCATCTACTTGCCCTCCATAGAATTTAAATTGTACTCTCCGCACGTACGGATAGCAAGACAAATGTGCGCCAAGATTCGCGGAAAAGTACTGGTACTCCGTACGTGTTGACTTTCTCGGGGGACGGATCGATAATTCGAGCCATGAGGAAATCAGACAAGGACCCGGCCGCACAGAGCATGGTGGCCAAGAGGTGGGCCAAGACCACGCCGGAGGAGCGCTCGGAGATAGCGCGCCGGATGAACGAAGCACGGTGGGGAAAAAAGAAAAGAAAGAAGGCCCCCCAGTGAGCGACACCGTCATCGTGGCCTTAATCAGCGCGGGCGGTTCGGTGGCCGTCGCCATAACGGCACTTATTTTGAATGTGCGGCTGTTTGGTTCGCTCGACCGCCGGATGGAGCGTCTGGAGGAAGACAACAAGGAATTTTTTAAGTGGTTCGGCCGCCTGGAATCCGACATTGGCCGGATCAAGGATCATATCGGGCTCAAGCCCTAGAGGAAGGAAGCAGTGAAAAAGATGGGGGCGAAGAAATGACCATCGACGAACGCCTGGAAAAACTCACCGAACGGCACGAAGCTCTCACCCAAAGCGTGGAACTGCTGGCGGCAGAGATGCGGGCGATGGCGGCGGAAAACAACACGCGCTTCGCCGAAACAGCCAGTCGCTTCGCCGAAACTCTCCAGTTCATCAACCAACTGGCCCACGTGGCCGAAGCCCACGAACGCCGCCTGGACAAACTCGAAGAGCGCAAGTGATCCTCACTGCACATAGGGCGAAGGCGACGGCTGAATTTCCGCCCGGTACGCCGCCAGCCATACGGAGATAACCCAGGCCTTTGACGAACAGCGTCGGAAGCTCGCTGAAACGCCCGTTCCTGACGTGCTTCAAGTTCTGCGAGACTTTCAAGGACCGATTCAATGAGATCGAGAGGCACTATCCCACGTAAATAAAAAAAGCCTCAGCGCTTCCCTCGATTCCGAGGGGGAAGCACTGAGGCCTGAACCAAATAAATCGCTTTGACCGCTCTTACTCTATCATTGGATGCAGAGGAGAATCCATGTTTTTGACAATCGGTACCTTTCAGATCTCGGAAGACGCCATCGCCTACGCCCAAAACCAACCGGGAGGGAACCTGCTATTGACCCTCCAGGCCAACCGCAGTGGCGTATTCTCGCGAAGCACACCCACGGGCAACCTGATGCCCCACACCTTCGACCTGTCGGGAGATCAGGCCGAATCCGTGCGGCGCCAGTTGGCGAACGACCAGTTCACCAGCATTGGAAACTACCTGGTCAACCAGGACTGCATCATCGGCATCGAGCCGGAGCACCCGGAACCGGGCAAGGCGACCACCAGCGAATTCCGCTACTACCTCGATTGTGAAGCCTGCCCCAACTTGACCGTTGTGTCAGCCACGGGCACGGAGGCACGCGACCTGCGGGCCAGGAATCTGTGGATGCAGAGAGATGGGTATATCACCGGAGGAGCGACAGCCACGGGGGGCAACGGGCCGACCAGGATGCCAGCCTCGAGCGCGCCCAGCGGCACGCCGACATCTCAAGCGGCGAATAAGGGAGGGGTTTCGGCTGCGGCGCGCAAGAAGATGGCTCTGGCGCAGAAAAAGCGCTGGGCCCAGCGGCGGGCCGGCGATCCGGCACAGGCGGCCAAGACGGTCGCCGCTACCGGGTAGCTCAATCAAACGGCACGAGCAGCTCTTCCCGGACCCGCTCCAGGCGGGCGCAATCGGCACACTTCTTCCGATGGCACCCTTGGGAGTGCAGGTTCAGGTAATCGAGCTGCTCGGCCATCACGTCGTAGGGGAGGGCCGGGGCGATATACTCGCATGTTTTATCGGCCGGAGTGGCTTGGGGCATGACCGAAATACCACACTGACGACGAAGGAGAGGGCGAGAGACGGCTACGTTGCTAGGTGGCTGGTAAACCTGGGACTCGGCGAACAACTTGCAGTGCCGGGTACGGGAAAGTCAGCGGGCACGAAAGGCTGCATTCGAGTGCCAAGGGGCCGCAGCGTTAAACAACCCTGATGCTGGAACGCTCGTTTGAAATCCGCCCTCTTCAATCTCCGACACGTCATGCTATCCCAGGAATTCCCAGATCACCGGCGTGTTGTCCTTCATTCCGAGCAGTGCCCACACCTTCTCGCCCAGGTCGATGCCGGCTTTGTTGGTCCCTTCGCCCGAAATCGAGACGCCGGATTCAGCGAGGGGCCGCTCACCGTGGAAAACATACCGATCGTCCGTGGTGTTGAACGGTCCCACCTCAAGCACGATGGCAACGCAGCTCTTCCCGGTGAGTGGGTTGCTCACCCGCACCGCCCGGCCTAAAGCTCGCTCGCTCGGCAGCGCCACAAAGGGCACCACGCGGTCGATCACGTAGCCGGAGGCCGTCTTCTGCCCCACTAGGCCTTCGCGCGTGGCTTTAACCAGCAAGGGGCTTATTCTTGTTCCCGACAAACCAGGCGAACACCGCGACTACCAGCGTCCCCACCAGCTTGGCGGACTCCATCGCGTTGTCCATGTTGTCGAACCGGAAGCCTTGGAAGGCCCGCACATAGTTGATCTGCGACCCCACTACGGCGGTCAGGATCGCGCCCAGGATATTCGATCCTTTGTTCCCGTCGAGCACGTGCTCCAGCAGCTTGTTGATGAAGGCGTTTTCCACGCCCTGGATGGCCATGTCAATTCGCTTTCGGCAGCTTGCCGAGATTGAAACTCAGTCCCGCCTGCACAACCGGATTCCAGCCGATGCCCGAGACGTAGAGCATGCGCACCGGCACCACCACGCTGAGCCAGTTATTCACCCGGTAGAGTCCTGTTGCCACAAAGCTGCCGGTGGCCGAGACGCTGATGCCGCTCGCGGTAGAAGAGAATCCGGGTCCGATGTCCCCGCCCAACAGGAAGCGAAACTTGCCCGTGGCCAGGATCTTCTCGTGTACGCCCTGCCGGAATTGTGCGCTGAGCGCCCAGAACTGCTTGCCCGTCGCCGGGTCCGTGGCTCGGATCGGGATCACGTCGGCGGTAGAGGTGTTGTACATGCCGATGCTGCCCTGGGCCGTGGTGGTATAGAGCGCACTCAAGCCCATGGCCCACTGCGGGGTGCTCAGTTGATTGAACTCGCCGGTGACCGAGATCGCCGTTGGCAGGGTAATAGATGGAGTGGTGGTTTGCCCGAACCCCGCAAAGCAAGCGAGCAGGCCGATGATCACAGAGAATTTCATGGTTGGCTTTCTTGCCCGGATCGCCGGGCGCGGTTAAGCTTCGTCGATGTCGTTCAGGATGGACTCGCGCGCGCCGGGAACCGAATCGACCAGGGTTTCCATGTCGCGTGCGGCCATCAGGTAGTCGTAGTAAGCCTGGTTCTCGGTGCCTTGCTCTCTGAGCGTGGCTTCGAGCTTGCGCATACGCCGCGAGACTTGCATGAGCATCAAGCTGGCATTCGGTGCGGCCGGATAGGGATACAATTCTTCGGCGACGTGAGGTAGTGGATCAAATGTCTGGGGGTCGTCCATGGGTTACTGCTGCTGCTGAGCCCCAGCGGCAATCGGTGCGGCGGCGCTCCCTTTCCCCAATACTGGGGCGATCTTCGTCTGCCAGAATGAATTCATCACCGGCGTGCCGGGCTTGAGTCCAGCGGCTTTGAGTAGGAGGCCTCGCCCCGCTGCGGTGTTGAACAGCGCCCGCGCTCCGCCGATCAGGGCCAGGGCTGGAGCGCCGACCATGAGCGGATGTTGGATGGCCGCCAGCGCCGCGCCGCCTTCAAGGAACGGGATCACCCGCTGTCCGGTGGGCGGGTTCTCGGCGAATTGGCCGGCTCGCGTGGTATGCGCCATCAGGTTGTTGAAGCCGTCGATTTCGAATTTGTCCCCGCCCTTGAAGAAGACCCCGTAGGCGTCCTTCAGTTTGTTCGCCGACGTGAAATATTTCTGCGGGCTGAAGATCCCCGTTCTCTCGTCGGTGGCATCCTCCACCGCCTTGGAGATCATGTTGTAGCGGATGGCCGCCTGGCCCCGGTCGTCCAATGCGTTATAGAAATTCTGCGCGCGGTCGCCCTTGCCTGCCTTGATGAACTGCTGGAAGATCTGATCGGGTTCGGTCGATTGGGCCGCCGCCGCGAGCTGGCCGTTTTTGAAGGGCACGCGCGCCGTCTTGTAGTACTCGTCCGCCAGCTGGCCGGCCTTCACGATCTCCGGCACGCCGCTCTGAGATGCATATGCCGACATGTCGCCTTCCATGGCATGCTGCACGCGCTCCAGGTAGCCGACGCCCTTCTCACCGATGAGCGAGTTGCTGTCGGGGCTATAGTAATCACGGATGCGCGCGCCCAGGTCCGAATGCAACTGCCGGATGAGCTGGTAGGTATTGGTCGGCGCAACAGGCTGGGCCTCCGGAGCGGGAATCGGCTGGCCGTTTGGTCCGAGCAGGCCGCTGGGTTTAACCAGCGGGGCGGGTTTCGGCGATATGCCGTTCCGGATTTCGTTCAGGAGAGCGATGGTCGGCTTGTCCTGGAGGATCGCCGGCCCCAATTCCGCCAGGGAGCTTTTTAGCGCCGCTTGCGTGTTGGTCATGGGCACGTCCCCCAGATGGTGCTGCTCGGCCAAATCCTGCACTTTGTCGTACAGCTTGGTAGCGGTATCGCGGGTACTCCAATCCGCCAGGCCGATGGAGGCCTGTTGGTTCAGTGCCGGATCGCTGCCGGCGACCTTGAACTTGTCGAGCACCTGAGTAGCGCGCGCGTCTCCATCCTGGGCCGCCTTCTGAAGATCGCCGATATCGGATGGCTCCGTGTCCAGGAACTTCTCGAAGGCATTGGATTGCAGCTTCTGCGCCGCGAGTTTCACATCCGCTTGCTGGCCGATCCTGAACTTTCCCATCCCGACGCCCGGTATTTTCTCGGCCGCAACTTCCATGTTCTGGATAGCCGGATTTTGGCTGATGTCTCCGGCGCTAAGCCGCACGTGGCGCGCCTCGCCCTCGGCCATGAGATCCTGAGCCGCCTGGATACGGGGCGCTGCCGTGAGCGGACCAGCCGGCGTCAGATTGGGCCGAGGGATCTTCTCCGCGGCCGCCGGCAGTGCATAGCTGGCGCCCAGCCCCGCGGCTTGTCCCAGCGCTTGCGGGATATCCGGAGCTTGTCCGGATTCGACTACGTTTCCCTTGGCGTCAAATTTGGGCTGGCTGCCGCCCGCGGTTTCTCCGATGTGCGCGGCGGCCGGCCCGAGCAAGGGCAAGAACGTCGCCAGCGTGTGCCCCAGCGCCTCGGTGTACTGCCCGCGCTCCCAGGCGTCTTTGGCTTTCTGCGCCTGGTCCACATGCCCCATGACGATACCCTGGATCAGCTTGCCGCCGGCCGAATTCGGATCGAGCATGGGCGGGGCGCCGCTGGCAGCGCCTCCGACTTGTGCCGCCAGGCTGCCGGCGCCTTTGACCAGGTTGAGCAATCCGCCCAGGCTGTAATCCCAGAAGCCGCTACCGAATCGGCTGGCTGCCGAGCCTTCAGGCTGCTGGTATGCCGGCGCCCCTTGTCCCGCGTGGATCTGATCGAACACGTCGCCGCCGCCGGCCGCGGGCGCCGCTCCCTGATTTTGCGCGTGGATCTGATCGAAAACGTCGGCCATTTACTGAACCTTCCAGCCGTTCTGAACAGCGAGCTGGCGCGCTTTCTTCGGATCGTTTCCCGCGGCGCTGTAGAATTGCTTCGCGGTGGCCGGGTCTATCACTTTGCCGCCGCCTTGGGGAAGCTGCGCGCCATCTTGCGCCGTGGGATTCAGCCCGTGCTTTTGGAATACCGCTTGCGCCGCTGGCAGCACCGGACTCCATACCTTGTCTCCCGGAATCTGCTGGTGATAGCGCTGGTCGTACGTGTTCAGCTTGGTGCCCAGCGTTTGCAGGTTGGTTTCGATGATGCCGCTCATCTGGCCAGGCGATGCTTTCGCCGGCATGGTCGCGGCGATGGCCTCCCTGCCTGGAATCGTTGACGTGCCATGCAGCGCCGCGTCCATTTCGCCCGCCACCGCTTGCCGCAGCCCTTCGTAGTTCATCGGCATGGCTCCCCCGAACATCGTCTTGGCTCGATTCCAGAGATCATTGCCAGGCTGGAAAGAGCCGTTATCCATGCCCTTGGCGATGTCTCCCAATTGATCTAGGTGGACTATGGCCGTGTTCAGGTTGCCGATATTCCGGCCGTCCGATCCGGTGGTGAAGGCCTTACGAATTTGGGCCTTCTGCTCGCTAAAGTCCGGATCGTACTGCATCACGCCGTTGCGGAGATCCTTCGCGCCCTGGTCCCGAGTCGAAGCGCTGGGCATGGGTAGACGCCCTTCGGAGATAGCCCGGATCTGGTTGGCGGTGGCCGGCGGAAGGCTATGCAGGTAATCTTCCCCGGTCAATGTCGCGGTTCCCTGGCCGGCCTGGTTGCCGAGTCCTGGAATCACCGTCTGAATAATGGGTCGGGCTGCGATCTTCGAGGTATCCAGGCGCTTCAGCGCGGCTTCGGCGGCGGCGCGCTCCTCGGGAGTTTTGCTCGGATCGGTGGCGATAGTTGCCAGGGAGGCCTCGGTGGGGTTCGATTCCTTGGCGGGTTTTCCCGCCGCATTCTGCTCTGCCGGCGTCATACCCACGAATCGCACGCGCTGCAAGCCGTCGGGGGTGGCCTTGCCTGTGGCATCGAACACCTGCCCCGCTTTCGGAAACAGCACGCCAATGGCGGGAGGCAGGGCACCGAGCTTAGCTGTGTATTCGTCGGGGGAAGCTGCCGTGGCCAGGTCCGAGGCCGCGTCCTTCCGGTCGGATTCGGTCTTGGCGCGGTCTGCCTGCTCTTGCGCCGCCTGCCCGCGCATCTGCGCGCCCTGTGCCGTCTGCTTTTGGTTCGCCAGCTCCTGCTGTTTCGGAGACTGCGCCACGAGCTGCTGAGCGATTTGCTTTGCAATCACCTTGGCGGATGCACCCGATGGGTCTTGCTGCAAAGACTGCTGAATGGGCAACAGCCACTTTGCGGCCGTTTGGGGATCGACTTCGTGGGCTGCTGCGGCGTGCTGTAGAAGAGTCACCAGCAGGTTAGGATCGCCATCTGCCTGGAGGACCGCAGCACCCGCAGCTCCGGCGGCGTCCCGTTCTCCAACTCCGACCTTTTGCTGCGCTTCTTTGAGTGTCGCCTGCGAGGTCTGGTATGCCGCGACTCCCTTGATGATGTCCGGGATGGCTTCGCCGTGCCCATTCGTGGCCAGAGCTTGCGACAGCTTTCCCGTGTCGATGTTGGGCGTCCCATCAGGGTTAACCGTAAGCGCATCATGATACGCATCGTTGATGGCTTTCCGCTGATCCAGGTTCATCTGCATCTCCTGCTGCTGGAGCTGCTGCGTCTGCATCTGCTGCTGGCGCAGGGCCATTTCCTGCTGGCCGCCGCGAAGCTGCTGGAGTTGCGCTGCCATCTCCAAGGGAGACTGGGAAACCGGCGGCTTGATGTCTAAAGCTGCTGGTGAGGGAGGTGCTACCGAAGTGTTAAAGCCGCCCATTATTGCACCATGCCTGGCTGGATCTGACTGTTCAGGCCCGTCTGAAACACGTTATTAAACTGGGAGCCGCTCAGCCCCCCTATGGGGCTGTAGTAGCCGGCCGGCGAAAAAGATCCGCCGCCCGGCATGGAGCCCGGCATTCCGCCGCTCCCCGTCCATCCGCCCGCGGAATACAGATTGCCCAGGCCCGTGGCCATGTTCCCCATGGAGAACGTGCCCGGATTGCTGCCTCCCATGCCGCCGAAGCCGGCCGTCAGGAGCGAATTCCCCGTTTGGCCGATGGTTCCCAGCATGGAGTTCCACTGATTTGCCGCCCCCACGTCGCCTTGCGCGATGGCGTTGCCTGAGCCTATCTGCGTATTCCCCGTGTAGACTCCTGCGTTGACCAGGTTTTGTGCGGTGCTGTTCGCCGCTTGCATGCCCGCGTTGCCGGAGTATTCGGCTCCCTGCATTCCGGAGGTGCCCGCGTATTCGCCCGCTTGCAGGCCCACGTTTCCGCCGTACTGGGCCGCGTTCATTAGGTTCGAGCCCGTTGTCGATCCGGCACTCAGCCCCATCTGCGCGCCTGGGATCAGCGAGTTTACGTTCGTCTGGTAGCCCTGGAGAGCGTTCTGGTACTGCTGGTTGTACGTGGTGGAGGCGAGCCCTTGGGCGAATTGGTCTGCCGCTTTCGCGGTGGCGCCGCTATTCAGCAGCCCGCTTGCCGCGCCCGAGGCGTTGACCCCGCGCAGCCCTTGTTGCAGTTGGAACTGGTAGCCCGGCGTGTCCTGCAAATCGCTCGGGTTGAAGCTGAAGCCCGCGCTGGTCAGGTTGTTGAGGTTGTTTGAAGCCGTGGTCCCATTGGCGACGTATGGAGAGAGGGTGGCATTGGCGTTGCCCGCAGCGGTATTGATACCGCCCTGTGCGAGGTTGGCTGCCGTCGTGGCTTCCGCGCCGGCATTGCCCGCCGCCGTGCTGACTCCCGCGCCTGCCGCGCCCGCCGCATTCGAAATGATCGGGTTGGCATTCGAGACGGCGTTGTTAACCGTGCTGGCGGCGTTGGTGTAGCCGCCCACTTGGGCATTGGCGGCATTGTGGGCCGCGCTCGATCCTTGAAGCCCGCCGATGATGGACGTTACGAGAGAGGGCATATTAGTTTTCCGGCCGTGAAATTCCCATGTCCACCTGATCGATCAGGTGGCCGTGCTTTAAAAAGCTGGCCTTGTTCCGGCCGTAGGCTCTGAGGCCCATGACCCGCAGGCCGAAGTGCAGCGCCGCCCGGTTGGTGGCCGGCACGTGGGCCACGAGGCGCCGGCAATCCGTGTGCGCCCAAATCCAGGGGATGATTTCCCGCCCCGCTTCGTGGGTGAATAAGGGGGGTATGCCGCGCTCCATGACCACATGCACCGCCCAGCAGACGGCCGTCTCCGGCACGAACATAAACAGGCCAACGATCCGGCAATTGCGAATCGCCAGCACGTACCAGATGCGCTCATCCTCATTCGGATGAAAGTCTTGGGGCTCGCCCGCGAAGTCGTCGCCGATATAGGGCCAGATGCCCGGATGGGTCAGGATGGACCGCACCAGGCCCAAATCGCGCGTGCGCTCGAAGGTCAGCTTTTCCTTAGCGGTGTTGAACCGTGCGCCCGTTTCCGCCGTTGATCGAGACGGAATGGCACTGGCCAAACTGTTGGCACAGGTTGGCCTGGGTCACCGTGCCCGAGCCGGTGATCGTCTGAGTGGGCTGCATGAATTGAAGCAGCATGAAAAACACGTTGAGAAAAAACGTCGTTGTTCCGGGTATGGGTACCATAGAATTTAAGCCTATTTCACGGCCGCCGGCTTTTCCGGTTTCACCGGCGCGGCCTGGCGGAAGACACTCAGGTTCTTGGGGTCGATCTGGCAGGTTGCCCCATCTTTCGATTCCAGCTCGATGCCCGCGAGCTTGCACACCTCGGCCACAAAGGCCTGGCTCTTCTGCTGAAAGTCTTGTTGCAAGACAGCGAGGTGCTGTAGCGCGAGTTTCTGAGTCTCGCTCAGTGGCTTTTCGGCTTCACGGGGCTGCTGGGCATACAGCCCCAGGCCGAGTAACATCGCAATCGTCAGTCTTAAAGTCGTCATAAAGCTCCTGCGCGGGAAACCGCTGGCTTCAGCCACGCGGAGGGATAGCGCGGCGACCGCACCGGTCGCCTAGTACTTTTCGCTGGAAGTAATCCCGCTTTTCCGTTGCCAGCTATCGAATATAGGCGCATAATTAAGGCGTGAGCGTCGAAAGATACCGGCATCTTCGCGGCAGTGTTTCGACGATGACCTACCACTTCGTGTGGTGTCCCAAGTATCGCCGGAAGGTGCTCACCGGGCGCATCGAAACGCGGCTGCGCGCGTTGATCTCCAGTAAGGCGAAAGAGCTGCACTGCGAGATTGTGGCGCTTGAGATAATGCCCGATCACGTCCACTTGTTTCTCAAGGCGCCGCCGACCCACGCTCCGCAGCACATTGCCAACCAGATGAAGGGCTTTACCTCGCACACCTTGCGCGAAGAGTTTCCCGATCTGAAGTCGCGATTGCCGTCGCTCTGGAGCCGAAGCTACTACGTGGGCAGCGCTGGCGCGGTCTCTGCCGCGACGATTCAGAACTACATCGAGCAACAAAAGGAATCCTGAGTGCAACTGACGGCGCAACTCAAATTGCAGGCCACACCGGAGCAGGCCGATGCGTTGCGCCGCACGCTGGAGCGAACCAACGAGGCCTGCAACTACATCAGCGAATGCGCCTGGGACGCGAAGACCTTCCGCCAGTACGACCTGCACAAGCTCTGCTACCGTGCGGTACGGGATCGCTTCGGACTGGCCGCACAGGCCACGGTGCGCGCAATCTCGAAGGTTGCCGACGCCTACAAGTTGGATCGCAACGTTCAGCGAACCTTCAGACCACTCGGATCTATCGCCTACGACGCCCGCATCCTGGCTTTCGGTGACTCCAGCGTTTCTATCTGGTCGCTCGACGGACGCCTGCCGATAGCCTTCGCCTGCGGCGAGCGGCAGCGGGCATTGCTGGTCTCGCAGAAGGGCGAGAGCGATCTGGTTCTCCGGGGTGGCAACTGGTATCTGCTGGCCACGTGCGCTATCCCCGATGCCACACCCGCCAGCGGTCCCGCCATGGGCGTCGATCTGGGCATCCGCAACACGGCCGCTACATCCCATGGCACGCTGCATCCGGGGAAAGCTCGCCAGAAATTCAAGGAAAAGCGCAACAGGGTTCGCGCCTCGCTGCAATCCAGAAATAACCGCCGCGCCCGCAAGGCATTGCGCCGGCAGAGCGGCCGTGAACGCCGCCGCATCACTTGGGAAAACCACAATCTCAGCAAGGCCATCGTTGCCGAAGCCGAAGGCACACAGTCCGGAGTTATCCGGATGGAACGGCTCGCAGGCATTCGCCGACGATGCAAGATCTTTAACAAGCACACCAACCGGATGATGTCCGGGTGGTCGTTCGGCCAACTCCAGGCATTCGTCGTTTACAAGGCTGAGCGGTGCGGAATCAAGATCGAATACGTGGACCCGGCCTACACCAGCCAAACCTGCGCGCAGTGCGGCACGCTGGGCGTGAGGCGGGGCGACGTGTTCTCGTGTACAACCTGTGGCAAGGCTCACGCCGACATTCAAGCCGCCGTGAACATTGCCGCGGGCGGGGTCGCCCGGCCAGGCCGGGGTAAGCCGTCCCGAATCGCCGCGAAATGTAAGAACGCTTCGCATGGTGAAAACTAAAAGCCGCCGCCTTCAGGCGCGCGGTCGCTTACTGCAATCGCTCCAAAGTGAAGGCGTAGCCGATGGTGGGGGAGCCGGTTCCCATAGAAACCGAGCACGTCGGCATGTGGGTTCCGTCCAAGTGGATCAGGTCGCTCCCGGCCTGGAAGGAATTTCCGCTGCTGTCGGGAATGCTGCTTTGCGCCGGCGGTATATACCAGTACCCGGTCCCGTCCGTCACCGCGCATTGAACCGTCGCGGCGGTTGTCGAGCCGGTGTAGATCGAGGCGTACCAACTGATCCGGTAGAGCCCTGCCGGCGCGGTCCCTCCGCCGTAACTCAGCGGCAGGCTGCCGGTGTATGCGGCGGCCGTGCCTGAGAGATAAAACGGAATCCACGGGACCCCCTGCCCCACGGTGGCGACGCCGCTGACTTCTCGGAATACACCGCTCAGACTTAGGCTTTGGGCGAGAATTCCCGCGTTGGTTTGGATCGAGTTGTACGCGGAGGCCCCGGTGACGTCGATTCCCCCGCTGCTCCCGGAACTGGTGATTACCCCTGCTGTGCTGATGTTGCCGTTGCCGTCCACAGAGAAATTTCCGCTGGAATTCCGAAACGCGAGGCTGCTGCCGGTGTGGGTCGCCGTGAACTCGCCAGCCTGGGCAAGCGGTCCTACAAAGTTTCCGCTGTTGTCGATCGCCGGAATGGCGCCCACGGTGAATGAGTAGCCGGTGGAGGAGGTGCCCGCCGCCAGGAACCCGCCGGTCGTTTGGATGGAGTTATACGCCGTGCTCGTGGTGGCGTTGAAGCCGCCGCTGGCTCCCGTCGAGCTGAACACTCCAACGGCGCTCACGGCCCCGTTTCCATTGACCTGGAAGTTTCCGCCGGAATTCTGGAAAGTGATGCTGGTTCCGGTGTTGGTGGCAGTGAAAGAAGGCGCCGATCCGGACGAGCCCACGCAACCGAAGCTGCTGCCGCTATAGACCTCTTCGCACCCGGCGGATGTATCGTAATAGAGCGTGCCGGGATGGAAGCTGTCCGAGGTGGTGGGCGAGGGCGCGGACGAACCATAGCCCGTCTGCACGTAATGGGCGGCGGTGAAGGAAAGCGCTCCCATGCCGCCAGAGGGAGCCTGGACGCTGTTGTAAGCCGTGGCCGTGCCCGAGCTCAGCCCGCCGTTGGCCGCCACCGTCCCCACCGTCGAAATTGCCCCATTTCCGTTGACCTGGAAGTTGCCGCCGGCATTCTGAAATGTGATGTTCGTTCCGGTGTTGGAGGAGGTGATGGTCCCACTGGTGGTTACGCTGGGTCCCACGAAGGCGCCGCTGTTGCCGATCACGGCCGTGGTCCCCACCGTGAAGGAATACCCGGACGAAGACGTGCCCGCCGCCAGGAACCCGCCCACGGTCTGGATCGAGTTGTAGGCCGTATTCACGGCCACGTTCACGCCGGTGCCCCCGCCGCCGTTGAGTTGGAGGTTGACGGCTGAGACATCGCCGGCCGCGTTCACCTGGAAGTTTCCGCCCGAAAGCACCATGCAGTACCAGTGCGCCGGGTTGGCGTCCACCGACCAGTTCTGACAGCCCAGCGTCGTATCCCAATAGGTTTCGCCGGCCTCTTGCCCCAGTCCGAGCGGAAACGGATTGTCCACTGTGGCGATAGTGCCTACGGCGGGAGGGCTTTTCCCGAGGCCGGTGACCAACACCCCGCCGATATATTGCGGCGCGGCCAATGTTCCGCAGCAGTGTGTCACCGTCCCGGCCGGATAGAACGCGCTGGTATAGACCGAGCCTGCCTGGATGCCGCCGGTGAAGATCTGCACCGAGTTGTACTCCACCTGGTCGCTGGCGAAGCCACCCCGCGCGAAGATGTAGCCGTTGGTGTTGATCCCGTAAGGCTGGCCGGAAGAAGGAACGGGAACCGGCGTGGCGCAGGGCACTCCGCTGGTGAACACTCCAGGCGTACCCCACGGCGCGTGATACCCCGGCAGCGGCGAGGTCGAATTCCAGAGCACCATGTCGTTCGCGCCATATGCGCTCAGCCCGTTTAACGGCAGCGGGAGACTCACCGGATTGCCCCACTTGTCGTAACATGCGTAGCCCGGCGAAGGCGAGTAGGCGATAGGCGCGATGTCCATGTACCCGCCGGCCGTGCCCGCTACGTTGGCATCCACGTGATATCCGCGCAACAAGGCCCCATCGGTTTGGGAATTGAAGCCCTGCCAGGAATTGGCGTTCGAGAGAAATCCCGGCGACTGAACGAAGCCGGTAACAGCCACGATTGCGGCCGTCGAAGCGATTCCCCTGGCCGTCAGCAGTTGCGCCACGGGGTCCCAGGTGAAGTTCGCGTCTCCGTGCAGCGCCCCCGAAATGTTGGTCTGCACGTTGGTGGTCGCGCCTCCCGGAACACCGGAGCATGAACCGATCGAGAGGATGTGCGATCCGTTGGACATCCAGCAGCCGGCCGCGTCCGAGGTTGGCAGGGTCCATTCCTGATCGGCCGTCGCCGCCCCGCCGACGAAGCCCGAGTAGTAGGTTTGGGCCGGATTCGCCAGGCGCCATTCGCCCCCGGTAGTTCCACGCCTGGTGGGCAACACCTCCACGGGTGAGATCTGGTTGGTCTGGGCTAAGCAGCCACAGGCCAGCACCAATGCCGCTATGCCGCCACGCCCACGTATTGCCATAGAGCTCCCACCGCTATGAAGTGAAAAACCGTTACCGCGTTGGGCTCGCTGTCGAGGTTCACCGGCGTGTTGCCGCTGAACATCGTGTCCCATGAAATCGTTGTTCCACCGATGGCGTCCTGGGTGAGGATCGCGAACAACTCGCCAACGATGGGCGTCGAGGTGGTGATAATCGCCGTACCGCCGCCCGAGAGTGTCTGGCTCACGGTTGCCGCCGCCCCGCCGCCTCCCCCGCCGCTCGAGATGGCGACCCAGGCCAGGTCCTCGCCCCGCCACTGATACACCAAATTGGTGTCGGTCTCGCACCACAGCGTGGCGTCGGTCAACTGATCCAAGGGCTGATCGAGCCTGAACGCGCTGGTGCCGTATTGCACCAGGCCCGCGCCCGATCCGGCATATCCCGTGAGCGTCTGGAGGAATAGATACCAGGAATCCTCGAAGAGGCCGCTGGGATCGAGCGGCGCCTGCTTCTGCTTGGGCAGGATGAGAGGGAGGGACATCAGTAGTCCCCGACTTCCACGTCAAGCTCCAAATCGATCAGCGTCACCGGAGCCTGCCCGGCGCTGGAATACCGGAACACCCGGTCCCTCGAGCTGCCGTTCGCGGGCCAGAACACCCGCTGCGAATTGGCACCGGCGACGCCGGAGCCTCCCGTCAGCGGTTCCACCGGATTGATGAAGGTGTTGCCCCGGTCGTCGGAATAATCCCGGCAGACCGCGGGCTGAACCGATGCCGAGGCCGTGGTGCCGGTGGCCATTTCGAGGGTCATGCGCCCGAAGAATTGCCGCTTCCCTCCCGCGTACAAGTGCGGCAGGATGCGAACCCAGGCGGTATCCGCGCCGTCGGCGTCCGAATAGGCCAGGTTCAATTCCCAGATTTTGCCGCTCGAATAATCCCCGCCGATGTGCATTCCGTCCTGACCCCACTCGGGAATGAATGTGTGGAACTGAGGGGGGTAGGGCAGGAAGTCTCCAGGGACGGCTGGCAGGGTATCGCCGGGAGTCCACTTGGCGAGCTGGAACCACACCGGGTATCCCGCTTGCTCGCTGGCGGTCTGGTCGTACACCCAGGTATTCAGGTTCCCGGTGAAGTTGACGACCCAGAGCTGGTGACCGTCATAGGTGGCCGCATAGCCGATGGCTCCCTCAAGGCTCGCCAGGTTTGAAGACCAGGCCGCTTCTTCGGCGTGCGTCGAGATGCGGGTCAGGGTGAATCCGTCGATTCGGTAGGCGATGGGGCCGCCGCGCTGCGAGCCGCCGCCCAGCATGTAGACCTTGCCCTTGATGGCCGCCGGGGCGTAGCGCGACATCGAGCCTTCCTTGGTCATGGCTCCCCCCACGCGCTGGAAGGGAAACAGCACGTTGCCGGTATCCTGCCAAATTTCGATGGATTCGGTTCCCAAGAGATAGAGCTGCTCGTCGTCGGCGAAGACCGATTGCAGATAATCCGGGTAACCTTCCTTGGTGGCGTAGTCGAGCGGGTCCCAGCTCAGGAAATCGTCGGGATAGGAGACATTGAACTGCCGCCCCAGGTCCGGGCCGAAGCCCCACGAGACATGGGTTTGCGCGCCGGCGCTGGTCAGAAGGGTGAGGCTGGCCAGGGTGGAGGCCACCGCCTGCACCTGGTACGCCACGCCGTTGATGGCTATCCAGTCGCCCGGCTCGACCTGGTCGAAGACATCGCCCGAGATGTAGGTAACTGCCGTGCCCGAGGTGTTCACCGTTCCGTTGATGGTGTAGCCGCTGGGCCGCTGGACAATGCCGTAGCCGTCGAGATACGCGCCCGTGACGGCGGTGACCGGATCGCCCGCCGGTGACGTATAGGCCTGCGGGTTTACGCTGGTGCCGGCCGAGGTGCTCAGGGTGCAAGAGGTGGGACTGCCCACCGCGGTGCAGAGGAATTGCGACTGGTCGATGGTGATTTCGGTATTGACCATGGCCGCGGTGAACTGGTCGCCGCTCGCCCAGGTCACCGCCGTGCCGGAGGTGTTGACCGTGCCTGAAAGCAGGAATCGGCACTGGACCGGGCCTGGGCCGTTATCGACATAGGCCAGTCCGTTGGCCACCACCAGGAGTTGGTTTCCGTTGCCGAACATCTGGGCGGGAAGCGAGTCGTTTGCGCCCAGGTCGTAATCCGAGATCTGGGTGAATGAACCGCTGCTGGGATTGCCTCCCAAATACGTGCCCAGGTCCCAGGCTGTCAGGTGGGAGCCGCCCACCGTCCGCAGAACGCCGCCGCCCGACCATACTCCTCGGCAATTGGCGTACGCCAGGGTGGTCGCCAGGTGGTAGCCTGGTGCGCCTACCAGGATGCCCTTGTTTTTCCCCTGCTCGTTTGGGTCGTCGATGAACTGGGGCAGCAGATTGAGGGTCTGCTGGCAGGCCGCGGCGGGGTTGCGGAGGGCGAAGGATTGACCGACCAGGGCGAGTTTCACGCGGGTTTCACCGGATCATGCTCGAAGGGCCGCGGCTCGAAGGGCAGATGAGGCTTCAGCCTCTCGATGATCCCGGCATGATGCGCCGGCGTGAACTGCCGCAGTAGTGCATCGAGATGCCGCTGGGAGCGAATCCGCGCGGCTACCCGCCTGGCCTTTATTTCGGGAGTGAGAGGGCGATGCTTCCTCATACAATGGCTCTGAATGGATCTGAACTACGCCACCGCGAGCAACCCGAGCACGGGTAACGAGATCGTTGTGCGGCAAGGCTTCCGGGAGGGCACTCTGCTGTATTCGATTAACGGGGCACCGGAACAGGAAGTGATGCAATCGGGACGAAAGGCCCTGCGGGTCGCGGTCCAATTGTTGCGCCGCTATGAGGCGGGATACGAAGCGAGCGACGCGGAGGAGTTGACCCTCCCGTGATTAATGGCCACTGAGCCAGTTGAAATCGCCCGCCCGCCCGGAACTGCCAGGCGCGTCCGACTTCATGCGGGGAGACTTGGCGTTCTTCTGCATGATCGCCGCCGAGGTCCTCCGCGCTTCCTGCCGCGTATCGTCCGAAACGCTGGCTCCCTGCTCTTTGAAAACCGAGGCCAGGCGCACCGCCAGGTTGGGCACGAACCAGGCGTCGTATCCGGGTGCCAGGTAAATCGAATCGCCTACTGTGGCCAGGTTCGGAAGCGTCTGCCAGGTATACAGCTCCAGGGAGTCGCCGCCCACGTCCTGGGGCACGATGTAGACGTTGGCCAGGGGGTAGGCGTCGTCGCAGTAGATCATTTGCGGCAGCGCGCCGGGGATCGATTGAACCTTCAAATCCGAGAACTCGCGGAAGGTGCCCTTGAAAACCGGGAGATGCACCGGCGTGCCGGTGGTCGACAGAATCAGCCTGGCCCGTTCGATTTCGATGGGCCGTACCGAAGTGCCGGTGGTGGAAACTAAAGTACCACTCGGCCCCAGCGTGTAAAGCTCACCCGTTCCCAGCACATACGTGGTGAGCAGGATGGAATAGACCATCGAGCGCCGGATGTTGGCCTCCGAGATCATCAACTGCGCCTGGAGGAGGCAGTCGGCCAACTGGTCCGGGCTGGGAATATTCGTGCTGGCGTCGGCCACCTTGGTCACTCCGGCCAGGCGGAGGGCCATGTAGGCGTACTGCTTGAACGGAGTGCCGGGCATTTACTTTTGTCCTTGGGGCGCCGCCGGCTGCGGGTTGGTAGGAGCCGACATGGCATTCTGCGCGATCAGTGCCGCCTTGGTCTCTTGCGCCATGGAAAAAATCAACTGCTGGCGCGAAGGCGATGGGTATGTCGGATAAAGCAGCTTCGCCAGGTTCCATTCGAGCATCAGAATCCAGCCTTGTGGCAACGAGATCGTGTCGCCCACCGTGCTGAAATTGGTAATCGGCGTGGTGTAGCCCAGCTCCAGCGAGCCGCCCCCCAAGGATGGAGCCGGGAAGACCCGCACGTTGATAAGCGGGTAGTTGGTATCCGCCCCCACGATGGTGGGAACCGTCGTAACCAGCGGGTTGGGAATCGCCGTAATGACGCCTTCGGCTGCCGCCTTGGCAAACTGCGCCATCAGAGCATCCTGCGCCGCTGGCAGGGCCTCGCCGAATTCCGCCAGGGAAAGCACCCGGCCGCCCCGCGTCATAAACGCGGAGATTCCCCGCCAAGTCGTGGCCTTGAGGGCACGGAGGCTTCCGGTGGTGGCAAACGATCCGCCACTGCCCAAGGTGTACGCGGTGACGCCGCTCGACAGCGAGAAGGTCTGCTCCACCTGGTTGGGTACCACCAGGTCCTCGGCCGAGAGCGAATCCAGGAGGGGATTCAGTTGGGCGAAGGCGTCCGTCTGAAGCGCCGTTGGCAGGGTTTCCCCCACAGCCACCACGCCCAGGTGAATGAAGGACCTGGCGATGAAATCGGAAACTAATGCCACTGGCTACCTGACTTTCTTTTGCCGTGCCACTGCATCCAGCCGCTCGATTTCGGCAGCATCGGCGCGCTCTTCGGGGGTGAGAGCCGCGACTCGATCGCGCGGATAAGCTTCGAGCTTCCAGCCTTCGGCCAGCGCGGCCTTTTCTTCCCTCGGGCTGTTCACAACCCGGTGCGCCTGTGTGGCGTGATCGTAGACCATCTTGGGATATTCCTGGTGCCGGTAGGGCTCCTTGGGCGGGTTGTTGAGGTCGAATTCCCGGACCACGCCCGGCCCTTTGCCGGTGGCGGAGTCGTGTTGCGCCAGCACGGCGCGCATGCGTTCGATGTCTTCGGAGCTGAATTGTCCTGGTGCCATGGGTGTTGGTTGAGTGAGGCCGTAGATTGCTGCTTCGGCCTGTTGCCTTTCTTGTTTGGTCATGTGGAAAGATGGGGGCGGCGAGATTCTGCCGCCCCAGTGGAGGAGGAAACGAATTAAAGGCCGCTATGGACCCGGTAGGCCAGCTTGACGACGCCGGTGGCGCCCGTGCCTACGGTCATATCGGCCGTGGCCGCGATCAGGGCGAGGGCCTGATTCACGGCTGCGGTCGCCGCCACCGCAGCCACAGCCACTCCCTCGACAGTGGCCACAGTCGTGGATGTCTGATCGAAGAAGCCGGTGCAGGCCAGGGTGCCGGAAGCCGCCGAGCCCGAGCCGTCCGACTTATAGCTGATGGTCATGTTGCCGGCTGCGCCGATGGTGAAGGCGGCCGAGCCGTACACGTATTCGATGGTTGCCGAGATCAACTCGAGCATTTTGCCCGCGCCCGGCGCCGCCACAAGGGCGACGGGGGCGGAGTGAAGGTGCTGGAGTTGGGTGAGGGTCAGCGGAACGGAGGCGTATTGCACGCTTCCGTTGATGTCCGTGCGCAAGCTGGCATTGTTGGCATTCTGAGCCGTCAAAGCCGTCTGGATGGCGTCGTAGATGGCGCCGGTGAAAGCCTCGCGCTGCGCGGGGAAGGTTCCCGAGCCGGCGATGGATGCGAGTGTGGTTTCAGCCATGGAAAGTCCTAATAAAGATAGACATACGGACCGACCGCAGTGGTAAACGAGGTCGGAACCGTCAGCGCCGGGATGGTGCCGAAGGTCGCGCCCGTCTGTCCCGCCGTCAGCAGGTTGTCGTTGGTGCCGGTGACGGCCATCATGACCGCGTCGGAACCAACCGAATCCTGGAAGCAGGCGAAATACTGGGCAGGGCCTACGGCGTAATATTTCGTGGTGAAGGCGCGCGCCTGATACACGCTGTTGGTGGCCGTCACCGTCCCGGTCGTGGCGCTGTTGGCAATCACGTTGCCGGTCGAGTCGTAGAGGATCACGTAACGGTGATCGTTGGTGTTGGTCGTGCCGTTCAGCACCGCGATGCCGGTAAGCAGCTTGTTGAATGGCAGGTTCACCTCGGTGCAGTAGACCGTGGTGGCGCCGACGCTGGTGGAGGTGCCCAGAGAGGTGTTCGCCACCGCGCCCGTGGCCGGAAAATTCAGCCTGTAGGGGGTGTTCGCCGTGCGGACGCCCACTACCCACTGGCCGCCCAGGCAATCCGAGATGTTGCCCGTGGTGACGTTGATGTAGGGCAAAACGGTCTCGCTGGTGCGGGTGCAGGCCCCGCCCGGATCGCCGCCGCCGGCCGACGGGGGGGCGACGAAGAACTGATTGGGCGTGCCGATGAATACCAGGGCGCCAGAGGCGTGGGCCTTGGCCTTGGTGCTGCCGGCGGCGCGCCGCACGGTGATGTAGGTGCCGTTGACTGCCTGGACATCCATCAGCTCGCGGTCGATGTAGAGCACGGAGCCCAGGTTGTTCGCCTGGATCGAGGGCATGGTCGGAGCGCTGACGCCGGTGGCGCTGGTCAGCGTGATGACTTTGGTCGAAGTGTCGGCGATCTTGGCCGAAAGCGTGGTCTGGGTGAGGATGGTCTGCGCCGGCGCGGCCAGAACGAAGAGCATCCCGGCCAGGAGCGCGATGGAAAGAGACTTGAGGGTTTTCATTGGTTTAGTTTCTCCTGAATGGAATAGGTGGAGGGGCGGATCGCTCCGCCCCGCTGCGCTATGCGCCGACTACGGCCACCGCGCCGTTGTCTTGATACAAATTGCCGAAGCCGCCGAGGGAATCCATGCGGGTTCCTTCGACCGAGCGGATGGGGTC
Source organism: Bryobacteraceae bacterium (assembly GCA_049519475.1). GTDB lineage: Bacteria > Acidobacteriota > Terriglobia > Bryobacterales > Bryobacteraceae > PALSA-129. Next base: position 8,235 of record JBEKQS010000011.1, on the reverse strand, counting down.
CCAGAAATGGACCGTGCGGACGCTCATCTTGGTTTCGGGGTCGGTTGCCTCGCCGCTGTCTTCCACTTTCTTGGGCAGGTAGAGCTTGGCGCCCACCATGGCGAAGGCGAAGCGGCTGAGAGCCAGGCCCACCGTTCCGGATTTGCCGTTGGGTGAGGTGGTGCCGGGCCATAGGGTAAGCGCCGCGCCGCTGACCGGCAGGGCATCCACGTTCTGGTACTGGGAGCCGGGGCCGTAGATGGCCGGAAGGAAGTTGATGGTATCGGCGCCGGCGCCGCCCGCGGCCGTCAAGGCCTGGGTGAGGGTGAAGGTGCGGACCGCGACCGGGCCAGAATAGCGCCGGGTCTTGGGGTTGACGCGGTTCACGTTCAGGATCGAGAATTTATCTCCCTGATTGAACGTATCGCCAGCGTTAGCGGTAATGACCAGCGAGGTGCCGGACTGGCTGGCGCCGCTGACGATCGGATAGCCGGTGGTGCCGGCCCACGTGCCGGCGGTGTGCGACCACAGGGAGTTGGATTCGAAGAATTGGAAGCCGGCCAGGTCGCCGATGTAGCCTTCCTTCCACATTTTGCTGATTTCATCCTTGGGGTTGAAAATCGCGGTGATGTTCGAACCCAAGGTGGACATCATGCTGGAGGAGATCATCATGCCGCGCTTTCCGGGCGGGCAGGACTGCTCCTTCAGATAGCGGCGGGCGGTGTAGAAGGTCGAAACGGAGGTCGGATCGGTGCCGAGCACGCCGGCCACCTGGGAAGCGTTCATACGAGCCCAATTGGCGGCGCGGCTGTCCCATTCCTGGGCGATGGCGGCGGCGGCCGGCTCCAGGTAGTTCTCCATCAGCTCTTCCTTGCTGCGTTCGAGCTTGACGGCGGCTTCGTAGTCGTCCCATTCGAAGGCGAGTTGCAACCACTGATCGAGCGAGATCGTGGTGGTCAGGCGGTTGAGGCCTTGGGGCGCATACCCCATGGCGTCGCTCACCAAAAAGTTCTGAGGGAATTTGACGTTGACGGTTGCGCCCGGAGCGAATTCCTTTTCGAATTCTTTCTCGAAGTTGCGGTCGAAATACTCCGACACTTCGAGCTTGTTGAGCAACAGGCGGAGGATCTGCATGCAGACCCAGTTTGTATTGGCGAAATTGTTAGCCACTGAAAGTTATCTCCCGCGACGCCGTTCCATGTCGCGCTGGTTTTCAAGGCGCTGGAGAGTCCGGAAGTCGTTCGCTTTCACGGCTTGGTCCAACTCGTCCGGCGGCGTGCCTCCACGGCCGCTCACCTCCCGCGCTGGGGGAGGCGCCTTGGATTCTTGTTTGTCAGGAGTGCTCTTTTGAAACTTGCCGTCGTCGCCGCGGGGTGGGGTGGCCGATGCTTCCGAGGCGGCCGCGGCGGATTTGCCGCTCCCTTTGCCAAGCTCGGTTTCGATCAGCCCCTCCATAGCCACGATCTTGCGAATCGCGGCGCCGGGGTTGGTGCGCGCCAGATCCATGAAGGCCGCCAGCTCGGCCGGATCGCCCGAACCAAGCGTGTAGACCAGATGGGGCCAGAGCGGCGAGTCGTTGACGACTTGCAATACCGCGGGCGGAATCAGCGGCGCGATCTTGCCATCCTTGACCTCGAAGAACGACTTCGAGGTGCTGCGGATGACGGCCTCCGACTCGCCGCCGTACTGTTTGGCGGCTTCGGCGATCTTCAGGTCGGTGGCGCGGATCGACTCCTGCTGTGCCCGTTGGTGCTGGCGCACGGCATCCTTGTAGTCGATCATGTCCTCCAGGTACTTGTCCCTGGCCGCCTCGTATGCGGTTTCGGCTTCGTCGTAGGTGGCGTGTTTGCCTCCTTCGAAGAAGTCTTTGCGCACGGGCTTGGCGGGTGGCTTCAGATCGCCGGCCGGATTTTCGGTTTTCTCCGGGGCTGCCGGTTTCGGCGGCTCGGCCTGCGGCTGTGCGTCCGTCTTGGGCGCCTGTTTGCGAAGGGCTTTCAGATCCGCTGGGGTATAGCCGGTCTGCCGGATGTCGTCCAGCAGCTCGGCGAGGCGCGCGGCGGCGTCGCCTTTGGGCTTCTTCTCCTGATGTGAACTACCCGGTTCCGACGCGGGGGCGGGGTTTCCCTCTTCCGAGGCTGGAGTTTTCTTGGCGGGTGTCGAATCCGCTTTCGGCTTGGCCGGCAGCTCGCCGGTTTGACGCCAACTGGCGTAGTCCGGGCCGCTGGCAGGGATCTCGAAGGTGGTGGGTGACGACTCCACGGACACGTCGGGTGTTTCGGTAGGCATGAATTGTTTGGGGGTTGCCCCGATGCGCTCGGAGCCGGCGAATTTACTGAATCTTGCTGCCTTTAATCCGGACGCCCCGAATCAGAGGGGGGGCCAAGGTGCCGAGCGCGCCCACGTTTGGAGTCGCCGAGGTGACGCCTGCAATGTAGAGGCCGGTGCCGCTGGCGGGCGAGGTGGATTGGAGCGTGAAGGCGCCGCCGCTCGGGCTGGCGAACTTCGGATCGCCGACGAACGAATGGGCATCCTGGGAGGAATACGCTTGCCACGAGGCGAAGTTGCCCACCGGGGTGGTTCCGCCGCAACTCTCGCAGAACGCGGTGGAGGAGTCCGGATAATAATCGTTGTAATCCACCGTCCAGCCGCCAAGCGACGCCGCCAAAGTGCCCCAGGCCGTGAAGAGCCAATTGCTCGACCCATAGACGATATTGTTCTCGAAGGCGCAACCGGAAACCGTGCCCACGGTCGATCCCCAGCTCATGAAGCCGGTGCCCTCGGGGTCGGGTCTCTGCGAGTGCGACCAGCCGGAGCCGTCGTTGTAGCAGGTGTTGTTCAGGACTCTGATGCCGGTGGCAGTGGGGCTGGTGCCGTAGACGAAAAACTCCCAGCACATCTCGGAATTTTGCACCACGTTGTAAGCGAACAGATCCGGCCCGTACACCTCGTTGGCCTGGGAATCGCCGCTGTCCGATCCGAGAATGCCGCCCTGGTGAGTGAACGCCGTGTCGTAAATCTGATTGAAGGTGTTGTTTGTGACCGTGATGTTCGTGGCCCCGGAGTAGACTTCGACGGCGTTGCCCAGCCGCGTGGTGCCCGCCGCATAGGCCCCGCCGATGTAGGCGAAATTCGAGTTCTTCACGGTGACGTGGTCTTCGGGGGTGACGTATGTCGGGCTGGAGCTGATCTCCACGCCGTTCAAGCCCTGATAGCGGAAATCCAGGCCGTCGATGGTGATGTAATTCAGGCTCGCAATGAGCGCCCCGAACTGCTTCTGCGCCGCTTCGATATGGCTGTAGAAGCTTCCGGGGTTGGAACTCGAATACAGGTAGACCCGGCTCACGGTGTCCCAATAGAACTCACCTTGCGCGACTGCGGCGCCCTGGGTGGATTCCTTGACCCCCACAGAAGCTTCAGTGTTGAAGATCAGCGAACCGACATCGAGAGTCGAGGTCGCGTACCAAAGGTTCGTCGCGCCGCCTGCCGCGATGGAATAGGTGTACCCGTTGGCATCGTTCGGATTGAAGCTGCCGCCTTGGGAAGCCCAGTTGTAGGTCGTCCCGCCGGAGGTCGAAGTGATCGTCACGCCGGTGGTGGAGGGCGTCAGGACTTGAGTCACGCTGGCGGTATCGTACAAATTGGTCAACCCGGACGTGGCCGTGCAGCAAGCTGCGAAAATGACATTGAGCCCGGTCTGGGACATGGTGGCATAGACCGTATAATTTGACGACCAGCTCGCCGTCGTCGTTCCTGCGCCGTTGTAGTTGCCCCAAGGGGTCGCCGCCTGCTGAAGTTGAAATACGGCCTGGCTGTCCGTGCCCTTTTCCATGTACGTGGAGGCTTTGAGAAGATACCCCACCGCGGTGGCGATCGACTCGTAAGCCTGGTCCCAACCAGACGTATCGCTGCTGGTGACTCGCAAAGCATTGCCGCTCTGGCCGCCCGCCACCGATGCAATGGTCGCCCCCGATCCAGCGCTTACGCCGGTGGTGTTCGAGAATGCGGTGTTGGCGAGCAATTGAGAGCCGTACGTCTCGCCCGTGCCGGCCGCTTTGATATAGCCGGTGATCGTGTTGCTGGCGCTGTCCGTGATCGTCAGCAATTGCCCGGTGTATGGGGTCAATTCTCCGGCCGCGCCGAAGTCCACGAAGGCCGTGCCGTTAACCGTCGAGAGCCGCATATTGGCCTGCGTCACCGCCCCGGTGGGTCCGGTGGTTTCGGTCCAGGCCGAAGTGGAACTCAGGTCGATGGAGCCGAGGATCTGGGGCTTGGCGCCGGTTCCGTAGCTGGTGAACGTGATGGCGTTGCCAGACGTGCCGCTCTGGGCGGGCGTCATTTGCTCGCGCCACTTGTCGCCCTTGTTGAGGCAGACCGTATTGCCGGGAGACAGCGTGGCGGCGTTGACAGCCTTAGCGATGGTCCGATAGGGTGTCGAGGAGGATGTGCCGTTCGCCGAGTCGCTACCCGCAGTAGCCACGTAGTATGTACAGGATTGTCCCCAGCAGGCCAGCGGGAGAAGGAAGAGCAGGCAGCGGGTCATCTTAGCTCCCCGACGATGTCCCGTTCAGCGTCACGCACCGCAGCGAGTAGGTGGCAGCTCCAGTCTGAAAGCTGAAACAGGAAATCGAGTTGCCGACGGCGGGCGCGGCGAAGCCGACATTCGTGTATGGCCCTGCGGTGTCCAAGTAGACGTTCGCGGTCGTGCTCGTATAGTGCCAGTAGTTCGATGCTTGGGCCGTGCCGACGATCATGATGAAGTTCATCCCAGCGGCGAGCGTCGGGCCGGTGATGGCGATGCTCGACGCACCCTGGCCATAGTTGGATACTTGAGACATCGAGAGTTGGGCTGCTGTAGGGCTGCACGCCGCAGCGCAGTTGATGGGCTGGGGTGTCGCACTCAAGCTTGGTGCGATGGTGCCGCTTGACAACGTGGCCGGCAGATCCCCCGCCGCAATCGCCGCAGTCTGTGGAACTCCCGCCGCATTGATGAACGTCACAAATTGATTGGCTGTGCGGGCGGTCGTAGTCGCGACCGTCTCGCCTACCGTCGTGCCAGACGCATTTAGTGCCGTTCCTTGTCCGGTGGTCGAATCCAGGTATATGCAGGGTGAGGCACCGCAGGCCGTGGCTGCTGAGGCGGCCGATTGGGTAGCTCCTGGCAAGGTCAATGCCGCGCCCGATGCGCTGGTGAATCCGCCGTCTGCTTCCATCACTCCAGAGAGATTCGCGTTGCCTGTCTGCTGGGTTCCAGGGGCGGTGGATTGCAGGTTGACCTGGCCGGTGAGCGCTGCGGTCGATGTCCCCACCGAAACCTTAATCGAGCCGCTGGTATAGGCCGACGCCCGCACGCGAAAATATTGCAGCCCATACGTGGCGAAGGACCAGCTCCCCGCCGCATTGGCGCTGGTGGTGCCCCCGGCCGCATCGGAGATGGAATTCCAGGCGATCGAATCCACGCTGGCTTCCCACTGCACGGTAGCCGTGAAGGTTCCCGACAGTTGGGCGGTAACGCTGCCGGTATTGGGAGGAAGCGTTATCCACAGGCATGCCGTGCCGGTGCAGGCGGTGCTGGCGGAAGAGATCGTGCCCGAGGAGGTCGATACCGGGGCGTAGGCGGTGTACTGCGCCAGGAGGGCGGTGGCGAAAAGGATGAAAACTGCGGCGATCTTTTTCATGGGGTGGGCTGTCCTGGCTGGTAGTCTTTAGTGGTGGCCAACAATCGGGTGTACTTGGTCTGTAACGTGTGCGGCGAGCAAATTCTGCTCGCAAAGTATTGGCCTGCTCAATCCGGCTGGGTTACATGGTCGCCGGGCCACAGCGACGATAGTCTCGCCGTGGAACTCGATGAGTGGCTTGAGAAGCACTCCCACCAAAAAAACCAATGGGGAGTCGAGAAAGGCGCGCCGTTCTCCCTCAAGTACGAGATCGAGCCTACTGAGGCGCCCCCTGGTTAGGCTGCTGGGGTTGCTGTTGCTGCTGTTGGGCTTGGATCTGCTGCTGTTCGGCGGCGGCCTGGCGCTGCTGGTCGGCTTGCGCGGCTTCGTGCTGCTGCTGTTGGCCCTGGAGGGCGACGTCGTGCGCCTGGTCGTGGAACTGGGCCATCATATCGCTGAAGGTCTGGAGGCGTTCGGAGAGCGCTTGCGCCTTGGTGTTCACTTCGGCGATGGCGAGTGAGTTCTCTTCGCGCATCTTTTCGATCTGCAGCTTGAACTGGTTGTCGATCACATGGCCGGCTTTTTCCAGTTGGAGCTTCTGCAATTCGCCCTGCATGGCTTGCAAGACTTGACCTTGTTGCTGGGCGGCTTGCTGCATCTGCTGGAGCTGTCCCGACTGATCGGGCGTCTCCGGGGCAATTATCTGAGCCATTTGGTCGCCCTTTGGCCCGAGGTTCTTCATTTCAATCGCCATGGCGAGGAGCTTGGCCGCGGCCGGCGGGGGCACCGGCATCTTGGGCAGGTTGGCAATCAGATTGTCCAGGAAGTCCGAGACTGCCTGGCGCTGGCTTTCGAAGCTTGGGCCTGTGGAAATCCCGATATCGTGCTGCTCGTCGCCGATGGGGTAGTGCTCTTGCTGGCCGGTTTTCTCGTTGAGATAGGGCTGGTCGGTGTTGGCTGTGACTTTGCGGCGCGTGTCGTCCGCTTTGTGCAGCCACATTTCGCGCTCGTTGTCGTAAACGATGGGCATCCAGGAGTCGATGATTCGGCCGGCGCGCTCCACGGCGCGCTCGAAGCCTTGCACGAAGTGGTAGCTTCCGATGGCCTCCTGGGTGTCGATCCGCTCTAGTGCAATGCCCGATTTCTCGTTGTCGCGCTGGGCGGCGGTGGGTAGGGAGGCGATTCCCATGGCGGCCTGCACCGCGCGGCGCTTGCCGTCGATGGCCATTTCGTAGGCTTGGAAGTTGGGCACGAACTGCCGCCACTGGGGAAGCGGGAGCACTTGGTTGGGGTTCATCGGGTCGGGAACTGGATCGACCTGGAGGTAGGTGCGCGGCTCCTTGTTGATGTTTTCCCAGGCTTCCTGGTCCGTATCGAACTGGCCCGTGTAGCCGATCACTGGGACTTTTGGCGCCATGCCCGCTTCCTCGGCTTCCTGGGAGGCCAGGTAGGCGATCATCATTTGCGGATTCCGGGCGACTCTCGGCAGCGAGTAGAGCTCGCGCTTTACGCTGCCGCCATTCTCTTCGCGGTACCGCTCGAGGCCGATCATGGCCGGAATCGGAATCTCCGTGCCTGGCTGCTCGATTTCGTCCAGGATTTCTAGGCCATTGGTGATGTACTGGACTACCTTTTTGCTGGTCGTCTCGCGCGACTTTTTGCCTTTCGACTTCTTGCTGATGGTGACTATGAGCCGCCAGTATTCCGCCACGATGACGACTTTATCCTGGATCCAGTCCCTCGCAGTCACCATGTCTTCGTTGGAGAAGCTGGTCTTCTGGGCTTTGGGGTACCGCTCCTTGAATTCGTCGCGCGGGATGGGGTCCAGGATGAAGACTTTGCGGGCGTCGGACCAGTCGGGCTCTTTGCAATTGGGGTCGTAGAGGACTGAATCGGGGTTCGGGATGGGCGAGATCGCGATCTCCTGATCCAGCCAGTGTGGATCGGTGGTGTCCGGATCGTCCTGGATGTATTTGCGGCCAATACGGAAAAATCCGTAAGACCCCTCATACATGTCCTGCGCGGCTTTGAGGTAGACTCCCTGCGCCTTCGAGCGATACTCGATGGTGCGGATTTTGTCCTGCCGGAATTCGGCGGTTTTATCCGTTGCCCCGTTGCCCCAAGGGTCCACTTTTATGCCGCGCTTGTTCTGCCGGAGGTTGTTGATTTGGGCGTGGACGTATTGATTGAGTTCGTCTTGATTGATGCAGGGGCGTGAGGAGTGCTTGCGAGCCTTGCGGTCTTCCGGTTCCCATGGGTCACCGGACAAATAGCGTAAATCGATGGAGCGCTCCTTGCGGGCGTCCTCCCAGTAGGCTTTGAACGAGCGATAAGTGTCGCGAATCTCTTTGAGCAGAGCTTCGTCTTTCGATGTGTCGCGCGTCTCTTGCTGGTCTTGATCGTCGTCGTCGCCCATTTAAGCGGCTTTCTCCTTGAGGGCTTTGAGACAGTGGGGGCTGAACCAGATCCGCTCCCGGTGGCTGTTTTCACGTCCTAAACCGTGACTCTGCGATCCGTACCCGCCCCTGGTTTTCCAAGGGACGCATTTCCAGGAAGGTGGCATCTTGTGCTCGCCTTCGTACCCGCAGAGCGCAATGCGCAA
>JBEKQS010000010.1:0-41885 GCA_049519475.1 Bryobacteraceae bacterium | reverse complement strand
CGGCGCAGTGCGTACCGGAACAAGGCGACTGGTACGCGCGCAACATGTACATACAGGGCGAGGCGCAGAACAAGTATCACGTGGAACATTACGGGCACCCGTCGCAGTTCGGCTTCCTGGAGATCGACCACTTATGGCAGGCCGAGAACTGGAACCCGGAGGCGCTGATGCAACTCTACGTGAAGGCCGGCGCGAAGTACTTCATGGCGCTCGCCAACCACCACGACAACTTCGACTGCTACGATTCGACGCACCACAAATGGAACTCGGTGCGGGTGGGGCCAAGGAAAGACATCGTGGGAATCTGGGCGAAAACGGCGCGCCAGCACGGGCTGCGGTTCGCCGTGTCGAACCACTCGGCGCACGCCTGGCACTGGTTCCAGCCCGCCTACGGATACGACCCGGAAGGCGCCATGGCGGGTGTTCCCTACGACGGGTACCTGACCAAGGCGCAGGGCAAAGGGAAATGGTGGGACGGGCTCGATCCGCAGGAGCTCTACGTGGGGCGGAGCATGGTGCTACCGAAGGGGCTCACCACCATCAAGGAGGCGCGCGACTGGCACAGGGCGCACGACGGGAAATGGACGGAAGAGGCGCCGCCCGAGCATCCCGAGTTTGTGGAGAGCTGGTTCCTGCGCTGCCAGGAGCTGGTGGACAAGTACAAGCCGGACCTCTTGTACTTCGACGATACGGAGCTGCCGCTGGGACAGGCCGGCTTGGATATCGCGGCGCATTACTACAACTCCAACATGAAAACGCACGGCAGTCTGGAAGCGGTGCTCACCTCGAAGGGCCTCTCGCCGGACCACGTAGGCGCGATGGTGCTGGATATCGAACGCGGGCGGGCCGACCATATTCTCCTGGCGCCGTGGCAGACCGATACCTGCATCGGGAACTGGCATTACCAGCGGTCGCTGTTTGAGAATCACAAGTACAAGACCACCGAGACGGTGATCAAGATGCTGGTGGACATTGTGAGCAAGAACGGGAACCTGATGCTGAACATCCCGGTGCGCGGGGACGGCACCATCGACGATGACGAGCGCAAGGTGCTGGACTCGCTTGCCGGCTGGATGCCGGTGCACGCGGAAGCGATTTACGGCACGCGGCCGTTCAGCGTGTTTGGCGAAGGCGCGCCGGACGTCGAGGGCTCGGGCAACTTCAATGAGAACCGGACTCGGCCCTACACCGCGCAGGATATCCGGTTCACCACGAAGGGAGAAACGCTCTACGCCTTCGCTCTGGGCTGGCCGGCGGACGGGAAGCTGACCATCCGGACGCTGGCGGCGGCCAGCCCGCAGTATCCGCGCGCAGTGGGACGCGTGGAGATGCTGGGTGTGAGCGGGCCGCTCCAGTTTACCCGCGAGGCCACCGGCCTGGTGGTGACGCTGCCGGAGAAGAAGCCGAACGAGTACACGTGGGCACTGAAGATCCAGCGGACGTAGCTTATCCCAAGCCAGGCACGCCGCCCAGGCTCTTCGCGAACCGGACGGCGCGGAGGATGGCTTCGGCGACGGCTTCGGCGGCGGCCACACCCAGAGTGTTCAGGTCGGCCTGGTGATCGCCAAGCGAAAGCGCGAAGACGATGTCGCCATCGAACATCGTGTTGACGGGGTAAATGGTGCGCGCCATGCCGAGCGCGGCTTGTTCGGCCAGCTTGCGGGCCTGCACTTTGGTGAGTCTGGCGTTGGTGGCGACCACGGCCAGCGTGGTGTTGCGGCCGCCAAAACCACCGGCGGCGCCGCGCTTCATGTGCTCCTGAGTATCGACGAAATCGTGGCTGGTGGGGCCGGAGCGCGCGCCGGCGACAATTTTTCCGGTGGCGGGATCGCGCACGTCACCGAAGGCGTTGACCACCACCAGGCTCGAAACCAGCGCGCCCGCGGGCAGGGTGACGGTGAAGGAACCGACACCCGACTTCATGGCCTGCTTCATCCCCAGGATTTTGCCGATGGTGGCTCCGGCGCCGGCGCCGACACAACCTTCTTTGACGGCGTCGGTGGTCGAGGCGGCGGCGGCGGCTTCGCCCATGGCCATGGTGGGACGCACGTCAGCTTTGCCGATGCCGAGATCGTAAAGGATGGCGGCGGGAACGATGGGGACTTTGGCGGCGCCGGTGTCGAAGCCGATGCCGCGGTGTTCCAGGTAACGGCGGACTCCGGAGGCGGCTTCCAGTCCGAAGGCGCTGCCGCCGGCCAGCAGGATGGCGTGGACCTGGGGAGCGACGTGGCCGGGATCGAGAACGGGGGTTTCTTCCGTACCACTGGCGGAGCCGCGGATATCGACGCCACCGACCGCGCCGGCCTCGCACAGGATGGCGGTGCAGCCAGTGATGGCTTCATAATCCGAGACGTGCCCCACACGGATGCCGGGAATATCGGTGAGGCCTTTCATGGCTGGCATTCTTCTTAGTATGGTAGCATCGGAGTTCGGGGACCTACCTATTTGCTGGACCTGCTGAAAGAGCCAGTTTCCGCGACTCAGGACTTCTTCTTGCTCGCAGGACGGGCCTTTCGGAACATTGTCCGGCGCCCCCACTACAGCGATGACATCGCGCTGCAAATGGACACCATCGGCGTCGGCAGCCTGCAGATTGTGGCCATCACGGGATTCTTCAGCGGCGCGGTGATGGCCTTACAGATGTACCACGCGCTGGCGCAGTACGGCCAGATGGGTAAGACCGGACAACTGGTTTCGATCACGCTGGTGCGCGAGCTGGGGCCGGTTTTGACGGCGCTGATGGTGGCGGGGCGCAACGCGTCGGGGATTGCGAGCGAACTGGGTTCGATGAAGGTGACCGAACAGATCGACGCCATGCGCGCGCTGGGCACCGATCCGGTGCAGAAGCTGGTGACGCCGCGGCTGATCGCCACGGCGGTGATGCTGCCGCTGCTGGTGATCATCGCGGATTTCGTGGGGATGTTCGGCGGATGGGTGATTTCGCACTTCAATCTGGGGATACCCTCGAAGCAATATTGGACGTCGGTATGGCAGGCGCTGGACTGGAGCGACATCGGTCAGGGCCTGCTCAAGCCGCTGGTGTTCGCGGTGGTGATCTCGCTGATCGGCTGTTACTACGGCCTGCGGACCACCGGGGGCACGCAAGGGGTGGGCCGCTCGACCACTCAGGCGGTGGTGGCGGCGACCGTGCTGACCTTCGTCCTGGACCTGCTGATCACCAAAATCTTCGTAAGCCAGGCGACGTGATGCCCGAAGCATCGAATTCCATTCTGCGGTTCGAGCACGTCCACGTCGCATTCGACGGGGTGGATGCGCTGGCGGATCTCAGTTTCGAAGCCGTCGAAGGCGAATCGCGAGTGATTCTGGGAGCGGCGGGCAGCGGCAAGACGGTATTGCTGAAGACCGCGCTGGGCCTGGTGCGGCCGGATTCGGGGAAGGTCTTCGCGTTCGGGCGGGACCTGACGAAGATGCGGGAACAGGAGCTGTTTGAGATCCGCAGCCGCATCGGGATGCTGTTTCAAGAGAGCGCCCTGTTCGACTCGCTGAACATCGAAGAGAACGTGGCGTATCCGCTGCTGAACCAGAAGTCCATCCACTGCCCGCCGGCGCAAGTGCTTCCGCGGGTGGCACAGGCGCTCGAGTTCGTGGAACTGGGCGGCACGCTGGAGAAGTTTCCGAGCGAGCTTTCCGGCGGCATGCGGCGGCGGGCGGCGATTGCGCGCGCGGTGGTGACGGAGCCGCCGCTGGTATTGTACGATTCGCCGACGGCGGGGCTGGACCCGATCACGGCGCACCTCATCATCGCGCTGCTGATCAAGGAGCGCGACCTGAGCCAGACCACCACGCTGCTGGTGACGCATCGGTATCAGGACGGCAACCTGATTGCGAATTTCCGCTACAATTCGAAACAGGGAAGCCTGGAGCCGGCGCGAAACGGGGACGGGCGAAGCGCGCGGACCACTTTCATGGTGCTGAAGGAAGGCCGTTTGGTTTTCGAAGGCGACCAGGACCGCCTGGAGTTGTCCACCGATCCTTATATTATGAAGTTCGTGAAGCCGCGGGTATAGACGATGCCGGAGCAGAGCAAAGTACGGTGGTCACAGTTGAAGGTGGGGGTGGTGGGGCTGTGCGCGTTCGCGATTTTGTTCGTGCTGGTGTTTCTGCTGACGAGCTCCAAGGGCGGAATTTTCCGGACCAACGCCCTGCTGCGCACCTACATGGATGACGCTTCGGGGCTGGCCGACGGGACGGCGGTGTGCTTGAACGGCATCACGGTGGGGTATCTGGACAAGCTGCAGTTGACCAACTCGCGCGATCCGGCGCGGACGGTGGAATTCGATATGCAGGTGCAGAAGGACTACCTGCCGCAGATCCCGGTGGATTCGGTGGTAGGGGTGGCGGCCTCCAATCTGCTGGGCGACAAGTTTCTGAACATCACCAAGGGCGCCAGCCAGCAGCACGTAGTGGATGGCGCCGAGCTGAAGCCGCTGGCATCGCAGGATATTCCCGAATTGCTGAAGCAGATGGCCAAGCTGTTAGGCACCTTTCAAGACAGCGTGACCCGCGTGGACAACCTGCTGGCGGGCGTGGAGGCGGGCCGGGGCAACCTGGGAAAACTTCTGAAAGACGAAGAGCTCTACAACACGATTAACGGCATTACCGCTGAAGGCAAGAAGCTGCTCACGGATATCCGTACGGGCAACGGCACGCTCACCCACCTGATCTACGACGACTCTCTCTACCAGGAAGCGCGCAAGCCTCTGCAGCGCATCGACGCCATTCTGGCCGATTTGCAGAAAGGGCAGGGCACGCTCGGGAAGGCGCTGAAAGACCCGGTGCTCTTCGACGAAGCGCGCGCGACGCTGGCGGAAGTCCACAAGCTGGTGGAAGACGTCAATGCCGGCAAGGGAACCGCGGGGAAAATGATGAAGGACGAGCAGCTCTACCAACGGGCGGTGGCCCTGGAAGAGAAACTCACGGGACTCGTGGACAAGATCAACGCCGGACAGGGGACGGTGGGACAGTTGCTCACCAATCCGCAGCTTTTTGACTCGCTGAACGCGGCCACCGGCGAAATGCACTCGCTGATGAAGGACGTGCGCGCCAATCCCAAGAAGTTCCTCACCATCCAACTGAAGATATTTTGAGCTCCCGAAAGCAACTGGTGGCGAATGCGGATGACTTCGGGTTCACGCCGGATGTGAACCAGGGGATTGTGGAAGCGCATCGCGGCGGCATCCTGACGGCCACCACGCTGATGGCCAACGGAGATGCCTTCGACGACGCGGTGCGGCTGGCGCGCGAAACGCCGTCGCTCGATATCGGGTGCCACCTGGTGCTGGTTGGGGGCCATTCGCTAGTCAACGGGAAGGCCTTACCGCCGACGGTGGGGCGCCTGCTGGCGGCCGTGGCGCGGCGCGAGATCCGCATCTACGACGAGCTGGCCGCGCAGGTGCGGCGCATCGCGGCCGCCGGCCTCTACCCCACGCACCTGGACACGCATAAACACACCCACCTGGCGCCGCCGGTGCTGGACGCGGTGGCGCGCCTCAGCCAGGAGTTCGGGATCCGCTGGGTGCGGCGTCCCTTCGATTTTCCGATGAACGCGGCGGGCGCGACGACGCCGCTCGCGACGCGCCTGGCGAGCGGCGCGATGGGACTGCTGCGGGGCCGGTTTCAGCGGGTGCTGGAGAAGTACGGCTGCCGGACCACCGACCATTTCGCGGGATTCCAGATCACCGGCCGGTTCCGCACGGCGGAGCTGGTGCGACTGCTGCAACTGGTGCCCGAAGGCACGACCGAGCTGATGTGCCATCCGGGCCGGTGCGGAGCGGCTCTGCGGCAGGCGCGCACACGGTTGAAGGAGAGCCGCGAAGAGGAACTGGAAGCGCTGATGGCGGCCGAGACGCGCGCGGCGCTGGAGCGGAACGGGATCGAGCTGGTGAACTACGGGGGGCTGGGAGAAATGGTATGACTACTTTGACGGAGAAAACTGAAACACTGGTCTTGTGATCGGAACAGCAATGCCGCGTATCCCGCATGCGCTCAGTTTCTGCATGATTGTGAAGAACGAAGAGCGCAATCTTCCACGGTGTCTCGATTCGGTGCGAGGTCTGGCCGGGGAGTTGATTGTCGTCGATACCGGGTCCACGGACGCGACGCCGCGCATGGCGGCCGGCTACGGGGCGGAAGTGATTCCATTCGATTTCACGATTGTCGATTTTGCGGCCGCGCGCAATCTCGCCATCGCGCGCGCCAGTGGCCGGTGGATCCTGATGCTGGATGCGGATGAGGCCCTGGATGGGGCGAGCATGCCCGCCATCGAAAGGCTCGTCGCTCCGGACGAAAACGCGGGATATTTCCTGGAGCGGCACAATCACTCGTCCGACTCCGAAACCGACTTCACGGATCACGTGGTCCGGCTCTTTCCCAACCGGCCGAACCATCGGTACCGCGGGCGCGTCCATGAAACCATCGACGCCTCGATTCTGGCCGGAGGCGGGCGGCTGCTTAAAACCGATATTCGCATCGATCACACATTCTCTTCGGACCGGGAAGCGCGGCGCCGCAGGAACCACTGGTATATCGGGATTCTGAAGGAAGAGATCGCCGCCGACCCGAGCGACGACACGCGGCTCGATTTTCTGGCCGCGGAATATCACCAGCTCGAAATGTTCGATGAAGCCACCGGGATTGCCGAGCGCATCGTCGGCATGAGGCCGCTCGACCCCAGGGCGCATTTGTTCGTGGGCCTTTATCATTTGCTCTACAAGAGGGATCCGGCGCGGGCGCGAGCCGATTTCAACCAGGCGCTGAAGCTCCGCCCGGGCTACGCCGAAGCCGAATCTTTCCTGCAACTCATCGACGAGCAGGAACGCGCGCGACGCCAATCAGAGCCGCGACTCTGAGAAGTTGCGAAAAAAGGCTGAGAGCCCTGCGCCTCCCGCTGATCCGCGCCGTCCGTTACACTGCTTGCCAGGAGCGTCCCAACTTGCGATTTCATAAAGCGGTCATCACCGCCGCCGGGCCCGATCAGCGCGCTCTGCCGCTGCAAAGTCTGATCGATCGCGACGGCCGCGAGAAGTCCGTCCTCGGCATCCTCATCGAACAGGCCCTGGCCGCAGGCATCGATGAGATCTGCGTGGTGGTCTGGCCCGGCGACGAGGCGCGCTACTCCCAGGCCGCCGGCGGCTACGCCGGCATGGTCCGTTTCGTGGCCCAGCCCCGGCCGCTCGGATATGGTCACGCCATCCATTGCGCCCGCGCCTTCGTGGGCTCCGATCCCTTCCTGCACATGGTCGGCGATCACCTCTACGTCAGCTCCGGCCAACCCTCCACCCTCCAGGTGGTCGAGATCGCCCAAGCCGAGAAATGCTCCGTCTCCGGGGTGCAGGCCACTCGCGAATCCCAGTTGCCGTTCTTCGGCGCGGTCGCCGGCCGCCGGCAACCCGGCCGCCCCGGGCTCTACCGCGTCGATACGGTGATCGAGAAGCCCACCCCCACCGAGGCCGAACAGCGCCTGGTGGTCCCCGGCATCCGCGCCGGCTACTATCTCTGCTTTTTCGGCATCCACGCCTTCACCCCTACTGTCATGGACCTGCTCGGCGGCGCCATCGCCGCCGCGCCCGAGACGCCCGTCTCGCTCTCCGCGGTCCTCGCCGAACTGGCCCACCGTGAGCAGTACCTGGCCGTCGAAGAAGCCGGCCGCCGCTACAACCTGGGCGCGCGCTATGGCTTGCTCACTTCCCAAATCGCCCTCGCCCTGCACGGCCGGGATCGCGGCGAAGTGCTTTCCCACCTGGTCGAGATGCTGGCGGACCACGCACTCGCGGAGGGTGGCCGAAAGTGAGCCCTCTGGTCGAAGTAATTACCTCCGCCGACCCGGAAACCCGCGACCGCCCGCTCGATTCCGTTTGCGCGGGCTTGCCGCTGGCCGCTCTCCTCGCGGAGTGCCAGGCCCTGGACCGCTTCCGCCGCTCCAGCGAAAACCTCTACCAGCGCGTTCGCGCGCTCTTCTTCCTCTACGCCATTCATCGCTACCACATCCCCCCGCACGATCCCGCCGGGGCGGCTTCGCAGATCCCTTTCGGCGGCTATTCCAACCTCTTGAAGCGCCGCTTCGAAGAGGCTATCGATCTCTTCCTGACCGTTCAGACCGCCAACGGACCGGGAGGCGCCATCTCCAGCGCCCTGGCTGCCGCCTACCGCGGGCTCGGCTTCCAGACCCTGGCCGACCAGGTGCGGCGCAGCGTGCGCTCGGTCCGCGGCAACCAGTGGATGTTCCGCACCGGCCATCCCGCCGACTACGCGCTCCGCCTGCGCCCCGAACTGCTGCGCCCGGCCTCCGGGCTCTACCCCGTGCTTTCGGAATCCACCCCCGTGCGCATGGATCTCACGCACAGCGGCTGGAGCGACATTTTTTTCCTCGGCATGGACTACCCCGAAGGCGCGCGTGTCATCAATATATCCATCGATCTGGCCGTCCGCGGCTCAGGTCTCCCCGCCGAACCCAAGCCGCCCGTGGAAGCCTACCTGCGCGTGATCGATCAGCCGGTGCTGCGGCTCGCCAGCGTGGACTTACAGGCCACTGCCGAGATCGCTTCCATCGCCGAAGTCTTCGATTTCGCCCGCGATTACCTCGGATTGCTCAAAGCCGCGGTGATCGCCTCCGGACTGGTGCCGCCCGGCATGGAAGGCGCGTCGCAGCCGCTCTCCGAGGTTCTCGATCGGCTCACCGGCGCTCGCGGGCTGGGGCTGGAGATCGTCAGCAAGGTCAACGGGATTCCGAAAGGTTCGCGCCTGGCGGTCTCCACCAGTCTGCTGGCCAGCCTGATCTCCGCCTGCATGCGCGCGACCGGCCAGGTGCAGTCGCTCACCGGCGGATTGGACGAAGAGGAGCGCCGCCTGGTGGCCGCGCGCGCCATCCTGGGCGAATGGCTGGGCGGTTCCGGCGGCGGATGGCAGGATTCCGGCGGCGTGTGGCCAGGCATCAAGCTGATCTACGGCGTCGCCGCCACCCCGGACGATCCCGAGTTCGGCATCAGCCGTGGCTGCCTGCTGCCCCGCCATCGCATCTTCGACGCGGCCGAGATCTCGCCCGAAACCCGCCAGGCTTTGCAGAACAGCCTGGTGCTGGTGCACGGCGGCATGGCCCAGGACGTGGGCCCCATCCTGGAAATGGTCACGGAGCGCTACCTGCTGCGCTCCGAAAAGGAATGGCTGGCCCGCCGCGAAGCCGTGGCCACGCTGGATGAAGTGCTGGTGCAGTTGCGGCAAGGCGATGTGCGCGGCATCGGCCGCTCCACCGAGCGCAATTTCGATGGGCCCATTCAGACCATCATCCGGTGGGCCGGGAACCTTTATACTCACACCTTAATCGAGCGCGTGCGCGCCGAAATGGGCGACGATTTCTGGGGTTTCTGGATGCTCGGCGGCATGTCCGGCGGCGGCATGGGCTTTCTATTTCAACCGCGCCGCAAAGCCGAAGCCCAGGAACGCCTGCAGCGGATCATGAGCGAAACCAAGGCCGCCATGGAACACGCCGTGCCGTTCGCCATGGAGCCGGTGGTGTACCACTTCACCATCAACGAGCGCGGCACTACCGCGGATCTGCGCGCAGGCGACGACGCCCTGATGCCGGCGGAGTATTACACTCTGGCCGTCCCGCCGCTGGTGCGCTCCGAAGCCAAGTTGCTCTCCCCCGCGCGCCGCGCCGAGCTCGACCGTTTCGCCTCCGCCTGCCGCAACCTGCCCGAGTTCGGCGGCATGGTGCAGCAAATGTTCGATCACCTGCTGCCGCGCGGCCACGAGAAGGCATCCGGCGCCGCCCATAACCTGGATGCGCTGCTGCGCACGCACGGTTTCGATGCGGTGCAACACGGGCAGATTCAAGACGACCTGCGCGGCGGCCGCATCGGCCTGGCGCAGAACCGTTTGCCGGCCAACAGCGATATTCAGGACGTCCGGCCCGGCGACCTGGCGGACGCTACCAAAGGTCTGCCCGAGCACTATCGCCGCACCGGTCTGGATGCCCTGGCCGGCGGCATGGTGGCGGTGGTCTCGCTGGCCGGCGGCACCGGCAGCCGCTGGACCAAGGGCGCGGGCGTGGTGAAGGCGCTCAACCCATTCTGCCGGTTGGGCGGCCGCCACCGCAGCTTTGTGGAAGTGCACCTCGCCAAGAGCCTGCGCACCGGCCGCGAGACCGGCACGCTGCCGCCGCATGTCTTCACCACCAGCTACCTGACGCACGACGCCATGGCCGCTCATCTTGGCGCTTGCCGGAACTACGGCTACCCCGGTCCGGTGCTGCTTTCGCCCGGCCGGAGCATCGGCCTGCGCATGGTTCCCATGGAACGCGATCTGCGTTTCGCCTGGGAGGAGATGCCGCAGCAGTTGCTCGACGAACAGGCGCAGAAAGTGCGCGAAAGTCTCCACCACACGCTGATCCAGTGGGCGCGCCAGGCCGGCGAGGGGAGCAACTATACCGACAACCTTGCGCTGCAGTGCCTGCATCCGGTGGGGCACTGGTACGAGATCTCCAACCTGCTTCGCAACGGCACGCTGCTCCGCCTGCTGGGGGAATATCCCCGGCTGAACTACCTGATGGTGCACAACATCGACACCACCGGCGCCGATCTGGACGCGGCCCTGCTGGGTTACCACATCGAAAAGGGCGCGGGCCTCACTTGCGAAGTGATTGCCCGCCAGTTGGAGGACCGCGGCGGCGGCCTGGCGCGAGTCAACGGCGGTTTGCGGCTGGTGGAGGGAATGGCGTTGCCGCGCGAAGAGGTGGAATCCCAGCTTTCGTATTACAACAGCGCGACCTATTGGCTCGATCTGGACCGTGTGCTGGCCGTGTTCGGCGTGGACCGCAGCGATCTCGCCGACGAAGAGAAACTCGGCGACGCCACGCGCCGCCTGGCCGCGCGGATGCCCACCTACATTACTCTGAAGGACGTCAAGAAGCGCTGGGGCAAGGGCCAGGAAGACATCTTTCCGGTGGCGCAGTTCGAGAAGCTGTGGGGCGATATGACGGCCCTGGCCGATCTGGATTGCCGCTACCTGATTGTGCCGCGCATGCGCGGCCAACAACTGAAAGAGCCCGCGCAACTCGACGCCTGGCTGCGTGACGGCTCGGCCGCCCACATCGAAGCGCTGTGCGGCTGGTAGGGGAGTGCTTTAGCTAATCTAAGTACACCGTTTCATCAATGCCCTCTCGTATTCCGCGAAGAACACTCCCTCACGGTCGCGGCTCTGATCGGAGCCGCGCGCGTAAGCAAGCGGTCTGGCAATACGTGAGCGAACTTCTGAAACCACGTACTGAGCCGTTTAGGCGGGGCCGGAAAGGAGACCGTCGTTGGGATAGAAGTGGTCGACGTTTTCGGGAGTGATGACCTGGTGACTGGTGAAGATGGCGGGCGGAACGGCCTTGTTGCCGAGGATGTCCAGCGCGAGGCGGATGAGACCGTCGCCGTACTTTTCCGGGAAATAGGCTACGGAGGCGACTAAGCGGGTGCCGGGAGTGCGGAGTTCGGCGCGGGCTTCGGTTTCGGCATTCTGGCCGACAATGGCGCAATCGGCGGCGCGGCCGGCTTCCTGAAAGGCGCGTAGCGCGCCCAAGGCGCTCGAATCGTTGACGGCGCCGACCAGAATGCGGCGGGCTTTGGATTCGCGCAGGTATTTGCGCACGCGCTCGTGGGTGGTCTGGAACTGGCCGTCGCCATCGATGGAAACGGTGCGGCAGGATTCGGCGATGCGGAGTGACTCGCCGATGCCGACGGAAATACCGCGAACGCGCGTCTTGGGGAGAGATCCGGCGCGCTGTAACTCGATGAGCAGAATCTCATCGACTTCGGAATTCCAGTGACGTTTGGCCCAGCGGCCGAGATAGTGGCCGGCCATAAGTCCGGCCTGGTAGTTATTGGCGCCGAAGTAAGTGGCGCCGGGATGGGGGATATCGATGGCGATGAAAGGGATGTGCGCCTCCAGGTACTTGGCGCCGATGGCGGGGGCGATCATTTCATCGGTCTGGAATTCGATGATGAGATCGACTTGTTCGCGGATCAGGTAGTCGGCGCTGCGGAGAGCGATCTTGGGCTGATAGCGGTTGTCGACGACGATGAGTTCGACGTCGGCGCGATCGGCGGCGCGGCTGAGGCCGTCGCGGACTGCGCGATCGAAGGAAGCCTCCTGGCCTTGGGCGGCGTAGCCGAGGCGGTACAAACGGCGGCGGCGCACTTCGGCGGCCAGGCGGTAATGATTCTCGCCGACCTTATCGAGGAAGCCGCACTGGTGGAGGGTGTAGAGCAGGCGGAAGCACATGCCCTTGTTGTAGTTGGTGCGTTCGACGACGTCGCGCAAGCGGAGAATGTCGCCGGGCTTCTGGAAAACTTCCAGCACGCGAGAGGCGTGGACGAGCGATTTGACAGTGTACCGGCTGTGGTTGGAAGTCTTCACTTGGACCCCTCGGCAGCGTTCAGACGGAGACCTCCATTGTTGTAGCAGTTTTGAGATTCAAAACGCAAGAGCGGCGGGAACGGGGCGGGCGGATGCGGGCAAAAGCGCGAATTGTCATGGTAAACGCAGTGTTTGCGGAGAAATAGACGGCTGGGGAGGGCTCGCGGGATGTTCCGCATTACAAAAAAGGCGGCGGAACCGGCGAAGCAGGTGGCCGTGGCGGCCCGCAACACCGTACAATACAGACTTTGCACCGACCGGCAAACTTATGACACCGAATCCCGCGCTTGGCGTGATGTTCCACTGGCTGGGTGGTCTGGCATCCGGCAGTTTCTATGTTCCGTACCGCGGCGTGAAGCGATGGTCGTGGGAGACGTATTGGCTGGTGGGCGGCTTCTTCAGTTGGATCATCGCTCCCTGGGTGTTGGGGACGATCATGACCAACGACCTGCCGGCGGTGCTCCGCGAGACGCCGGGGAGCACGATTTTCTGGTGCTATTTCTGGGGCCTGTTGTGGGGGCTGGGCGGGCTGACCTTCGGGTTGACGATGCGGTATCTGGGCATGTCGCTGGGGATGGCGATGGTGCTGGGATATTGCGCGGCGTTTGGGACGTTGATGCCGCCGATCTTCGACGGAGTGTTCGCGACGAGCGTGTTGGGGACGGTATCGGGCCGGGTGATTCTGTTCGGCGTAGCGGTTTGCCTGGGCGGGATCGCGTGCGCCGGTAAGGCGGGCATGTCCAAAGAAAAGGAGATGTCGGCGGCGGAGAAGCAGAAAGTCATCAAGGAATTCAATTTGAAAAAGGGCGTGATCGTGGCGACGTTCTCGGGCGTGATGAGCGCGTGCTTCTCCTACGGTCTGCGGGCCGGCGACCCGATTAAAGCGCTGACCTTGCACCATGGAACGACCACGCTGTGGCAGGGCCTGCCCGTGCTGGTGGTGGTGCTGCTGGGCGGGTTCACGACGAACTGCATCTGGTGCGTGGCGCTGAACATCCGGAACAAGTCCGGCCACCAGTATTTCAGCGGCGGACGGGAACCGGAACGCGCGCCCATGGGTTGGAACTATTTCTTCTCGGCGCTGGCGGGAACCACCTGGTACTTCCAGTTTTTCTTCTACACCATGGGCGAAACGCAGATGGGGAAGTACAAGTTCTCGAGTTGGACGCTGCACATGGCGAGCATCATTATTTTTAGCAGCCTGTGGGGCATCGGCCTGCACGAGTGGCGCGGGACGAGCGCGCGGACGAAGATGTGGCTGACGGCGGCGCTGGCGGTGCTGGTGGCGTCGACCATGATTGTGGGATATGGGAACTACTTGGGGACAACGGTCGCGTCATAGGGTGCGAGGTCGCTGTGAAAGCGTGGCGATGAGCTCACAGGCCGCCGTGGAACCGTCCGAACGCGTGGGCAAGCATTAGCGACATGATCAGGATGCCCGCGCCGAGCGAGAGCACGTGCCCGGTCTTGCGCAGATTGAAACTGCCGACACGATAGACGAGCAGGTAGCCGACGGCAAGATTGAAGAGGCCCCATAGGACATTGACCGTCGAGGAGGACAAGCCTACCCCGGGTGGCGATGCGAAAGGGCTCTGGAAGGCATGCCCCGAGATCCCATTGCCGAGATGGGGCAGGGTGTTCGCGAGGAATGCGCCCCCTAAGAAGTACGCCACATAGTGATACCAGCGCATGGTTGCTCCCTTCTGGCTGCCGAACCAATCGTAGCAGGTCTCAGGAGTCCGCCCCACTCTTGCGCGCGCTTCGGGCAGAGCCGCGACCGTAAGGGAGCGTTAGAACTTGGGGGTGACAGTTCGTGACGGCGAACGCTCCCTGACGGTCGCGGCTCTGATTGGCGGCTTCATTGGCCGTAAGGCCGCTGGGCGGTGGCCGCCGGGTCCGGCGGAAGATCGAATTTGGCGAACGGGTCGGGGTGCGAAGGATCGAACGGCGGCGTGTCGAACAGGTACTTCGCGAGCGGCAATTTGCTGTGGCGGACGCCTTCGACGATGCACTTGGCCAGTTCGTAGCTGCCGTAATCGGAGTGGTGAGTGGTGTCTTGGCCGGCGAAGGCCAGGTGCGCGTCGGCGGGGCCGAGGGCTTCGTACAAGAGCTTGCTCATGGCGTTCAAGTCGATGAGCGTGACGTTTTCTTCCCTGGCGGCTTGCCGGACGGCTTCGGGATAATCGCCGAGGCTGTTGGTGATCTTGCCGGCGTCGTCGAAGGTGAGGCGGTTCATGGAAGTGACCAGCACGGGAATGGCGTCGTGCCGGCGGGCTTCGGCGATAAACTTCTTGAGGTCGGTTTCGTAGCTGGTGAATGCGCCGATGCCCTCGCCTTTTTCCTTCTGATCGTTGTGGCCCATCTGAATGAGCAGGTAATCGCCGGGCTTGATGAGGCTCATCACTTTGGCAAGCCGCTGTTCGCCGATGAAGCCGCGGAGCGATTCGCCGGATTCACCGTGATTGGCGACGGCGATATCGGGCTTGAAGAAGCGAGTCAGCATCTGGCCCCAACTGTTGTAGGGCTCGACCGGCTGGTCGGTGGAGGTGGAATCGCCGGCGATAAAGATGGTGGGGATGCCGTCGGCCTTTTCGATTTCCAGGCCGCAGACGGCGGGATGGGCGTCGGAGAATTCGAGCGTGATGCGGTTGTCCCAGGCGCGCGCTTCCGAAGTTTTTTCGCGATCCTTGAGGCGAACCTCGCCGTCGCCGGCAATTTGCGGGGTGCGGACGTTAACGATAAAGGATTGGGTTTCGAACTGGCCGGGAGCGAGACGAACGCGCTCCAGCATGAGGCGGCGCAATTCGGCCTTGACGGTGGTGACGGACTCGGCCTCGCGATCGCCGAGAGTGACGGTGACTTTGTAGTTGCCCTCTTCGGGCACTTTGACGGAGAAGTAGAAGGGCGTGTCGCTGGTAATGAAATCGTCGCGGAGCGGGTCGCCGCCGCCGCGATGGATATTGGTAAGATTGGCGCCCGGTTCGAAGCCGTAGCCGAGGTCGTCGGAATACACGGTGGTGGCCAGGACCTGTGTGTAGCCGGGGGCGGGAGTGGCGGCGCCGAAATCGAACTTGAGGGCGGGAGGCGGAGTTTGCGCGAGCGCGACAGCGGCGAACAGAACGGGGACAGCGAGTTTTACACTTCTGAGTGGCATGAGCCTTCCTTCATCATACGCGAGCGGCGCGGGGCGGTTTTGCGTTTTCCAATGTTATACTTTGGGCAACTTATGATCAAATTGTCGATTGCGATTTTGACGGTGGCGGTGGCGCACGGCGCGGAGTTCCGGGTGAGCGATTACGGAGCCAAAGGCGACGGCAAGAGCAACGACACGGCGGCGATACAGAAGACTATCGACGCGGCGGCGAAAGCGGGCGGCACGATTGTGCTGAAGCCGGGAGTTTATTTGACGGGCTCGCTGTTTTTGAAATCGGGCACGACCTTGCGCGTGGACGAAGGCGTGGAGATCCGCGGCGTCCAGGACCTGGCGGGATACCCGGTGATGCAGACGCGCGTGGCGGGGATCGAAATGAAATGGCCGGCGGCGCTGATCAACGTGTACGAGCAGACGGGGGTGAAGATTTCCGGCAAGGGGATAATCGACGGGGACGGCAAGATCTGGTGGGACAAATACTGGAAACTGCGGCGCGAGGATTATGAGCCGCGGGGACTGCGGTGGGCGGCGGACTACGACTGCCAGAGGCCGCGGCTGATCCAGATTTACAAATCGTCGGATGTGGATTTGAGCGGGCTGACGCTGAACCGCTCGGGATTCTGGACCGTGCACATCTGCTACTCGAAGACCGTGACCGTGGATGGCGTGACGATCCGCGACAATATCGGCGGTAAGGGGCCGAGCACGGACGGGATCGATATCGACTCGTCGTCGAACGTGCTGGTGGAACACTGCGACATCGATTGCAACGACGACGCCATCTGCCTGAAGGCGGGACGGGACGCGGACGGGTTACGGGTGAACCGGCCGACCGAGAAAGTGATCATTCGGGACAGCACGGTGCGCGGCGGAGCGGCGGGCGTGACGGTGGGAAGCGAGACTTCAGGCGGCATCCGCGACGTGGAAGCGTACCGGATTCACGTGCTGGCGGGCGTGCCGAACGGAGTGCTGTTCAAATCGGCGAGCACGCGGGGCGGCACCACCGAGAACATTGTGATTCACGATATCGACACGCAGGGTGTGAACACGCCGGTGAGTATCACGCTGAACTGGAACCCGAGTTACAGTTACGCGACGCTGCCGGCGGGGATGACGGAGATACCGGACTACTGGAAGGTGCTGCTGACGCCGGTCGAACCGGAGAAGGGGCTGCCACATTTCCGCAACGTGCATATTTCGGGGACCAAGTCGAGGGGCGCGCAGCGGGCGTTTTCGGTGAGTTCCTACAAGGATTCGCCGCTACAGGATTTTACGTTCGAGGATCTGGATATCGAAGCCAAGACGGCGGGGAGCATACAGAACGCGGAGAACTGGACGTTCAAGAACATCAGGATTCGGACGGCGGACGGAAGCGCCGTGACGGTGAAGGACAGCAAGGGAGTGACGGGGCTGCCGGAGGGGAAGTAAGAACGGCATTGCGATTTCCCAGGCGAATCAGGCAATTCCGAACGTACCCCTACTCAGCACGGAACCGCGAGCCCGGTAAGAAGGGCTGGTTCATGACATGCATGTGGAAGCATGCGAACCACCATTGAGATGAAGCCTGAACATCGCGCGCGCATGCTCGAATTGGCCGCCAAGAGGGGCGAGAAGGGATTCTCGAATGTGGTGTCGGAAGCGCTGGAACTGTACCTAGAAGCAGAAAGTGGCCGGGCGAATGCGATTCAGCGCGCTCTCGCGCTGAAGGGATCCATGAGAGAGACGGAAGCTGGCGGCCTGTTAACTCGCACCAGGAGAATCCGGGCAAGCTGGCGATGACCATCGTAGTTCCATCGCTGGGGCTGGACGACGCGGCTGCCGACGCCGCCAGTGAGATCGTGGCGTTGGTCCATCTGGCGGCGGGGCAACCCCCAAGAGCCTCACCGCCAACCAAGGCATCGTCATGAGATTCACTCTCCTTCATTCGTCGGCCACTCCCCGCGAACACACCCGAAGAGGGCACATTCGAGTCTTCAGGCCTCATTGTACCGTAACTATGGCATTCAGCCAGGGACGCGAAGTAATTGCGTGAAGTAATTGCTCGAACGGAGGTTGTACCGGACCGCCGTCAGCGCGCGCGACTGTCTCGCAACCGGTAGGTTTCAGGACGCGTCGAGCACCCCTGTAAAAACAGGGATTGCGCCGTTCCGTTTTGCCGTCCCATTATGGACCGCGTGAAGTACGGCTGTGCCCGCACCAGCACGGGCGATCGGGAATTGGAAGGCAGGGGAAAGTTCAGTCTGTCCGCTCACCGAAGAAGGCCTGGTCCAATTCGCGAGTGACATCCGCAGACAAGGGCTGCAAGGTGCCAAGGGCGCGGCAGTTGATGAGGGCCTCGGCAGTGGATTCGAGCACTTCGAGACGGTCGAAGGCTTCGAGCACGCTGGCGCCGGTGACCAGGACGCCGTCGTTTTCCAGGACGAGGGCGGGTTGCACCGGGGAAATGAGGGCGGCGAGCGAGGAGCCGTCGCCGAATTGGAGGCCGAAGGGCGCGCGGCCGACGTGGCGCACGACGACGTAACTTTCCGGGATGGTGCGAGTGTCGAGGGGCGCGCCGGTCACGCTGAAGGCGGTGGCGTTTACGGGATAGGCATTGACCACGGCGCCGACGGCGGGATGGCGTTGGTAAATGGCCTCATGGATGCGGGCGGCGCGGCTGGGTACTTTGCCGGCTTCCGCGCGGCCGTCGCGGATCAGCACGAGGTCCTCGGGCGCGAGCGTGCCGCGGTCCACCTGGTAAGGCGTGATGGCGAAAGAAGAGGCGTCGATGCGCGCGGAGTAACTGCCTTGGGTGCTGATGAAGAGGCGCTGGCGGTAGGCGCGGCGCACGAACTCGCACAAGCCGCGGCGGACTTCCCGTTCGTGGCTGGAAGAAACGCCGGGCGCGAATTCTCCGAGACGACCTGCGCGATCGTGTTCGAGAGTGAGTTGGAGATCGCTCAGGTAGCGGATCTCGCCGCCCAGCAGGCGCGCCTTGATGATGGTCTTGCCGGTGAATTCCAAAGTTTCGAAGCGGCGGAAGGCCTGCTGGAGCGTGTCGCCGGCGGTGACGACGCCGTGGTTTTCGAGGATGACACAGTCGAAGCCTTCGGCGAAAGTGGCGGCCACGCGAGCGCCGAGCGCGGCGCTGCCGGGCAGTTCATAGGGCACGAAGCCGACTGCGCCGCAGACGTCGTGCGCCTGGTGAAAGAGACGCGTGTTGGGCACCTGGTGAACCAGGCTAAAGGCCACGAGCGCGGTGGGATGAGCGTGGACGATGCCGCCGAGCGAGGGGCGGCGGGCGCGGATCTGCTGGTGGATAGGCAGCTCGGAAGAAGGCGTGCGCGTTCCTTCCACGGCGCCGCCGGCGCGGATGCAGACGATATCTTCGCGGCGGAGACTGCCCTTATCGACGCGGGTGGGAGTGATCCAGACGTCGCCGTTTTCTTCGCGGATGGAAAGGTTGCCTCCGGAAGTGGTGGTCATGCGATAGCGGTAAATGCGCTCCATGGCCTGGAGGATTTCATCGCGCGGATGCAGGTGAGAATGCGACATGGGGAGGTTAGGGCGACAACGGCAGCTTTCGAGTTTTGCCAACGCAAACGCAGGCGGTTATCATGGTGCGGTGCGATCAGGCTGGTTTAGGCCAATTATAGCGCCATAGTAAGGGCGAAACAGGTTGCCAGCCACGGAAGGGCGAGTTTCTTCGGTTTCACGTTGCATAACGCGAAGCGCCCTGTCGATTGCGCTTGACGCAGTTGCCGGCGCTCGTGAGAAAGTTGAACAGTGGCGGCTCATCGATACCTTGCGATTGACCTCGGCGCCGAGAGCGGACGGGCCATGTTGGCCGGGCTCTCCGGCCACCTGCTGGAGTTGCAGGAACTGCACCGGTTCCCGAATGTGCCGGTGCGGCTGCCGACGGGATTGTATTGGAACACATTCGGACTGTTTCAGGAAATCAAACAAGGGCTGCGGGCCGCGGCGCGCGCCACGGAGGGCCTGGATGGCGCCGCGATTGACACCTGGGGCGTGGATTTCGGGCTGGTGGGGGCGGACGGCGCGCTGATCGACAATCCGCGCCACTACCGCGATGCGCGCACGGTGGGGATGATGGAGCGCACGTTCGCGGTGGTGCCGCGGGCGGAGATCTTCGAGCGGACGGGGATCCAGTTCATGGAACTGAATTCGCTGTATCAGCTCTACGCCACCCGGCGGGAGGCGCCATGGGTGCTGGAGGCGGCGCGGCGCCTGCTGTTCATGCCGGATTTGTTCAACTATTTTCTGACCGGCGAGATGCGGGCGGAGCGGACGATTGCCAGCACGTCGCAGTTTTACGATCCGGCAGGCAAACAATTTGCCGCTGATTTGTTGCGAAGGCTGGGAATCCCGAGCGGCCTGCCGGCAGACCTGGCGGAGCCGGGCACGCTGCTGGGCACGCTGGTTCCGCAGGTTGCGGAGGAATGCGGCCTGGACCGCGGGACGCCGGTGTACACGACGGCCAGCCACGATACGGCCGCGGCCGTGGCGGCGGTTCCGGCGGCGGCCGATTCGCGGTGGTGTTACATCAGCTCGGGAACCTGGTCGCTGATGGGAATGGAACTTCGCTGCCCGCTGATCAACGACGGGTCGCTCACGGCCAACTTCACAAACGAGGTTGGGGTGGAAGGCACCATACGGTTTCTGAAAAACATTCCGGGGCTGTGGTTGCTGCAGGAGTGCCGGCGGGCCTGGGCGCTGGAGGGGAAAGAATACGGCTACGAGGAACTGACGGCCATGGCCGGGGAGGCGCAGCCGGCCGAGACGGTGCTGGACCTGGAAGCGTTCTACGCCGCGGGGCAGAGCGCGGAGAAAGTTCGCGAGCATTGCCGGAGGACCGGGCAGCAGGCGCCGCGGGACGATGGAGAAGTGTGCCGCGCGATTTTCTACAGCCTGGCGGTGCGGTACCGGGAAGTTCTGAAGACGCTGGAGGGTCTGACGGGACGGGCGGTGGATGTGATCCACATTGTGGGCGGCGGCTCGCGGAACCGCCTGCTGAACCAGCTCACGGCCGACGTCACAGGGCGGCGGGTGGTGGCCGGACCGGTGGAAGCGACGGCGGCCGGCAACGCCCTGGTGCAGGCGATGGGCGCCGGGCAATTGAAATCTTTGGACGAAATACGCGAGGTGGTGCGCCATTCGTTCCCGGTGGAAGAGTTTTTTCCGAAAGGTTGAGGCAATGAACTTACAACGCAAATCGATTTCGCGAACGGCGGCGGCCTGTGCCATGCTTCTGGGGTTCGCCGGGCAGGGATACGCGCAGAAGGAATTCCAGAACTGGCCGGCGGGGAGTTCTCCCCAGGAGATCGGCAAACGCGTGGCGGAACGGTTTGTCGCGAGCAAGCACTTGCGCGACAACACCATCATTTATCCGGAAACGTGCACCTGGTACGGAGCGCTGACCTTCGCGCAACTGAGCGGCGACAAAGATTTGACGCGCCGGCTGATTGCGCGGTTCGACCCGCTGCTGACGACCGACGCCAAGCTGGTCCCGACGGAGCGGCACGTGGATTTCTCCGTATTTGGCGCGGTTCCCCTGGAAATCTACATCGAGACGAAAGAGCAGAAATATCTGGACCTGGGAAAAATGATTGCCGACCGCCAGTGGGAGACGCCGGATGCGGACGGGCTGACCAGCGAGACGCGCTTCTGGATCGACGACATGTTCATGATCACGGCAGTGCAGGTGCAGGCTTACCGCGCCACGGGCGACCAGAAATATATCGACCGGGCGGCGCTTGAAATGACCGCCTACCTGCATAAACTGCAACAACCCAACGGCCTTTTCTTCCATGCGCCGGACGTGCCGTTTTATTGGGGCCGGGGCGACGGCTGGGTGGCGGTGGGGATGGCCGAACTGCTGCGTTCCCTGCCGGCGAGGCATGCCAGGCGGGCGCGGATTATGGAAGGTTATACGAAGATGATGGAGTCGCTCTTGAAGTACCAGGGCGCCGATGGAATGTGGAAACAGCTCATCGACCATCCGGAAGCGTGGGCGGAAACCTCCTCCACGGGCATGTTCACGTTCGCGACGATCACGGGCGTCAAGAACGGGTGGTTGAAGGAGAGCACCTATGGCGAGGCGGCGCGCAAGGCATGGCTGGCGTTGATCGGCTATATCAATAAAGACGGCGACATCACCAACGTGTGCGAAGGGACGAATAAGAAGAGCGACCTGCAGTATTACCTGGATCGCAAGCAAAACACGGGTGACTTACACGGGCAAGCGCCGCTGCTGTGGTGCGCGTCGGCGCTGTTGCGGAAGTAAGGGGAGCCGATGCCAGCGTGCTGGGCTTTGACTCAGCTCACGGACGCCATCACCGTCACTACAGAGGCAGGGTAACCAAGGTCAGCTTTGAGAGCTTCGAACAAATCGAAGCGCGCTTCCAAAAGGAGTGGAATCGGCTGGCGAAGGAGGTCAGACGTGCGCAAGACTGAAATTCGGGTGGGGCGAGTGGAGTCGTTCTTCGAACGGGGGCGCAAACTTGCGAAGGCGGCGGATCAGGGCGAAACCATTCCGTCCATCAGGCTAGTCGCGTTCGAAGACGTCGAGGCTCTCCTCCATGTCCTGACAGAGAAGCGCGTGCTTCTGCTCAAGCAGGTCAAAGAGACACCAACATCGATCAGCACGCTCGCGAGGAAACTGAAGCGCGACAGGAGCGCAGTGACCCGCGATGTCCAGGTCTTGGAGCGCTTTGGCGTGATTCAAGTCACTGAGAAGCCGCTTCCGGGGCATGGCAGACAAAAATGGATAACCCCGTTGGCGGGCGAGATTCATCTCACTGCGGTCTTGTAACGCTGCACTCGTGTCGGGACACACTTCCGCCGCGGAGGCGACGTTGGGCGGAGACGGTGCGGCCGTTCGCTTGATGGCCTGACCCAATCACCGAACGGAAGGCGCGCGATTGCCGATCACCCGCTCCACTTCCGCCATCAACTGGTCCTCCCCTGCGATCCGCATCCGGATCTGCAGCCAGTAAAGCGGGAGCGGCGCCACCAGTTCGTCGCAGGCTTCACAGAGGTTCACGGCGTCTTTCTCGGTGGTCACCAGGGCCGTCGCGCCCCGCGACGCCATCTGCTGCGCGATGTGGCGTAGCTCGCGCGGCCGGTAGCGATGATGGTCGTCGAAATCGATCCATTCCGCTATGTCCACGCCCATCGCCTGCAGGGTCCGCCGGAAAGACTCGGGATTGCCCAGGCCGCAGAAAACACCCGCGCGCGCAAACGGGTTCGGCGCGACGTTCAACCGCCGTCCGGTGGAGTGCTCCACCCAGGCGTGCGGCTCGACCATGGCGCGAAACACCGGCGCCCGCCGGTTCCACTGCAGCACTTCGTGTTCGATGGCAGCAGCCAGGTCGGAGTGGCCGCTGCACGTGATCACAACGGCATCGGCGCGCGCCAGGCCATCCACCGGCTCGCGCAGCCGCCCCAGCGGAAAAACGCCGCCGCCGCCGAACGGGTCCAACCCGTCAATCAAGACGATGTCCATATCCCGCGCCAGCTTCCAATGTTGGAATCCGTCGTCCAGCAGCAGTACGCCCGCGCCAATTTCGCGCAGCAGCCGGGCGCCGGCTTGGAAGCGGTCCGCCCCGATACCCACGGCGGCCAGGCCGGACCGGATAAAGATCTGCGGCTCGTCCCCGGATAGCTGGACGGCAACCCTGCCATCCGGCGGCACGGTGACATATTCATGCGGAGAACTGCGCCCGTAGCCGCGGGTAAGGATTCCGGGGCGATGGCCCCGCTGGTGCAGCAGTTCCGCCAGCCGCAGCACGCACGGCGTCTTGCCGGTGCCGCCCATGGTCAGATTGCCCACGCTGATCACCGGCACGTCCAGCTTGCGCCGCCGCGCGCCGTGGCGCCGCTGGCGCCGTTTCGCGCCCCATTCCCAAATCCGCGCCAGCGGCCAGGCCACCGCCAGCCACGGCCATGCGGGTCTGGCGCGCGGCACGCACTCACCGTGCAGCCGCCGCACTTCTTCGACTGCACGAGCGGTTGCGCCGCGGCGCGCCTCCGCGCAGGCCTGCGCCCGCCGGCCGATGGCGCGCGCCGCATCCGCATCCCGCAGCAGCCGTTCGACCGCCCCGGCCAGTTCCTGCCCGCCCGCAATCTCCACGCACGCGCCCGCCGCGCGAAACTCTTCCGCAATGGCCTGAAAATTTTCCATGTGCGGCCCCATGATGACGGGCTTCGAGAACAGCGCCGGCTCCAGAATGTTGTGCCCGCCGCGGCGCGCCAGGCTTCCGCCCATGAACACCACGTCCGCCAGCGAAAACAGGCTGCTCAACTCGCCGATGGTATCGAGCAGCAGCACGCGCGCCGCGTCGCCGGAGCCCAACGCCTGCCGCCGCACATACGCGATGCCGGCGGCGTCCAGTTTTTCCGCCACCACACGAAACCGCTCCGGCTTGCGTGGCGCCAGAATCAACATCAGGTCAGGCCGCCGCGCCGCCAGTTGGCGATAGGCTTCAATCACCACGTCGTCTTCGTCTACGTCCCCCGCATCCGCCGGACCCATGGTGCTGGCCGCAACCCACACCGCCGATGGCCGCACACGGTCCACCAGCGCCACCACGGGCGACCCGCTATCCACAGCGCGCGCTTCGAAATCGTATTTGAAATTGCCGTTCTGGAGCACGCGCCCGGCCGGCGCGCCCAGCGCTACAAACCGTTCGCGGATTCGCTCGGTCTGCGCCAGGATGGAATCGAGCGACGGCAGCACGGCCCGGAAGAACCACCGGGACGAGAGGTAACGCCCAAACGCACGATCCGAAATCCGGCCGTTCACCAGGGTGAGCGCCGCTCCGGTGCGCTTCACCTCGCGGAAAAGGTTCGGCCACAGTTCCGTCTCGGCCACCACCACGACCGACGGCCGCAGCGTTCGCAGCACGCGCCGCACCGCAAACACATAGTCCACGGGCGCGTAGAACACGCCGTCGGCCAGCCCGCGCAGCTTCTCATCGGCCGTGGCCTTCCCCGCCAGCGTGGATGTGGAAACAAACAGCCCGCTGCGCGGGAACTCCACCCGCAGCCGCCGCAGGAATTCCAGGCAGGAAAGCACCTCGCCCACCGAAACTGCGTGCAACCAGATGGCCCCCGGACCGGTCTGTCTAAATGAGCGCGGAAGGAAGCCAAAGCGTTGCGGTAAACTCCGCCAGTATCCCCGGCTGCGCCAGTCGCGGAAGAGGAAATACAATAAGAGGACAGGCAGCCCGAACGCCTGAAGGACTCGGTAGAGGAAATAGATGCCTTTTGTTTTCAAACGTTTGGCTCTACTCATGAGTATAGCCGCCGCGTTCGCGGCGGACAAGACACCCCCGCCGTTCAAACCGGGGCCCCCGGACACCCTGCCCCATCACCAAACCAACGACAAGCTCACCATCGGCGTTGAACCTTACGAATCCGGGGAAAAGGTAAAGGTCGCCTTTGGAAAAGTCGATCCTTATCAGTATGGCGTGCTACCGGTCCTGGTGGTCATCCAGAACGATACCGGCAAAGCGATCAGCGTGGATCACCTGCGCGCCGAATACGTCGGCCCCAATCATGATCGCGTGTACGCCACCCCGGCCAAGGATGTGCGATACCTGCGCGCGCCGCAGCGCCCCAACTTCATCGACGGCCCCGCCAGCAAGGGGGCCAAGGTCCTTGCCAAGAAGAACCCGCTGGACGCCTGGGAGATCGAAGGACGCGCGTTCACCGCCCAAATGCTGCCGGCCGGCAACACGGCCAGCGGCTTCCTGTACTTTCAAACCGGCCTGGAACGCGGAGCCACCATTTACATCACCGGCCTCGCCGAAGCCGCCACGGGCAAGGAGCTTCTGTTCTTCGAATTGCCACTCAACTAGGCATTGACATACTCGATGACACCATGCCGGGCTTTTGACGAAATTAGTTGTCGACGTAGATCGGCATAGAGACGCTGTTTGCGGCGATTTCCCGTCACTGAACTTCTGTACCGTGGGGAACCATGCCCGGCGTGAGAAATGTTTTGGGCACTGTGCCTTCACCTGCCAGAGTGAATTTTGGGAATTGCTTGTACCATTTTCCGAGTGGTACTTCGGGGTTGGAGTTCAACCAATCCTGCAATGCGTCGAAATCATCAACCGACATCCGGCCTTCACGAAAGCGATCAACGAGGTGCTTCATGAAGTAGGGTGGCGGCTTCTTAATTTTCGGCATTCTGGTACTGTCTGTGAAACACGATCCTTTGAAGTTCTCCGGTCAGTCGACGGAGTTCGGTTTCGTTCTTGGCGTCCTTGATGCGCTTCAAGCAAAGGTGAAGAGCCTTCTTTGAAGTGTCGAGCTCCGGCATAGCTGCAGCGGTCTTACTCATTATTCTCGTGTTTCCTCGGTCTACTGCTATAGAGCTGATCCTCCCGTTAGCTTTCGACCATCGTGCCTGAACAGCTTTTCGGGCGCTTTCGCTGCGTTGTTCAGGAGTAAGTTTGGCTGCCCTGGCGGGACCTCCCTTTTTGCCGCCTTTCCGCCCTAGAGCAACGGCGGCGGGGTTCTTCTTTAGGTTTACGGCCATGGTTGTATTATACGTGAGCGGTCACGAGTCGGCTCCGCCTGAGCCCTCCCGTATAGCACGTTGTGAAGGGAAAGAGGAAAGCGACTCGATCCGGGCAAACGGGCGGTGCTGGCGTCATTACGATATGTCAATTGCCCCTCAATTCGCCCGCGCCCAAAATCCCGGTCACAAGCACAATAAATAAATATTCTTGTCCGCAAGCGATTCATTCCAAATCACTTACTGATTGTCGCGGAAAACCGTCACCCCTCGATTTGGAAAGGCAGCCGGATAAACTGAAATCGGAAAGAGAGTTCACTGCACGTGCCTGTCCGGGCGCGGGCCTTTCCAATTCCCCGGAGGTATTGCATGAATCGCCGTATGATTTTCGCCCTCGTGTGTCTGGCTGCCGCCGCCGTTGCCTCTCCGCCGCTCACGACCATTCAGGACGTGCTCTACAAGGCGGATGGCACCCGCTTCAACGGCACCCTGACCATCAGTTGGAACAGCTTTCAAGCCGCCGACAACTCCGCCATTGTGACTCAAACCTCCACCGTCAAAGTGGTGGAGGGCAACCTGCGCGTGCAACTTGTCCCCAACACCACGGCCACGCCGCTGGTCTACTACACGGTGACGTACAACAGCGACGGCCGTGTTCAATTCCAGGAGAACTGGGCCGTGCCTTCGAGCACCACCCCTTTGCGAGTGCGCGACGTTCGTGTCGCCACTCCCGTAATCGCCGCCGGCACCGGCGGCGCCGGCAACGACACCGGCGGTGGCCCCGTGCCGGAGTCCGACGTGGTTGGCCTGATCGCCGATCTCGGCGCGCGTCCGGTCAAGTCCTCTTCCCTGGGCGCCGGCACGGTCGCCTTCGTCGACGCGCTCGGCCTGCTCGATTCGGTGATCGGCAACGCCTCGGATTGCGTGCACGTCGATGGCTCGAGCGGCCCCTGCGGCAGCGGAGGAGCGACTTCGTTCGTCGACGGCGATTCCCTTACCGGCATCGTCGATGGCTCGAACGGTTCCTTCGCGCTCTCCGGCACGCCCGCGCCAGCCACCAGCCTCGCGCTTTACCGCAACGGCATCCTGCTGAAGGCCGGCCAGGATTTTTCGGTCTCGGGCAGCGCCATCACTTTCGTGGCCGCGGCCGTCCCGCAACCCGGCGATACGCTGCTGGCTTCGTACCGTCTCGGGACCAGCGATTCCGGCGCCGCGCAGATGTTCCCCGCCCCGCAGGTATTGTGCAGCGGCACCGGTTTGGCCATCACCGCAACCACGCTTTCGAGCATCGGAACGTGCGCCATTCCGGCCGGCCTGCTGCTTCCCGGGGATCGCGTCACCATTGCCTTCGACCTATCCCACCAGGGTTCCACTTCGGGCTTCAGCTTTGAAGTGGATTGGGGCTCGACCGCCATCGTGGCGCGCAGCGGCGCCTCGACCGACACCCTCATCACCGGCCGCGCCGACGCCGCCATCCTGGCCGCCGGCTCGCAAGTGAGCACCCAAAGCTGGGGCGCCATTCTGCCCTTCAACGCCACAGTGGCCGCTGCCTCCGATGCCTACGCGAATGGCATCACGATCAATTTACAGGGAATGCTGGCGCAATCCGGCGACACGCTATCGCTGGCCAGTTACACCGTGGTCCGGTTGCCGTAAAGCAAAGCGACTCGGCCGAGTTTGGGTCAGACCCCCTCCGATGAACTGCGCCGGGAAAGCCGAGTCTGGAATCGGTTAGGTGTGATATTTTTCCATCGTCCGCGGATTGTACGCCCAGTGAAACTCCAGTTCGTAGCCCATCGATTTCGCCAGGCCATCCAGGTCCGGAAACAGCGTCCCGTAGGTGATGTTCATGCGGTACAACTCCCGCATCCCTACCTCGCGGACCGGGTTCGTGAGCACAATCTTCGCCAGAATATTCTCCGGGTCGGCATCGCGCAAGATGTCCTCGATAGGGATATCCAGCACGCCCGGCACGGCAAAGGTGCCCGACTGCGCGATGAGCCGCCGGTTCATGGTGTGCGGCTCGCCCATCCAGATGAAGCGGTGGTTGCCCTTGAGGAAATAGCGCGCGAAGTGGCCTTTTTCCCGGGGGTCCATCCGCTCCGGCTTTTTCGACCGGCTGCTGTCGATGCGCGCCGGATTCATGGCCCAGACCACGCCATCGGCCAGCGTCCGCTCGAGCGCGAAAAATGCGGCCACGTAAGGCGACCACGTGAAGTCGATCAATCGCGTGGGCGCGCCGTGGTGCTGCATCAGCGCCATCCACTGAAAGTCGTCGGCGGCGTCGGGCGGTTTGTCCAGAAACTGGTGGGCTTTGCGCTTGAAGATGCGCAGAATGCGGCCCTCCTGTTCCGGCCACGCGTCGCGAGCGACGGCGAAGTTTTGTAGATACCGCGAGAGCGAGCTATAGAGCGGCCAGCGTTCGTCGCGTTCGCCGCGAAACGCCCAGTTCGAATACGGCGGCTTGGTAATGAGTTGGAGAAACGCCTCCCAGGATTCCAGCCGGAAGACGCGGTAAGAGTGGGCGTTCCGTTTACGAGCGGTCATCTACCAGCTATGGTAGCGGGATCGGACCTGCTGCGCGGCGCTATTTCTTTGCTTCGAAGCGCAGCGCGGCGGAGTTGATGCAATAGCGCTGGCCGGTGGGCGCCGGCCCGTCGGGAAACAGGTGGCCCAGGTGCGCGTCGCACTTGCCGCACAGCACCTCGGTGCGCTCCATGAAGAGGCTCCGGTCGGTCTCCGTGCTGACGTTTGCGTTCGCGGCGGGGGCGGAAAAGCTCGGCCATCCAGTGCCCGAATCGAACTTGTCGCCGGAGAGGAACAGCTCCGTTCCGCAGCACGCGCAGCGGTACATGCCGGCTTCGTGATTGTTCCAGTAGCGGCCCGTGAAGGCGCGTTCGGTACCCTTCTGGCGCGCTACCGCGAACTCTTCGGGTGTCAGCTCGCGCTGCCATTCGGCGTCGGACTTGACGATTTTTTGCACTTGCACAGTCTCCCTTTTCTTTCCATTATCGGAGAACACGACGATCGGGATCCATGGGCCCTCCCCGCCCGATCGCGGATCCGGCGGGCGATGCTCGGCTCGCCGCGAAATCGCGATCAGCCCCGCGAAGGCCAAAGGCATGATCAGGAAAACGCGGCGCGGAACGCGGTTGGGCGCTTGGTGTGGGAACCCCTCCATCTGTTTGTATTATCCCACCCTCGAGGGTGGGACAGACCATCGGCTTCGTGGTCTGTCGGGCCTCGCCAGAGCACGGCAACCGTGACAGACGACAAAGACCGATCGTCCCACCAACTCAGTTAGCTGATCCAGCGCGCCAGGCCGAACGCGGCCGCGGAGGCCAGGCCGCCGATGATCACCGTCTGCAGGCCGCCCCGCAGGGGCGCGATGCCCGTCAAGCGGCCTTTCACGTAGCCGAAGACGAACAGCGCGGCCAGCGTCACGGCGACCGAAAACGTGAGCGCGGTTTTCAGATTGTCCATCGCCATGTAAGAAGAGAGCGGCACCAGGCCGCCGACGATATACGACACCGCGATGGTGACGGCGCTGTTGCGCGCGCGCTTGGGATCGGGCTCTTCGAATCCCAATTCGAACCGCATCATAAAATCCACCCAGCGCTTTTGATCGCCGCAGATGGCCTTCACCACCGGGCGCATTTCCTCTTCCGTCATCCCATAGCCGCGGAAGACCTTGGCCACTTCTTCGGTCTCTTCCGCCGGCAGTTCCACACATTCGCGGATCTCGCGCTGCTTCTCCGATTCGTAGTGGTCTTCGTCGGTTCGCGCGGCGAGGTAGCCGCCCAGCCCCATGGCGATGGAACCGGCCGCGATCTCCGCGAGGCCGGCGACCACCACCAGGCGGCTAGTGGCGGCTGCCACTCCGGTGAGGCCGGCGGCTAGCGCGAACGGCACCGTCAGGCCGTCCGACATTCCGATCACCACGTCCCGGACAGTCGCCGAAGCTTCGAAGTGCTTCTCCACGTGAGGTGCGGTTGGCATAGTCAGATCATCATCTCACGCTCGGCAATCTCACGCTCGGCGGTCAGGCGCGAAACCGGGAGTGTGATATGCTTTCGGCTAGCTATAGTCAGGAGAGGGCCACCATGGAGCGCAAGCAAGCCGGCGATTATCCCCAGGAACTGCTTAACCTTTTCGACCATTACGTTCACGGCGGAATCGACCGCCGCGCCTTCCTCGAGGGCGCTCAGAAATTCGCCGTGGGGGGCTTGACCGCGACGGCGATTTGGGAAAGCCTCCGCCCCAACTACGCCTGGGCGCAGCAGGTTCCCAAGGACGACCCGCGCATCCACGCGGAGTACCCCACGGTCGACTCGCCGCTGGGCAATGAAAACATTCGCGGCTACCTGGTTCGCCCGGCGAAGGCTCCCGGAAAGCTGCCCGCGGTGCTGGTGGTCCACGAAAACCGCGGCCTCAATCCGTACATCGAAGATGTCGCGCGCCGCCTCGCCACCGCCAACTTCATCGCCTTTGCGCCGGACGGCCTCACCAGCGTGGGCGGCTATCCCGGTGACGAGGAGAAAGGCGTGGCCGCGTTTGCCAAAGTCGACAAGCCCAAGATGACGGAAGATTTCATCGCCGCCGCTCGCTGGCTGAAGGCGCGTCCGGATTGTAGCGGCAAGCTCGGCGTGGTGGGCTTCTGCTTCGGAGGAGGGATCGCCAACATCCTGGCCGTGCGCATGGGCGCCGATCTGGCCGCGGCCGTTCCCTTCTATGGCACCGAGCCCCCGGCAGCCGATGCCGCCAAAATCAAGGCCGCCATGCTGCTGCACTACGCCTCGCTCGACACGCGCATCACCGCCGGTTGGCCGGCCTGGGACGCAGCCCTCACAGCCGCCAACGTGGTCCACAACGGGTATGTCTACGAAGGCGCCCAGCATGGCTTCCACAACGACACGACGCCGCGTTACGACGAAGCCGCGGCCAAGCTGGCCTGGCAGCGCACGCTCGATTTCTTCAACAAGTATTTACGGTAGCTGGCGGTATCCGGCTGGAATCTGGAACGACGCGGCGGGCGGGTCGGCAACCGGCGCGGTCTTGCACAGTGAGGTGCGCACGCCGAAAGCGCCGGTTATCTTGGACATCACCGGCAACTGCGTTGCGGTGCAGGTCCAGATCTCGGCGATGGTGGGCGGCAGCGGTTCGCCCGGAAGCTGGGGCAGCGTATATCGCACACCTACGGTTGGGATTCCCTGGATCAACTGCTGGCCCAGTTGCTCGATACTGCCCGGCAGCGCCGCTTGGCCCGGGAGCGATGCCCCGGGCAGGTTCGGCATTCCCGGTACCGGCGGGATTCCCGGCGACATGGGCAGAACGCGAGCCTCCATTTTCACGTGATCGAGCAGAATCACTACGGCATCCACCGGGTTGGTGATGACCGAGGTCGCGCCCAGATCGATGCGCATTTTGCCGTCGAGCGAGCGCAGCAAGCTCGAAGGCGAGGGTTGCGAAACGATACCAGCGGGCGATTGAAACGTGGTGAGACAATCCGCGAGCGCCGGAGGCATCGGGGGTGGCGGCAGCTCAGCCATAGCACCCACAGAGTATCACGGGCAGAGGGACGGCAGAGCCGCGAACGTAAGAGAGCGGTCGTACTGCGCGGGATACGCTTCCCGCATCTCGCGAGCCTGCTCTCGCGCCAACTCGATCTGGATCAGCGGCCCTTGACCCATTCCCGGACAGTATTGGGCTGTCTTCTTCCATTCCTGCTTGCTCTCCACCTGCTCCGGCCAGAAGGGAAAAATGCGGCACTGGGTTGGCTTGACCGGGTGAATGGAACAGCCGCCGTCGCGCAAAAAGTGGCATTGGGCCTGGCGCGGCACACGCAGCCGCAATTGTCTCGCCGTGCGATAGACGTATTTTCGTTCGAAGGCCCGCGCCGTCATTCCCACAAATGTGGCCGCACGTACCAAATCGGCTTCGGTGAGGTAGACATACCCCGTTTGTTCGCAACAGGCCGTACAACCCGGTTGGCATTGGAAGCGCAGACCCTCGCCCATGTCTCATTATGCTCTTTAACCCGGCAACGGTATGTGGTATAGTTCCGATACGTTCAGGAGAGGTGAATATGTCCCGAGTCCGAGACATTCTTCAAGACCGCGCGTTGTATTACGCCGAAGAGCACCAGACGGTGGCTGCGGTGGTTCGGAAAATGGCCGAGCTTCACGTCGGCGCCATCATTATCTTAGATGGGCAACAATTGCGGGGAGTGTTCAGTGAACGCGACCTCATGAAGCGCGTGGTCCTGGAAAAGCTCGATCCCGAGCAGACCCTGGTGCGCTCCGTCATGAGCACCGAGATCTCCACGGTTGACGAATCGGCTACCCTGGAAGAAGCCATGGAAGCCATGCAGCAACACAACTGCCGGCATCTGCCCGTTACCCGCGGCGGGAACGTGATCAGCTTCCTGTCCATGCGCGACCTGATGAATTACGAGTTGGCGCGCAAGACCGAAGAGTTGCATCACATGCGGGAGTACATCCACGGCGCCGGTTCGTGACCGAGGGTATCGTGGTGTTCGCCCACGGCTCCCGCGAAGAGGCCGCCAACCAGGCGGTCCGCGCGGTCACCGCTCAACTGTGATCCCATACTTCCTGATTTCAGGCACCCACTTGCACCGCGATTTGCCCCGGATTTTGCAGGACATTTCATTGCAATATAAAGACTTAGATATAACGACGACTCCTTCGCTGGATACTCATCCGGGATTGCTTCAGATCCTCCTGGACCGCGCCTGCGGCCCGCAATAAAACTTGACAATATCACACTAAAGTTACATAATGGTGATGTGCTAAAGTACTGCTCAGTGCAGCGGCACCGCCATACCTAATATTTAGAAGGGATATTTGAGGAGGTTCTTGCAAAATGGGAAAAATCATCGGAATTGACTTGGGCACCACGAACTCTTGCGTTGCCGTAATGGAAGCCGGCCAGCCCACTGTCATCGCCAACCAGGAAGGCACCCGCACCACTCCGTCGGTTGTGGGGTTCACCAAGAGCGGAGAGCGGCTGGTCGGTCAGGTGGCCAAACGCCAGGCCATCACCAACCCGGAGAACACGGTCTTCTCCATTAAGCGGTTCATGGGCCGGCGCTACGACGAAGTCAGCGAAGAGATGAAGATGGTGCCCTACAAAGTGGTGCGCGGAGACAACGGCGACGCCCGGGTGGACATCAGCGGCAAGAAATATTCACCGCCGGAGATTTCGGCCATGATCCTCACCAAGCTCAAGGAGGCTGCCGAAAGCTATCTGGGAGAGAAGATTACGCAGGCTGTGATCACGGTTCCCGCGTATTTCAACGATGCTCAACGGCAGGCCACCAAGGACGCCGGCAAGATCGCGGGCCTCGAGGTGATGCGCATCATCAATGAACCGACAGCCGCGGCGCTGGCGTACGGGCTGGATAAGAAGAAGAACGAAACCATCGCCGTGTACGATTTCGGCGGCGGCACTTTCGATATCTCGATCCTCGAAGTGGGCGAAGGCGTGGTCGAAGTCAAATCGACTAACGGCGACACGCATCTGGGCGGCGACAACATCGACCAGCGGGTGATCGATTGGATCGTGGCGGAGTTCAAGAAGGAAAACGGCATCGACCTTTCGCGCGATCAGATGGCCCTGCAGCGCCTCAAGGAAGCTTCCGAAAAAGCCAAGATGGAGCTTTCGACACTGCTCGAAGCCGACATCAATCTGCCCTTCATCACGGCCGACGCCACCGGCCCGAAGCACCTGCAGATGAAGCTCACGCGCGCGCGTTTTGAGCAGATGGTGGAGGACATCATCCAGCGCTCCGTGGGCCCGTGCAAACAGGCCATCGCGGACGCCGGCGTGACCCCGCAGCAGATCAACGAAGTGGTGATGGTGGGCGGCCAGACCCGCATGCCGCGCATCCAGGCGCTGGTGCGCGACCTGTTCGGCAGGGAGCCCCACAAAGGCGTGAACCCGGACGAAGTGGTGGCCGTGGGCGCCGCGGTGCAGGGCGGCGTGCTGGGCGGCGAAGTGAAAGATGTGCTGTTGCTGGACGTTACCCCGCTCTCGCTGGGCATTGAAACCATGGGCGGCGTTTTCACCAAACTGATCGAGCGCAACACCACCATACCGACGCGTAAGAGCGAGGTTTTCTCGACGGCTTCCGACAATCAGCCGTCGGTCGAGATCAAGGTGCACCAGGGCGAACGCGCCATGGCGCGCGATAACCGGCTGCTGGGCGTGTTCCAGCTCGGCAACATTCCGCCGGCGGCGCGCGGCATCCCGCAGATCGAAGTCACCTTCGATATCGACGCTAACGGCATCCTCAATGTGACCGCCAAAGATCGCGGCACCAACAACGAACAGAAGATCACCATCACCTCTTCTTCCGGCCTGGCCAAGGATGAAGTCGAAAAGATGGCCAAGGACGCCGAAGCGCATGGCGCCGAAGACCGCAAACAGCGCGACACCATCGAAGCGCGCAACCGCGCCGACGCCATGGTCTACAACGTGGAGAAGACGCTCAAGGAACATCGCGCCAAGATCGGCGAGGCCGAAGCCAAGGAAATCGAAGCGGCCATCGAAGAGACCAAGAAAGCCATGGCGGAAAACGACCCCGAGCGCACCAACGCCGCGGTCGATCGGCTCACTGCCGCCAGCCACAAACTGGCCGAAGCCATGTACAAGACCGCATCCTCGCAGCAGGCCGGCGGCCCGCCGCCGCCTCCGGGCGACGGGGGCCAGCCTAAGGGCGGCAAGGACGACGTGGTCGACGCCGAATTCGTGGACGTGGACGATAAGGATAAGAAATAGCCAAGAAATAGCCACCTCGGGCAAACATGGCCTCTCCTCCCAAGCACGACTATTACGAAACGCTGGGCCTGCCGCGCAAAGCCTCGCCGGATGAAATCCGCAAGGCCTATCGCAAACTCGCGCGCAAACACCACCCGGATCTGAATCCGGG
Source organism: Bryobacteraceae bacterium (assembly GCA_049519475.1). Classification (GTDB taxonomy): domain Bacteria; phylum Acidobacteriota; class Terriglobia; order Bryobacterales; family Bryobacteraceae; genus PALSA-129. Next base: position 6,842 of record JBEKQS010000010.1, on the reverse strand, counting down.
GGACAAGTCCTCCGAAGATCGTTTTAAGAACGTGCAGGAAGCCTACGACATTCTCAGCGACTCCAAGAAGCGCGAGATGTACGACCAGCATGGTTTCTATTCCGAGAGCGGATTCGCCGGGCCCCCGCCGGGCGCCGCGAATCCGCACCCTGGAATGGACTTCAACGGGTTCGATTTTTCCGATCAATTCGCAGGTGGCCGGCGCACCGATACCGGCGGATTCCGCGATATCTTCTCGCAGTTCTTCGGCGGCAAGGGTGGCCCGCAACAGGCGCAGCCCGGGCCCGAGAAAGGCGGCGATCTCGAATATGTAATGGATATCGATTTCTGGCAGGCCATCCGCGGCACCCAGGCCAAGCTCAACATCAACCGCTATGAAGTGTGCGGCACTTGCCACGGTGCGGGCTCGAGCGGCGGGGGCGAAGTCGCCTGCCCGCAATGCCATGGTTCCGGCAACGTCACCCAGATGGCCGGCGCCATGAAGTTCAGCCTCACTTGCCCGCGCTGCAGCGGGTCCGGCAAACTGCGCAACGCCTGCCCCACCTGCGGCGGCGAAGGCCGCGTCACGCGCACGGAATCGGTCGAGGTCCGCATTCCGCCGGGCGCCCGCAGCAGCAGCCGCCTGCGCGTGCCGGCCAAGGGCAACGCCGGCACCATGGGCGCGCCGCCAGGCGATCTCTATATCACCACCAGGGTGGAAGATCATCCTTTCTTCCACCGCGATGGCGATAATATCGAAATCCAGGTTCCCGTGGCTGTGTGGGAAGCGGCGCTCGGCGCCAAGATCGAAGTCCCTACCATTGACGGACGCACCCTGCTGAAGATTCCGCAGGGAACCGTGAATGGTCAGAAGTTCCGCCTCCGCGAAAAGGGTGTGCTCAACTCGCGCACCAACCAGCGCGGCGACCAAATCGTGGGAGTCGCTATCGCCGCTCCCGATCCGCGCGACGAGCGCACTCGCGAGCTCCTCCGCGAAATGGCCCGGCTGAATCCCGAAGACCCGCGCGCCGGTATCTGGGCCAAGGTCTGACATGGCAAAAGCGAAAGCCAAAGCGGCCTTCATGATCTCGGCGGTGGCCGAGCAATACGGCATTCACCCGCAGACGCTGCGCCTCTACGAACGCGAGGGCCTGCTCAAGCCTTCCCGCAGTGAAGGCAACACGCGTCTCTACACCGCCGGCGATGTGGAGCGGCTGGAAGTGATTCTGCATCTCACGCGCGACCTGGGCGTGAACCTGGCGGGAGTTGAGATCATCCTCAATATGCGCGAAAAGATGGGCGATATGCAGGCGCAGATTCAGGAGTTCATTGCTACGCTGAACCGCGAACTGGCGGCGCGCACCTCGCTCGCCGCCGAGCCGGAAGACCGTTACTGGCTGGTCCCGGTAGTAAACGCCCGCCCGCCCGCCGGTCCCGGCCGCCGCAAAAGCTGATTGCCGTACTATCATGGAGGCTTGCGCTTCCCGTCCGACGCGGCAACTCGCCTCACGCTCGCATACGTCGCGCCCTTCGCAACGTTTGTCGGCATGATGGCGGTGGAGAAGACCCTCCCGCTGCCGGCTGTCTGGCTTTACCCCATCCGCTTCTTCACGGTGCTGGCGGTGCTGCTCTGGTTTTCCCGCCCCTACCTTTCGTTCCACGCTACCCGTCCGGCCATGAGCGTGGCAATCGGCATCGCGGTCTTCGTCATCTGGATCGGCCCGGACCTGCTGTTCGGCCACGCCTACCGGCAACACTGGCTGTTCCAGAACCCCATCACCGGCGCGGCGGTCGCTTCGGTTCCGGCAGCTCTGCGGACTAACTTCTGGTTCGTCGCCGTGCGCGCCGTCTCCTGTACTCTGCTGGTCCCGGTGATTGAAGAGTTGTTCTGGCGCGGCTGGGTGATGCGTTGGCTTATCGACAAGGACTTCACCCGCGTGCCGCTGGGCACTTATACTCCCATGGCCTTCTGGGCCGTCGCCGTGCTCTTCGCTTCCGAGCACGGCCCGTATTGGGAAGTCGGCCTGGTGACCGGCATCATTTACAACTGGTGGATGATCCGCACGCGCAACCTGGCCGATTGCATGCTGGCCCACGCCGTCACCAACGGCCTGCTCTCGTGGTATGTGCTGCAAACGGGACAGTGGCAATACTGGATGTGACGGACCGCGTCATCACGCTATAGTGCAAGCATGCGAAGTGGTTCGGTAATTCTGTGCGCGGCCGGCGCGGTGCTCGCCGCGGCCGGCTTGCTGCTGCCCGCTTCACCCGTTGTGGCGCGCTTCTCTTCCTTCGACCCGCAGGCCAACGCAGTGCTCAGCCGGATGACGCTGGACGAAAAAATCGGCCAGATGACCCAGGCCGATCACAACGGCCTCGAGGATTCCGCCGATGTCGAGAAGTACTTCCTCGGCTCGGTGCTGAACGGCGGCGATTCCGACCCCAAGAGCGGCAACACGCTGGCCGATTGGACCGCGATGTACCTGGGTTATCAATCGCACGCCTTGAAGACCCGCCTGGCCATTCCGCTGCTCTATGGCGTGGATGCCGTCCACGGCCACAACAACGTCTTGGGTGCGGTAATCTTCCCGCACAACATCGGCCTGGGATGCACGCGCAACCCGGCGCTGGTGGAGCGCGCGGAACGCGTCACCGCCGAAGAAGTGCGCGCGAGCGGAATCAATTGGGTTTTCGCGCCGTGTGTCACCGTGCCGCAGGATGAGCGCTGGGGCCGCACGTATGAAGGCTTCGGCGAATCGCCGGACGTGGTGAAGCCCATGGCCGCCGCCGCCGTGCGAGGTTTCCAGAGCGACGACCTGCGGAATCCCTTCTCCGTGCTGGCCTGCGCCAAGCACTTTATCGGCGATGGCGGGACCACCTGGGGAACCGGCTCCCCCATCGACCAGGGCGACACCCGCGTCGACGAATCCACCTTGCGCCGCATCCACCTGCCGGGATACGTCGCGGCCATCGAAGCGGGTGTGGGTTCCATCATGCCGTCGTTCAACAGTTGGAACGGTCAGAAGTGTTCCGGCAGCCACCGGCTGTTGACGGAAATCCTGAAAGGCGAGCTGGGTTTCGAAGGCTTCCTGATTTCGGATTGGGCGGCCATCGACCAGTTGCCCGGAGACTATAGCAGCCAGGTGGCGCAATCCATCAACGCCGGTATGGATATGGCGATGGTGCCGGAGCGTCATGCCCGCTTCATCGCGACGCTCAAAGCGGTGGTCGCCGATGGCAGAGTTCCCATGGCGCGCGTGGACGATGCCGTGCGCCGGATTCTGCGCGTGAAGTTCGCCACGGGTTTGATGACCGCGGAATGGAAGCCGCAAATCGATCCGCGCGCTAAGGCCGCATTCGGCTCGGCGGAACATCGGGAAGTGGCGCGGGAGTGCGTGCGCCAGTCGCTGGTGCTGTTGAAGAATGGCAACCACACGCTGCCGCTTTCGAAACAGGCGGCCCGCATCCACGTTGCCGGAAAGAACGCCGACGACCTGGGGAACCAATGCGGCGGATGGACCATCGACTGGCAGGGCCGCAGCGGCAACGTCACCACCGGCACCACCATCCTGGCGGCCATTCGGAGCACGGTTTCGAAAAGCACCAGCGTCACGTTCTCCCGCGATGGCTCGGGCGCGGCCGGAGCCGACGCCGGCGTGGTGGTAGTGGGTGAAACTCCCTACGCCGAAATGAAGGGCGATCGCGCGGACCTGGCGCTCGCGCCGGAAGACGTGGATGCCATCAACCGCATGAAGAGCGCGGGCATTCCGGTTGTCCTGGTGGTGGTTTCGGGGCGGCCTCTTATCCTTGGCGAGGCGCTGGACAAAGCCGACGCGGTGGTGGCTGCGTGGCTTCCGGGCACTGAGGGCGCCGGCGTGGCGGACGTTTTGTTTGGCGACTACAAACCCAGCGGCAAGCTCTCGATGGCGTGGCCGCGCACGATGGCGCAGATCCCCTCGCATCCCGGCGACGCGAAATACGATCCGTTGTTCCCGTATGGATTTGGGCTGAGTTATTGAACGGCGGGGTTTGGACATTTAAACCAACTGGTAGCGCCGGCGGTCTTTGCCGCCGGTGTCTTGTGCGCGCTTGACCGTCGCCACTCTTCGGGACACGCTGCGAGGGCGGAGGCCTCAAGCCGGCTAGCCGCACAGGATACCATCCTGCCCCCACTCAACTAAAATAAAACTCAGACCTCATGATTCAACTCACCGGGGCGGGGAAACGCTACGGCCCCAAAATCCTTTTCGAAAACGTCGACTGGCTGGTGACGCCCACCGAGCGCGCCGGCCTGGTGGGCGCCAATGGCACCGGGAAATCGTCGCTGCTCAAAGTGCTGGCGGGCCTGGACTCGCTCGATTCCGGCTCCATCACCACTCAGAAAAGCGTGACCATCGGCTACCTGCCGCAGGAAGGCCTGTCGCTTTCCGGCCGCAGCGTGTTCGCCGAGTGCATGACGGTCTTCGCCAGCCTGCGGGCGCTCGAAGAGGAACAGGAGCAACTGGCGCACCGCATGGCGGAGTTGGATCCGGCCGGCCACGCTTACGAGCAGGTGGCGGAGCGATTCCACCTGGCGGAGAGCGAGTTCCGCGCGCGCGACGGCTATGCCATCGAGGCGCAAGTGGGCGCGGTGCTCACCGGCCTGGGATTCCCGCAGCGCGATTGGAAGCGCCGCACCGAGGAATTCTCGGGCGGCTGGCAGATGCGCATCGCGCTGGCCAAGCTGCTGCTCGAAAAACCTAACCTGCTGCTGCTCGACGAGCCCACCAATCATCTCGACCTGGAGGCGCGCAACTGGCTGGAAGATTATCTGGCCTCCTATCCGAATGCCTTCGTGCTGGTGTCGCACGACCGCTATTTCCTGGATGTCACCGTGCGCAAGATCGCCGAGCTATGGAATAAGGACCTGCACTTCTACACCGGCGGCTTCACGCGATATGAACAGCAGAAGACCGAACGGCGCGCGCAATTGCAGGCGGCTTATGAAAACCAGCAGGACCGCGTCCGCCAGTTGGAAGTCTTCATCAACCGCTTCCGTGCCCAGGCCACCAAGGCCAAGCAGGTCCAGAGCCGCATCAAGGAACTGGAAAAAATCGAGCGGATCGAGATTCCGCCCGAAGAGAAGACCATCCATTTCAGCTTCCCGCAGCCCAAGCCCAGCGGACGCATCGTGGCGGAGTTGAAGGGCGTGGCCAAGAGTTTCGGCGACCACCTGGTTTTTTCGGACGTCGATTGCTACATCGAGCGCGGCGACCGCGTGGCGCTGGTGGGCGTGAATGGCGCGGGCAAATCGACTCTGATCCGCATCCTGGCGGGCGCCGAACCGGTCAGCGCGGGTGTCTACACGCTGGGACACAACGCGCAGCCCGACTACTTCGCGCAGGATCAATATAAAGAGCTGGACCCGGCGGCGCGCATGATCGACGACCTGGCGACGGTGGCGCCGCGCGCCAGCATGACCCAGCTTCGCAGCATTCTGGCCTGCTTCTTGTTCTCGGAGGACGACGCCTTCAAGAGCATCGGCGTGCTCTCGGGCGGCGAGCGCAACCGCTACGCGCTGGCGCGCATGCTCATGCAGCCTTCGAACTTCCTGCTGCTCGACGAACCCACCAACCATCTGGACATGCGCGCCAAAGACGTGCTGCTCGAATCGCTCCAGGAATTCACCGGAACGGTGGTCTTTGTCTCGCACGACCGCTACTTCATCGACAAGCTGGCCACCCGCGTCTTCGAAGTGGAGGACGGCCGCGTGCACGTCTTCCCCGGAAACTACGAAGACTACTGGTGGAGGAAGAGCGGCGGTGCGGCGCAGCAGACGGCCCTCGAAGCTCCGCGGGCGGCCCAGGCGATGGCCGAGCCCGATCAGCCGGGCGCAGCGACGGAGGCTGGCCCGGGCGCCCGGCCCGCGCGGCTGAATCCCATCAAGCTCCGCCGCATGAAGGAGCGGCGCCAGGAAATTGAAGTGGAAGTGAGCAAGCTGGAAGTGGAAATCGCCGATTATGAGAACGCGCTGGGCCACTTCGTCAGCGTGGAAGAAACCGCCCGGTTGAGTGACCTGGTGACGGAGCGGCGGGCCGACCTGGCGGCGCTACTGAAGGAGTGGGAGGCCGTGGCGCAGTTGATCGAGGCGAACAGCTAGTGGGGCAGACCCCCTGGTCTGCGCGGGACGCCCTCGTCCCGTGACCGGAACACCGCCGCAAATGTTGTCAGTTTTTACCCGGGACAGGACACTGGCCCGTTATTCCTGAGCCGGCATCTGCTGGTCAATCTCGCGCCAGGCGCTGATCTTCAGGCGGCGGCAGACCCAGCAAAGCGGCTCGCTGGAGACCAGAGTGGTTTCGCCGCCACAAACCGAGCACTTCGTGACCGGGGTCAGGCGGTCGGGTGAAATCGAACGCTTGGCCTGTTCCAGGATTTCCGCCGGAACAACCGTCTCGGGTTTAGGCTGCAGCTTCCGTCTCATCTGTGTCCAGACTGTCTCCACTATGGCAGAACTGCCGCCCGGAAACAACCCCGTCCGCGGTACATTCGTTCTAAGCAGCTTCCGGGATCTGTATGACCGGGGCCACATCCAGCGCCGAACGGCAGCGCGGGCACTTCTGGCCGGAGGTCACGCGCGGGTACTTTCCCCTCAAGTCGATTTCCGCGGGCACGGTGTGGGTACAGATCGGGCAATGGGCCAAACCCTGTGTGTGATTTTGAACGAATAGTTTCATCTCAGTTGCCTCACTCCATCGGACGCGGGAAGCGCGGTGTTGGTTGTACCAAAAATCGTAAAGAATATTAAATCTCTTTGAGGCGGTGCTACGCTGAAAGGCATATGACGCAGCCGCCAGCACCCAAGATCCAGCTCATACAGGGAC
>JBEKQS010000009.1:0-42347 GCA_049519475.1 Bryobacteraceae bacterium | reverse complement strand
TTTCAAACACCGATGCCATCAACAACGTCCGTTTCGAAGGACCGGGAACTTATGCCGGCCACACGGTGCAGGGCCATCTGGCCGAAGCGCGCATTACGGTCATCTCCGGCTCTACGGTCGGGCCTCGCCATCTGAACAAACAAATCGATTACAGCAAACTGGCGGGCTCGGCCGGCTTCGATCCCACGGCCAGGAGCCACAGCCTGTCCATGCCGCTCGATATGGCGGTGACCAACGACGGCAAGACCCTCTACGTGGCGGCGTTCGGTTCGAGCAAAATCGGCGTGTTCGATACCGGCCAGCTCGAAAACGACACGTTCGATCCGGTGGTGGCCAGCGCGAACTACATTACGGTGAGCGGAGGCGGCGTGAGCGGATTGGCATTGGATGAAGCGCGCGGCCTGCTTTATGCCATGACGCGCTTCGACGACGCCGTGAAAGTGATCGACCTGAGCTCGAATCTGGAGGTCATGCGGCTGCCCCTGCCCAACCCCGAACCCCGTTCGGTGGTGGCGGGCCGGCCGATGTTGTACGACGCGACGCGATTCTCCGGCAATGGCGAAGCATCTTGCGCCAGTTGCCACATTTTCGGCGACAAGGACGACCTTGCCTGGGATCTGGGCAATCCCGATAACGCGGTCACCAAGAGTCCCATACCCATCAATCTGAATGGCCTGTTTTCGCTTCTCCTGGCGGCAGGCGCGACGGGCCTTCCCGCTCCGCTAAACGGCAGCAACAAGACCGCCGACTTCCATCCGATGAAAGGGCCCATGACCACGCAGACGTTGCGCGGGCTGCGCAACTCCGGGGCGATGCATTGGCGCGGCGACCGCTCCACGGGGCCGTTTGGCGCCTCGGCGTTCGATTCCAATATCTCCTTCAACAACTTCATCGTGGCGTTCCAGAGCTTGATCGGCAGCGTGGACGAGCCCTCGCCGGCCGAGATGCAGACCTTCGCCAACTTCCAGTTGCAGGTGATGCCGCCGCCCAACCCGGCGCGCAATCTCGACAACTCGCTGACCGCCGCGCAGCAGAGTGGACAGGCCTTTTTTTCCGGCACGCGTCCCTCCGATGGCGTCAACTCGCCGCTGCTGGACGCGCTGGTGGGGCAGTCGTCCTTCACCTGTAGCGGGTGCCACGTGCTGGACCCTTCCAACGGCTTTTTTGGCGCCGGCGGCAACCAAAGTTTCGAAGGCCTGACGCAGACCGTGAAGATTCCGCATTTGCGCAACGTGTACGACAAGCTCGGTATGTTCGGCACCCCGGCGGTGAGCTTCTTCGGCGCACCGGACAGCGGGCCCACCGGCGATCAAATCCGCGGCTTTGGTTTCACCAACGATGGATCGGCGGATACTTTGTTTCGTTTCTTGAGCGCAACCGTATTCAATCCGACTGCCAACTCCGGCTTCCCGCAAACCAATCCGGATGCGACCCGGCGCGACGTGGAGCAGTACTTACTCGCGTTCAACAGCGATCTCGCGCCCATTGTCGGCCAGCAAGTTACCTTGACCGGCGACAATGCCGGCGCCGTGGGCCCGCGCATCGACCTGCTGATCCAGCGCGCCTCCGCTCCATTCACGTCAAAGGCTCTGAATGGCGCTGTGACGGAGTGCGACCTGGTGGCGCAGGTGGTGCAGAATGGCCGCATCATGGGATACCTATACGATCCTGCCGCCAACAACTTCATTTCGGACGATGAATCGGCGCGTCTCTCGGACGCGTCTCTGCGCGCTCTTGCGGCGACTCCCGGCCAGGAGGTGACTTACACCGCTGCGACGCCCGGGTCGGGAGCGCGGATTGCGTTTAGCCGCTACCCCACCAGAAAAGCACCCAGACCGCGAGCGCCAGACGGCGACCATTAATCCCAGATCGCTGGCGATGCATTCCAAACGGCGCGGGCTATCATGGTTGAACAGTGGCTCGACCATCCAGAAGGAACCGCCATCCCGATTCGTCGCGCAACAACCCGCCTCCGGCCGTTGCCCAGCCTCCGCAATCCTCCGCCCGCCCGCGGCCTTACATGCGTCATGCGCTCCTGTTGGCGGCCCTGTGGACGGTGGCGCTTCTGGCCTACTCCAATTCTTTCACCGCGGCTCTGACTTTCGATTCCAACCGCGTGATCCTGCAAGACACCCGCATCCGGGCCGTCTCACCCGAGAACAGCCACCTGATCTGGACCGAGGACTATTGGTATCCCACCTTGGCTGGCGGCCTCTTTCGCCCGCTCACCACCTTGTCCTACCAGTGGAACTACGCCGTACTCGGCAATGGCCCCCACCCCGCCGGCTACCATTGGATCAATCTCCTGTTGCACCTCGCCAACAGCGCGCTGGTGTACCTGGTGGGCCTGCTCATCTTCGAAACTCCTTGGCCGGCGTTCGCCATGGCGGCGCTCTGGGCTCTTCATCCGCTCCTCACCGAATCCGTAACTAACGTGGTGGGCCGCGCCGACCTGCTGGCAGCCCTCGGCGTGCTGGCGGGTCTGGTCTGCTACACGCGCAGCGTGGCGGCAACCGGATGGCGCCAGGCCGCGTGGCTGGCGGCAGCGGCGGCGGCGAGCGCCGTCGGGATCTTCTCCAAGGAGAGCGCCATCGTCGTGCTGGCTGTGGTGCCGATCTACGACCTGGCCTTTGGACGGCCCACCACGTGGCGTTCGCGAATTCCCGGCTATGCGGCCCTCAGCCTGCCGGTTCTCGTCTATTTGCAAATGCGCAGCCATGTCCTGGCCAACCTGTCTTCTGTGGTGACTTCCTTCGGCGATAACCCGCTGGTGGGCGCCGACTTCTGGACGGCCCGCTTCACCGCCGTCAAAGTGATCGGCACATACTTGTGGCTGCTGGTTTGGCCCGCGCATCTCTCGGCCGACTATTCCTACAACCAGGTGCCTCTCTTCGGGTGGCGCTTCGACAACCTGGAAGATTGGAAAACGCTCTTCGCCCTGGCGGTGTGTATCTCCGCGGCCGCCGCGGCGGTGGCGGCCTGGCGCCGCGCGAAACCGATCTTTTTTTTCATCGCTTTCTTTTTTGTCGCGCTATCGCCCACAGCCAACCTGGTCATTCTCATCGGCACCATCATGGCGGAACGGTTCCTGTACCTGCCTTCCATCGGATTCGCCGGTTGCCTCGTGTGGTTGGTGGTCGAAGCCCGCAGGCGGTGGCCGGCCATGCGCACGGCGGCTCCGGCCATGCTGGCGGTGGTCTCGCTGGCACTGGCCGCCCGAACCTTCGCGCGTAACTCCGATTGGCACGACGAACAGAGCCTCTGGGCCAGTTCCGTGAAGGCCTGTCCCGGGAGTTACAAGACGCACGCGGACCTGGCACTGGCGAACATGTCTTTGCCAAACGGAGCTGGATTCGAGATCGCGCAAACCGAGTTGGAACGCGCCCTCGCGATCCTCGGGCCGCTCCCCGACCATCTGAACCCAACCTCGGCTTGGGCCACCGCCGGATTCTTCTATCGCCTCAAAGGAGACCTGCTCGCACAAAGCGACGCATCCAAGCCGGGATACGACCCGCACGGCAACCCCTGGTATCGAAAATCGCTCGACATCTTCTTGCGTGGAAAACGAATCGACGAGGCCTGGAACCGCGCTATGAAGCAGCGGAATCTGCGGGACGGCAAGCCCATCATTGATTTCGGTTGGCCGCAGTTGTATCTGGGACTCGGCCGGCTCTACCAGCGACTGGAGGAACCGCAACAGGCACTGGAAGCGTTTCAGTACGGCCTTACGATTCGGGTGCAACCCGAGTTCTTTGAAGAAATGTACGCCACGTGGCGCGCCCTGGGAGACCCCGAGCAGGCTGTACAGGCGTTAATGGAGGGACTGGCCGTAGATCCCACACAGACGCAGTTGGCGTCCCGCATCGTGCAGTTTTATCGCGAGACCGCTCCCCTGAGTTGCGCCCTGACCTCCGCCGGCGGCTCCGTGAGCCTGAACCTGGGCTGCCCGCTGGTGCATGACCACCTGTGTGGAGCGTCGCAACACCTGGTGGAGAGATACCGGCAACGCGGCCACAAGGCCGAGGCCGACGCCGTCATCGCAAGCGCCGTCCGAACCTTGGGCTGTCCCGCCGAAATGTTCCAATAGGCGCTACTTTTTCTTGCCGACCACGGGCTTCGGGCTATTGCGGATTGCCTCGCGGATGAAATCGACTTCCTCCTGCCGGTAGGGAGTGCCATTGCTGCGGAAAATATCCTGGAACCAAAGGGCCGGCTGCCGGTCGATGTAGGGCGTCTGCCAGGAATCCCACGGCAGGAACAACTGCCTTTTCCCCGAAACCAGACTCGCGGTGAGCGCTGCAACACCATATTTCTGCGCAATGGGGAGAATCGCCTGGATGGTGCTGCCCTGGCTGCGCGCCAGAAACCCGGTGCACAGCACCGGCCGCCCATACGCCTGCAGCCACTTGACGCGCTTCTCGAATTCCTGCGGGCCCTGATAGTTCTGGAACGAGATGATGTCGGAGCGCTCGATCTGGATTTTCTCCGCCGGACCCAGTTTATCGGCACTCGACCAGTCGCCCTTCCACACGCCGCTGGTGATGGGCTGCGTCGGCAAGCCCGCGCGCGCATAATCGAAAAGCTTCGGCAGCAGCGCCAGCACCTTTTCGTTCTTGTTGACCGGCTCGGATTTCCCGAACGTGCCCGGATTCAGATTGTCGGGCTCGTTCCAGAGGTCCCACGCCAGAACGCGCTTATCGATGGAAAATGCAGCAATGATTTCCTTGACATAAGAGAACAGGCGCTCCGTCTGCTTCTCGTCGGTCAGGCCCCTGGCTCCGGGGCTCTGCGCCCATAAGGAATCGCGCACGCCGGGCCTTGGGTTGCGCTGCGCTCCGGCTTCGGGAAACGGATCTCCGGAGGAATCGAACAACACGAAGATCACGCGCATTTTGTGTTCGTCGGCCAGTTTGAGCAGCTTGTCCATGCGCCTCTTCAGACCGCCCGAATCGCTCTTAAACAGCAGGTCGTGGAGGAAGACGCGCATCGTGTTCATCCCCAGGTCCTCGGCCCACTTGAATTCCAGGTCGATGCGGTCCGCGTCGAAATACTGCTGTTGCCACATGTCGAACTGGTTCACCGTGTTGCTCTGAATGTAATTGCTGCCTACCAGCCAAGGCTGGCGGGCGTACCAGTCGTTGGCCTCACTGGGCGTCCATTGGTGGCTCTGGGCCAGGGCGGCTGAGGTAAAAAGGACAAGGCCTGGAAGAAATAGTCTATTCATTTTCCCGAAGCAACTCGCGAGAAGGCTTGGCCCGAAGATAACGCGTTACGGACGCCAACGTCAAGAGCGCCCTGGACCGCCAAGCCGGCGATGCTATCCTGATAGCACCACACCATTTTAACTGGACGTGCGCTCCGAAAGTCGGTTTCATCCGTGAAAGTCGGTTTTATCAGTCTGGGTTGTCCCAAAAACCTCGTCGACAGCGAAGTCATGATGGGCCAACTTGTCGCCCGAGGCCACGAGTTGACGCATCGGCCCGACCAGGCCGACGTCCTGGTGGTCAATACCTGCAGCTTCATCGACCCCGCCAAGAAGGAATCGGTCGACACCATCCTCGAAATGGCCGAATACAAGAAGATCGGCCGTGCCCGCAAGTTGGTGGTGGCCGGCTGCCTGGTGGAGCGCTACCGCGGCGATATCCGCCGCGACATGCCGGAGGTGGATGCGCTCATCGGCACCAACGAACTCGAAAGCATCGTCGCGATCTGCGAAGGCATGGAAGCCCCCACTGGCCCTTCCGAGCCATACCTCTATTCGCACCTCACGCCGCGCGTGCTGGCCACGCCCTCGCATTTCGCCTACCTCAAGATCGCTGAAGGCTGCGACCACCCCTGCACCTTCTGCGTGATCCCGCAGTACCGCGGCAATTTCCGCAGCCGCCGTTTTGAGTCGGTGGTTTCCGAAGCCACCCGCCTGTTCCGGCAAGGTGTGCGCGAGATCAACCTCATCGGGCAGGACACCACCTGCTACGGCGAAGACCTGGGGCTCTCCGACGGCCTGCCGCAACTGCTGGCGCGCCTGGCCGAAATTGAAACGCCGCACGAAAAATGGATCCGCTTTCTCTATGCCTATCCCAATAAGGTCACCCAGCGTCTGCTCGATACCATCGCGGCGCACCGGGCCCTCACCAAGTACATCGATATGCCGCTGCAGCACGCCAGCGCCCGCATTCTCAAGCGCATGAAGCGGGGTTCCTCCGGCAGTCTCTTCCTGAAACTCCTCGAACGCATCCGCCGCACCATCCCCGGCGTGGCCATCCGCACCAGCATGATCGTGGGTTTCCCCGGCGAGGCGGCCGGAGATTTCGAGGAGCTCTGCCAGTTCGTGGAAGCCGCCCGGTTCGACAACCTGGGCGTCTTCGCCTATTCCGACGAAGATACCAGCGCGAGCTACGCTCTGGATGCCAAAGTGGACGGCCGCACCATCCACAATCGCCGCCGCCGGCTGATGGCCATCCAACGCAAGATCTCCCGCAACCGCAACCGCGCGTCGGTGGGCGCCGAAGTTTCCGTGCTGATCGAAGGGCCGTCGGAGGAGACCGACCTGCTATGGCAGGGCCGCATGCCCACACAGGCGCCCGAGATCGACGGCGTGACACTGATTAACGATTTCGAAGGCGATGAACCGCGCGCGGGAGAAATCCGCCGCCTTCGGATCACCGAAGCTCACGATTACGACGTGGTCGGGACGCTGCTTCCCCCGACCGAGGCGGCTCCGCGGATGCTGCCGCAACTGGTCCAGATCGGCATATGAATTGTCCCATCTGCAAGAAGGAAGTCAGCCTCGGCGACCCCGATTTCCCGTTCTGCGGCCCGCGCTGCCGCGTGATCGATCTGGGCAACTGGGCGACCGGTAAATACGCGATCCCCGCCGAGCGGCTGGAGCCGGAACAATCGGAGCCGGAAGATGAATAGCTCAAGAGGTGGGACAGACGATCGGTTATTGTCGTCTGTCACCGTGAGTGGCCCACGCCCGACCCTGACCCCAGCCACCCTTTTGGCCACCTGGTTCGGGTGCGGCTACTGCCCCAAGGCTCCCGGCACGGCCGGATCGCTCGCTGCGTTGGTCATCGCGATCGCGCTCCACCGCTATCTGGGCTTCACTCCCCTGCACTTCCTTCTGCTGGCCGCCATTCTCTTCCTGCCGGCCGTGTGGGCCGCCGGCGTCACCGCCCGCGCCAGCGGCCTCGAAGACCCGCAATTCGTCGTCGTGGATGAAGTCATCGGCCAATGGATCGCGCTGGCCGGCGCGGCTTCCCTCAACTGGAAGAGCTTTCTGGCGGCCTTCGCGCTGTTCCGCCTCTTCGATATCTGGAAGCCGCCGCCGGTGCGCCAACTGGAATCTCTGCCCGACGGATGGGGCATCAACCTCGACGACGTGATGGCCGGCGTTTACGCGGCGCTTGTGTTATGGGCAGCCGCACGCTTTAATCTATATTGAGATTGAGGATGACATTGCGGAAACAACCCGAAGCCCGTCCCCTGATCGCTCAAGTCAGCCCGGCTGCGGCCATCGCGGGCGGCGAATTGCAGATCCGCGGCAAAGGGTTTGCCCAAGTCCAGCGGCCGCGCGTCACCATTGGCGACGTGGGAGCCACGGTAGTGATCGGTTCCGATTCCTTCGTCATCGCCCGCGTGCCGGAAGGCGCCTTCGCCGGCGGCCTGGTCATCGAAAACGGCGCGCATTCCAGTGAATCCTGGGCCTGCGATATCGGCGTTCTGATCGCCGAAAGCCTCCATCCGGTCTCCAACCCGGCTGTCGATTCCTTCGGCAATATCTATACCACCTTCAGCGGATCCCGCGGCCAGAAGGTCGCCGTGGCCGTCTATAAAATTGATCTCAACCTGAACACCAAGCCGTTCGTCAACGAATTGATGAATGCCACCGGCCTGGCCTTTGACGACGCCGGCATGCTTTACGTCAGCAGCCGCTACGACGGCATGGTCTATCAGGTCACGCCCACCGGCAACATGTCCGCATTTGTGGAGGGCATGGGGCTCGCCACCGGCCTGGCCTTCGACGGCCAGCAGAACCTCTACGTCGGCGACCGCGCCGGAACCATCTTCAAGATCAGTCCCGACCGCCAGATCTTCGTCTTCGCCACCCTCGAACAATCCATGGCGGCCTACCACCTGGCCTTCGGCCCCGATGGCTACCTCTACGTCACCGGTCCCACCACTTCGAGCTACGATTGCGTCTACCGCATTTCCGACCACGGCGAGGTGGACGTTTTTTACCGCGGCCTCGGCCGCCCGCAAGGAATGGCCTTCGACGAGGAGGGTCGCCTGTACGTCGCCGCATCTCTGGCCGGCCGCAAAGGCGTCGTCCGCATCCATCCCGATCGCCAGGCCGAGCTTTTCCTCTCCGGCCCCGGTATCGTGGGGTTAGCCTTCACGCCTTCGCGCTCGATGATCGTCGCCACCACCAACGCGCTCTATCGCGTGGACGTCCGGATCAAGGGACGGCCCCTGATCTGACGAATGCTCTGATGGACGCGGAGATCATCGCAGTCGGCTCGGAAATGCTGACGCCCGAGCGAGTCGACACAAACTCCCTCTACCTCACCGGCGAATTGAACAATCTCGGCGTCGAAGTGGTCTTCAAGTGCGTCATCGGCGACCATCGCGATCGCCTGGCCGATGCCGTCCAGCGCGCGCTGGGCCGGTCGGCCATCGTCATTCTCTCCGGCGGCCTCGGCCCTACCGAAGACGACGTCACGCGCGAAGCGGTTGCCCAGGCGCTCGGCCGCCGGTTGATCTTCGAGCCGGCCATCTCCGCCGGTCTCGAGCAGCGCTTCGCCCGCACCAAACGAAAAATGTCGGAAGCCAATAAGCGCCAGGCGTTCATTTTGGAAGGCGCCGAGGTCTTGTCCAACGACCGCGGTACGGCTCCCGGCCAGTGGATCGAGGCTTCCGGTTCCGTGGCCATCCTGCTGCCCGGCCCGCCTCACGAGTTGAAATCCATGTTCGAGCGCGAATGCCTGCCGCGCCTGGCCCGACTGGTTCCGCGCCAGGCGATCCGCACCGCGTTCCTGCGCGTCACGGGAATGCCCGAATCGGATCTCGACGCGCTCATCTCCCCGGTCTACAAGGAATACCAGAATCCGGTCACCACCATCCTGGCCGCCAATGGCGATTTGCAAATCCACCTGCGCGCCCGCTGCTCCACCGTTGCCGAAGCCGAAGCCCTGCTGGCCGAGGTGACGGCTCCCATCGCAGCGCTGCTCGGCGACCGTCTCTACTCGCGCACCGGCGACCCGCTCGAAGTGGTGGTTGGCAATCTCCTGCGCAAGCAAGAGGCCACCGTCGCCGTGGCCGAAAGCTGCACCGGCGGTATGCTGGGCGCGCGTTTCACCGCGACGCCCGGCAGTTCGGATTACTTCCTCGGCGGCTTCATCACATATTCGGACGCGCTCAAAACGGATCTGCTCGGCGTGAGCTCTGAAACGCTCAGAGATTTCGGCGCCGTCAGCCCGGAGAGCGCCGAAGCGATGGCTGTTGGCGCGCGGACCCGCACCGGCTCCACGTACGCAATAGCCGTCACCGGCATCGCCGGCCCCGCTGGCGGCACCGAACAGAAGCCCGTCGGCCTGGTCTACGTAGCCGTTGCCGGCGCCGCCGGCACGCTAGTCGTCAACCGCCAATTCCTAGGCGACCGCCAGCGCATCCGCGTCTTCACCACGCAGATGGCGCTGGACCTGCTCAGACGACTGATCCTGGGCCTGGCGTAAGTGGGGCGGCCAATTCTGGCCGCAGCCGCCTTTCATCAGGCGGCTCTCGCGCCGCAAATTCCGCCGGATCTACACCATCTGTGATACAGTTGTGTCAATCTGCACTGGGCCTTTCCTCCCGGATCGCATTCCCAGTTCCACACGCAGGAGCTATCGAGATGAAGGAGATCATCATGAAGCACAAAATCGCGGTGATAGCCGGCCTTGCGCTGGTCATCCTCATCGGCGCGGGTGTCGTCTACAGCCAGCAGAAAACCCACCTGTCCCCTGCTCAACAGGACAAAATCGCGGCCCTCCAGGAGCTGCGCGACAGCGGAGTCATTACCGAGCAGGAATTCGACTCGAAGGTTCAGGCTCTCCAGGCCAGTGCCCCCGCAGCCTCCACAGCCTCCGCGACCTCGCAGCCGGCTCACTTTGCCAAGATCTCGTCCGCTACGCGCCGGGTCGAGATCACCGACCCCCAATATCAGATGACCGCGGTCACCTTGGCAATTCCCGCCGATTGGAAGTTTGCCGGCACCATCGCTCGCCCCCCGGGCTGCCACAGCCACGGCCAGTCGCTCATGTACACGGCGCAAAGCCCGGATGGCGTCAGCGCCGTGATCGCCCTTCCCGGCGTGGCATGGGAATGGGCGAGCGACGAAACCGTGCAGAAATACATGGCGGCAAACTGCCCCGCCATCGACATCGATACGGCAGCCAGCTTCCTGGTCAATATCGCGGTGCCGAACATCCGTCCCAATGCCAAGATTGAAGCCGTGCTGTCCCTCCCGCCCGAAGGCCAGGCGTCACTCAAGGATCAACTCGCGAAAGAGCTCCAGCAGAACGCCTCCATGGGCAATTTCAAGCAGGTGAACCCGAAGGTGACGCTGGAGGGTGCGAGAGTGCGCGTTCAATATGAGCGCGACGGGCATCCGGTGGAAGAGATGATCACCGCGGTAGTCCACTGCAGCGAACAAACCATGCCCGCCATCCCTTTGCTTAAGCAAGCGGCCTATCAAAAGCGCTCCTGTTTTTCCCGCGGCGCCACCATCCTCCGCGCTCCCCAGGGCCATCTGGACGAAATGTTGGCGCTGCCGCTGCTTAAGAACCTCATTGCATCCATGCAGCCCAATGCCGACTGGCAGAACCGCGTGGCGGCCGATCAGCAGGCAGCCTTTCAGCGGGCCATGGATGCAAACAATCGCCAGGCTGCCGCGAATCTGCAGCATTTCAAAGAGCAAGGGGAGCAGCGGCTGGCGGCGGGAAAGGCTTTCCAGGAAAGACAGGCGGATAGCTTCCACCGTGCAATGGCGGCCGACCAACAAACGCAGGCTAGGATCGATGCTTCGGCCCATGCCACGGTTCTTTACTCGCTCGACCGGCAGGAGTTCAAGAATCCCAACACCGGCCAGACCATCCAGGCCAGCAACCAGTACAGCCACCAGTGGATGTCTTCCGATGGAAGCACGCTCATCCAGACGAACGACCATACCTACGACCCTAACGGCCAAGTCTACCCGGTCAGCCAGAGCTGGACCGAACTGGTTGTCAAGTAACCAGGATCTGCGAACTCCGATCTCCGGCAGGAGCCAACCATGAAAGCTTCGATCGTAACTTTGGCGATGCTCGGCCTCTGCGCCGGCCTGGCCCAGACTCAGGCCCAGGCGCAAACTCCGTACAAGGACCCGGCCGGCGCCTTCACCGTGCTGATCCCGGCCGGTTGGCAGACGCAGCAGCAGCCTGGCAGCCCCATGGTTTCCTTCGTCAATGAGAAGTCTCAGGCCAGCGTCAGCATGGGCGTCATACCGGGATCTGAGGCAAACACCCCGACGGCCGATCAGGAGCTCGAAAAAATCCAGAGCCAGTTCCCGCAAGCTTGCCCCCAGGCCAAGATCAAACAGCGCGGCCCTACCACCCTGGGCGGCATGAGCGGAGCCTTCCTCCTGGTGAACTGCACCAACAGCCCGGGCGGCTTGGAAGTGATGAAATTCGCCGTCGCCAGCAAGCCCGGAATGCTGGTTGTCCTCAACAGCGCTTCGCCCGCTGCCAACTACGACGCTGTCCTGCCTGCCTTCAATTCCATCGAACACAGCCTCAAGTTCTTGACGGGAACGGCAGCCCAGGCGCCCGCCGCGCCCGCTCCAAGCGGCAACTCGCGCCAACTGGCCGCCCTGCAGAAGGCCTGCGCCACGGGAGCCTTGAGCAAGGACGAATGCGACCAGCGCCGAGCCCGCCTCACGGCCCAAGCCCAGCCGGCCGAGCCCGCGCGCCCGCCCGCTCCATCCCAGCCACCCGAGCCCGCGCGCCCGCCCGCCCAATCCTCACGTCCCGCAAACTCCGGCTCCGGAAGGTACCGCGACCCGCAGGGCCGATACTCGCTCGCCGTTCCTGCCGGATGGGCCGTCACGCCACCCGCCGACGCCGGCGCCGGGAACGTGCAATTGTCCTTCGGCCCCAGTTGGGCAATGCTCCTGCTTAACAGCGGGTCACTGCCACGCGACGTCAACCACCAGGTCACCCAACAGATTCAGGCCCAGTACACTGGCTTCCAATTGCTCAACGAAGGCGA
This sequence comes from Bryobacteraceae bacterium, assembly GCA_049519475.1. Taxonomy (GTDB): domain Bacteria; phylum Acidobacteriota; class Terriglobia; order Bryobacterales; family Bryobacteraceae; genus PALSA-129. The sequence continues at coordinate 30,062 of JBEKQS010000009.1, read as the reverse complement.
TCTCCAGGTCAACGGGCACCCCGCGCACGGTTCCACCGCTACCGGGGTTAATCCCAAGGGAGCGCGCGTATCCGTCCTCGTCATTAGCATCAATGCCGGCAGCGGACACTTCCTGACCGTCGTCTCTTCCGCGCCCAACGATCAGGCAAAGAGTATCAACGACACGGTCATGCAAATGGCCCAGAGCATCCGCTTCGCCGGAGAGTAAGTGCAGCCACCACCTCCCGGCGGCTCCTTGCGGTCCCGCTCAGGCTCACGATCGGTGAATGGATGCCGGTGTAACGAAAGGACGCGGAGCGTTTCGCTTTCTTCTGCCGAGAGGACATACTCGCGGCCTCCAACGCCGCGGGTTCAGTATGGCGGGGTTGGCCGGGTGACGAGGTGACGCGAACGCCGTTTCGGGCGGACCAAGGGGAGGGCCCGCCCCAAAGTAGCTAATATTACCCCCTCAATTGTCCGTCGGCTTCTCCTCGACGTGATCAATCACCAGCACCTTCACCGGGCGCTTGGTCTGTTCCAGTTTGAGCCCAAGCTGTTTCGCCACGGCTTCCGGGAGAGAGAGGGCGCCGTTTGGATCCGATGCCACGGTGAGGTCGGCCCTGCCGCAGTGCTATAACTGAAGCTGCGAGAAACGATGGATCTCAAACAACTCATTCGCGAAGTGCCGGACTTCCCCAAACCCGGCATCCTCTTCTATGACATCACCACCCTGCTCAAGGATAGCGACGGCTTCGCGGGTGTGATTGATGGGCTGAAGAGCCACTACAGCGGAGCGCGCGTCGACCTGGTGCTGGGAATCGAGGCCCGCGGCTTCATCTTCGCGCCGGCGCTGGCCTACGCGCTGCACGCAGGCTTCGTGCCCATACGAAAGCCCGGGAAACTGCCGGCCGCCACCGTGAGCGTGAGCTACGATCTGGAGTACGCCAAAGACAGCCTGGAGATGCACAAGGACGCCGTTCAGCCGGGCAGCCGCGTGCTGATTGTGGACGATCTGCTGGCCACCGGCGGCACCGCCGCGGCGGCTGCCCGCCTGGTTCGTGAAGCGGGCGGGACCGTGGCCGGCCTGGGATTCGTGGTGGAACTGACTTTTTTGAGCGGGCGCGCGAAGCTGCCGGAGTACGACGTCTTCTCCCTGCTCCAATACGACAAATGAGCACCACGCGCCGGGTGCGCGTGCGCGCGCTGGCCAAAATTAATCTCGACCTGCGCGTCCTCGCCAAGCGCCCGGATGGCTATCACGAGCTCCGCACCATCTTCCAGACCATCTCGCTCGCCGACTCGCTCGATATCGCTTTCAGGCCCGGCCGCAAGACCACCATCGAACTGGACGACCCTCTCGCCATCTCCGATAACCTGGTGGTAAGGGCGGCCCACCTGGCGATGGACGCCATGCGCGCGACCGGGCGCGTCGAAATGCGGTTGCGCAAGCGCATTCCCATGGGCGCCGGATTAGGCGGCGGATCTTCGGACGCCGCGGCGGTCCTGCTGGCGCTGCCCGCTCTGACCGGGCGCGCGCTCGATCTGCCGAAATTGAGCGCCATCGCAGCCCGCCTCGGTAGCGACGTCCCGTTTTTCCTGCTCGGCGGCGCCGCCGTCGGCATCGGACGCGGCACGGAGATCTTTCCACTTCCCGACCGGCCCGCCATGGCAGGCCTTGTGGTGGCCCCCGCGGTGCACGTCTCGACCGCCGAGGCCTACCGCGACCTCAGCCCCGGTTTGACAAGCGAAGCGCAAGAAAATAAAATATTTAGTTTCCAGTCTCTTACTTGGGAACGGGGTGTCGGGAAATCTTCTGAAAACGATTTTGAAGCCGTAGTTTTCAAGCAGCACCGGAATCTGGCCAACCTGAAAAAAAGACTGGTGCGGGCGGGAGCCACCGCGGCCATGATGACCGGCAGCGGGTCCGCCCTGTTTGGGCTGTTTCCGGATCGTCACGGAATATCAGCCGCAATGAACTCGTTGGGAGACGAAAAGGTTTTTCGAATTTCACTGGTGAGCCGGGCGCGCTACCGCCGAATCTGGTGGCGGGCGCTGGGCCCACATGCAGTCTGGAACACATGGCCGCCCCAAAGCCGATACGCGCGATGATTCACGACCGTTTGCAACTCTTCACCGGAAACGCCAACCCTGCACTGGCTTCGGCCATCGCCGAACACCTGGACACGGGCTTGGGCAAGTGCATGGTCAAGCAGTTCTCGGATGGCGAAATCTACTTGCAGATCCAGGAAAACGTGCGCGGCGGCGACGTCTTCATCATCCAGCCCACCTGCACGCCGGTGGAGCGCAACCTGATGGAATTGCTGCTGATGATCGACGCCCTCAAGCGCGCCTCAGCGGAACGCATCACCGCGGTGTTACCCTATTATGGATACGCCCGCCAGGACCGGAAGGACAAACCCAGGGTCCCGATTTCCGCGAGGCTGATTGCGGCTCTGCTGGAAACGGCGGGGGCCGACCGCGTTTTGACGCTGGATTTGCACGCGGCCCAGATTCAGGGGTTCTTCGATATCCCGGTGGACCACCTGTTCGCCACGCCCGTGTTGATGGAGCATTTCAAGCATCCGAACGTGCCGGACATGACGGTGGTATCGCCGGACGCGGGCGGCGTGGAGCGGGCGCGGGCTTTCGCCAAACGGTTGAATGCACCGCTGGCGATTATCGATAAGCGGCGGGAAGAAGCCAACGTCGCCGAAGTGATGAATGTGGTCGGCGAGGTGGACGGGCGCCACTGTCTTTTGGTGGACGACCTGATCGATACCGCCGGCACGCTGGTGAAGGGCGCCGAAGCGCTGTTGGAGAAGGGCGCGGCCAGTGTTTCGGCCTGCGCTACGCACGCGGTTCTGTCGGGCCAGGCCGTAAGCCGGATCGAAGAATCCTGCTTGCTGGAAGTGGTGGTAACGAATTCGATTCCGCTCTCGGAAGCGGCGAAAAGTTCGGCGAAGATCAAATCGTTGTCGATCGCCAACCTGATGGCCGATGCCATCCGTTCGATACACGAGGAGTCTTCGGTGAGTGTGCTGTTTATTTAGGAATCGCGGGCCATCGAACCCACGGAAACCCTCTCGGGGGTAAACGGACTTCGAACCCGTAAAGGAGAAATCGAGTGAGTCGAGATATTACCGTCGCCGCCGAGGTGCGTGCCTCGCGCGGCAAGAATGAGGCCCACCGCACGCGGAGTGCGGGCCAGATCCCCGCCGTCGTGTACGGGGCATTCAAAGATCCCGTCAGCATTGCGGTCAACCCGCGGGAAATCAACCGCATCATTCGCAGCGCAACCGGCTATAACACCATCTTCAACCTGGCCATCGCGGGCGGCGAGACCACCCCCGTCATGGTGGTCGATCAGCAGGTGGATCCCGTCAAGGGCAACCTGCTGCACGCCGATTTTAAGCGCATCGACCTTACCAAGCGCATTCGCGTCAGCGTGCCGGTGGGCACCACGGGTGAGGCCAAGGGCGTCAAGGTGCAGGGCGGATTGCTGGAAGTGATCACCCGCGCCATCGAAATCGAATGCCTGCCCGACGAGATTCCGGAAGGCTTCACCGTGGACGTCACTGAGCTCATGATCGGCCAGGCCAAGCGCGCCAGCGATGTGACGCTTTCCGGCTCCATGAAGCTCATCAGCGCCCCGGATACGGTGATTGCGCACTCCGTCGCGCTGCGCGCCGAAGAAGTTGTGGCGCCCGTGGAAGGCGCCGCCGTCGTCGCCACACCCGAAGCCGGAGCGGTTGCCGCCGAGCCCGAGGTCATCAAGAAGGGCAAGAAGGAAGAGGAAGCCCCCGCCGAAGAAAAGGGCAAGAAGAAGTAATTCGCCATGTTCCTGGTGGCTGGTCTCGGGAATCCGGGCGAAGAGTACTCTCTCACGCCGCATAACCTCGGGTTTCTCACGGTGGATCGGCTGGCCGAACGGCATGGCATCCGCGTCACCCGCAAGGATTCGAAGGCGCTGATCGGTCTGGGCGAGATCGACGGGCAGCCGGTGATGCTGGCCAAGCCGCAAACGTTTATGAATCTCAGCGGCACTTCGCTCGCGCCGCTGATGGAGAAGCACTCGATCGCGATCGACCGGCTGGTGGTGGTCTATGACGACCTGGACCTGGGATGGTTGGCGTTGAAGATCAAGCCGAAGGGTTCGGCTGCCGGTCACAACGGCATGAAGTCGGTGATCTCGAGCCTGAAGACCAGCGAGATCGTACGCGTGCGATTGGGAATTCATCCGGGCCACCCCCTGAAGAGTGGAACGGATTATCTGCTGGCGCCGATGAGGCGCTCGCAGGCAACGGAGTTGGACGAATTGGTCGGCTACGCGGCCGATGCCGTTCGTTCCATAATCGCCGAGGGCGTCGTTAAGGCCATGACGAGATTTAATCGTCGCGCCCCTGGCTTAAACAAAGAGGAAGAATGAGGATTTACGAAGAGCTGTTCATTATAAAGCCGGATGCTCCGGACGAAGAAGCCGACCAGTTCGTGGAACAGTTGCGAACCCAGTTGACCAACGCCGGAGCCACCGTAGACAAAGTCGATAAGTGGGGCAAGCGCCGCTTGGCCTACAAGGTGGATAAATACCGCGAAGGCACCTACGTGCTCTTCCAGTTCACCGCCGGGCCGGAAATGGTGCGCGAATTCGAACGCCGGCTCCGCGTGGCGGACCTGGTGTTGAAATTCATCACCGTGCGCATTGACGAGACCCTCAAGCGGCTCGACAAGCGCAAGAAGGAACGCGACAAGCGGTCCGCCAAGCGCCTTGCTAACGCCGGACCGGGCGCCCCGCCGGCTCCCGGACCAGCGCCGGCGCAACCCATCACCGAAGGGCCGGCCATCGTGCCCGGCATGCCGAAGGAGAACTAACCCATGCCAGAATTCAAAGGAAGACCAGGCAGCGCCGGACAACGGCCCACCGGCGGCGACAAAGCCGTCGCCACCCAGAAAAAGCAATACTTCCGCCGCAAGAAGGTTTGCCGCTTCTGCGTCGAGAAGATTGACGACATCAACTACAAGGACATCAAGATGCTGCACGCCTTCGTCGCGGAGCGGGGTAAGATTGTCCCGCGCCGCATCTCGGGCGTCTGCGCGCCCCACCAGCGCCGCCTCACCGACGCCATCAAGAAAGCCCGCAACATCGCGCTGCTGCCCTTCGCGGCGCAGTTCTAGGAGCACGAGGAAACTGTCATGGAAGTCATACTGAGAGAAGACGTCGACAAGTTGGGCAACCGCGGCCAGGTAGTCAAAGTGGCCGCCGGATACGCCCGCAATTTCCTGCTGCCCAAACGCCTCGCCGTTGCGGCCACCGCCTCCAACAAGAAGATCATCGAACAGGAGCGCCAGGCGCACCTGCGCAAAGATGCCAAGCTCGAAGTCGAGGCGCAGGATCTGGCCAAGCTGATCAGCGGCGTCACCGTCACCATCAAACAGAAGGCCGGCGAGAACGACCAGTTGTTCGGCTCCGTCACCACCAAGGATGTGGCGGACGCACTGGCCGCTCAAAACTACGTCATCGACCGCCGCAAGGTCCTGCTGGACGAACCCATCAAACAGTTGGGCGAGTTCAAGGTTGCCGTGCGGCTGCATAAAGATGTCACCGCGGAAGTCACCGTGGTGGTGGCCAAAGAAGAGTAGCTCCGAGTTCGGGTGGGACAGACGATCGCGTTCTGTCGTCTGTCTCCCGCCCGCGCCTGATCATCGCCATTGCTATGGATCGTCAACCCGCGGTTTTTTTCGCCCACGGCTCGCCGATGTCCGCCCTCGGTGGCGATGCCCATGCCGCCGCTCTGGCTGCGTTTGGCGCCCGGCACTCCGGCGCTAAGGCAATCCTGGTGATTTCCGCGCACTGGCAGCAGTCGCGGCCCCTCCGCGTCACTTCCTGGGATCGCGCTCCCCTGCTCTACGATTTCGGCGGCTTCCCCGAAGAACTCTACCGCATCGCCTACCCGGCGCCGGGCAGTCCGTTGTTGGCCGTGCGGGTCGTTGGTGTTTTGGAAGCCGGCGGGCAGGCCGTCCGGCCCGAGCCCGGACGCGGTCTCGATCACGGCGCCTGGGTTCCGATGAAACTGGCATGGCCCGCCGCCACCACTCCGGTGCTGGAACTCTCGATGCCTTTCGCCACTCCCGAGGAACTCTTTCAGATCGGCAAAGCGCTACGCCCGCTGCGTGAGGATGGCTTCCTCGTCACGGGCACCGGCGGAATCGTCCACAACCTGAGCCGCGTGCACCTCGAAAACAAAGATGCCCCCGTCGACCCCTGGGCCGCCGAGTTCGACGCCTGGGTCGCCGCGCAGGTGGCTGTGCGAAACCTGGAAAGTCTGTTCGCCTATCGCAGCACCGCGCCGCATGCCCGCCTGTCCGTTCCCACCACGGAGCATTTCGATCCGCTGTTCGTGGTTCTGGGCATGTCGTTTCCCGACGAGCGCATCGAAACCATCTACCAGGGTTTCCACTACGGCAACTTGTCCATGCGCAGTTTCAGTTTCTCGAGCGCACGGTCGTGAAGCCCTAACGCTGAACCACCCGGTACTGCCCATCGGCTCGCGCGTCCACAAAGTAGCTTGCCACCTGCTCGCCCTTCACCATAACGATGCCATCAGTCGCGCCCAGGTAAAGCGTGCCGCCGGATTCCACTATCACCGTCGCAACCGTCTGCACCGCGAACTGCCGCACGGTTGCGGTTTTCCGGTCCCACCGCAGCAACCCGCCGGGATAGTTTCCGTATTCCCCGCGCTGATCAAGCGCCAGCCAGACGCACTCCGGCTCAACCAGAATCGCCGACACCGACCACTTGCGAATCTCCGGTGGAGATAGAAGACGATAAGACGCCGTGGCCGCGTCGAAATATCCGAAGCCCCCCACGCCGCTCAGTCCTTCGCCGTTGTAGAAGGTCTTGCCGAACCACAGCCGCCCGCCAGCCACTTGATGCGGCCCGACCTGCTCATTCATCTCCGCCGGATCGGCGCCGGACTGCATCAGCGGATATTGTTTCCCGCCCGGACCGGCGATCACCGCGTATTCCGAGCCGTACTTGTTCTTTTCCCGGACCAGCCGGAACCGCCCGCCTGGCCCAAACTCCGTCATCGCCTCGGGCTCCGGCGCCGGCATGCGCAAGATGCGCTCCTCATCCCGGTTGTTCTCCACGGGCACTTGCGCCAGCACCGGACGCGCCTCGTCCGCGGGCGCCACCCGCAGGCTTCCCGTTGTCGGATCCAGATCCACCAGCAGCAGCTTTTGGTTGTCGGCCATCACCAATTGCGGCCCGCCGCGCGGACCTCGTGCGGCCTTTACCGTCCAGAACGGCGCGTAGGCGAACTGGCTCACCAGCGCCTTGCGGCCGGCATCGTAAACGAACTTCTGGTTGTCGTAAGTGGCCCACTTCTCGCCGGTGCACGAAAGCACCAGCTCCTGCGCCGTCATGCGCTCCACGCGTGCCGAGCAATCGTCATTCGGCCCCGGAGCCACCACAAGTTTGTACACACGGCCAGGGTCTCGCCGCTCCTGCACGAAGACCCCGAGCCGGTCCTGGGGCGACCAGCCACAGGGCCGCGGCGCCGCTTCGCACGCCTGCCGCGAGGCCAGCGCCGCTACCACGTCCAACCCACCGTCCGCGGCCACCCGCTTCATGATCGCGGCATGCGGCAACCCCGCGGCCTCCCGCCGCAGCGCACTCAGCACAGCGCTGTCCGCATCGGCCGCGTGGACCAGCGGCGCGAGTGTCAGCAACCAAAGCCATCGAGTCATAAGCTGTCGAGGTGCAATTCGAGGGCCGCACATCCAGCCATTCAGAACAAAGGGCTCGTCCCCGCGTGCGTGTCCGTCCGGACACGGCTTGATCGGAACACAGCTACAGCGGAATGTTCCCGTGCTTCTTCCGCGGCATGGTGTCGACTTTGTTCTCCAGCATTTTGAAGGCGCGGATCACGCGCGGCCGCGTCTCCCGCGGCTCGATGACGTCGTCCACATAGCCGCGCTCGGCCGCTACAAAGGGGTTGGCGAAGCGGTCGCGGAACTCCTCGATCTTCTCGCGCCGCGCCGCCGCCTGGTCGCCCGCCGCCGCCAGTTCCCGGCGGTACACAATGTTGACGGCCCCTTCGGCCCCCATCACCGCCACCTCCGCCGTGGGCCACGCCAGGTTGATGTCGGTTCGAACCTGCTTCGAACCCATCACGCAGTACGCCCCGCCGTAAGCCTTGCGCGTGATCACCGTGATTTTCGGCACCGTAGCTTCGCAGTAGGCGTAGAGCAGCTTCGCGCCGTGGCGGATGATTCCTCCGAACTCCTGCTCCGTGCCCGGCAGGAAGCCCGGCACGTCCTCAAACGTCAGAATCGGGATATTAAACGCGTCGCAGAACCGCACAAACCGCGCGCCCTTCACCGAAGAATTGATGTCCAGGCACCCTGCCAGAAATGCCGGTTGATTCGCCACGATCCCGATCGGCCGCCCGTCCATGCGCGCGAACCCCACCACGATATTCCGCGCCCAATGCTCGTGTACTTCGAAAAACTGGCCATCGTCCACCACCCGGTGGATCACGTCTTTGATGTCGTAGGGCTGGTTCGATTCCGCCGGCACAATCGAATCGAGAGCCTGGTCCATACGGTCCGCCGGGTCCTCGGTGGCTCGCCGCGGCGGGTCCTCGCGGTTGTTCTGCGGCAGGTACGAGAGCAGTTCCCGGATCATCCGCAGGCACTCCGCGTCATCGTGCGCCACAAAGTGGCCCACCCCGCTGGTGGCGTTGTGCGTCATGGCGCCGCCCAGGTTTTCCTTGGTGACGTCTTCGTGCGTGACCGTCTTGATCACATCCGGCCCGGTCACGAACATGTGACTGGTTTCATCCACCATGAAAACGAAATCGGTGATGGCCGGCGAATACACCGCACCCCCCGCGCACGGCCCCATGATGGCGGAGATCTGCGGCACCACGCCGCTCGACAGCGTGTTGCGCAAGAAGATATCGGCGTACCCGGCGAGCGAGACCACGCCTTCCTGGATGCGCGCGCCGCCCGAATCGTTGAGCCCGATCACGGGCGCGCCGGTCTTCAGCGCCAGGTCCATGATCTTGCAGATTTTTTGCGCGTTGGCTTCCGAAAGCGACCCGCCGAACACCGTGAAATCCTGTGCGAAGACAAAGACCAGGCGCCCATCCACGCGCCCGTAGCCGGTCACGAAGCCGTCGCCCGGGACTACCTGTTCGTCCATCCCGAAATCGCGGCAGCGGTGCGTCACCAGCTTGTCGAGCTCCTCGAACGAATGCTCATCCAGCAGCAGTTCGATGCGCTCGCGCGCCGCGAGTTTGCCCTCTGTATGCTGGCGGGTGCGCCGTTCCGGTCCCCCGCCTTCCTCGGCGCCCGCGTGGCGGCGGCGCAATTCGTCGAGCCGGTTCATGGCGACTATTGTAACGGGTGCACAGGCCGCGCGCGGCAGAGCCGCGAACGTAACGCCTACGGCACGATTTCGAAGCGGCCGTCCCGAAGCAGCAGGTACCTGCGGCCCCGCCACAAAATCGTATTTCCGAAAAAGCCCGCTATCCAGACCGCGAAGTTTGCCAGATCCTGCAGCGGCACCAGGAACCACCGGCGGCGCGTCAGCGGGTCGTGCAATGCGTATTCGGCGGTCGCCCATGCCGCCGCTGCGCGCATCGCCACCGCCGCCGCAAACCACGGCCACCACGCCGGATGCGCCGCCACCATCACCAGCCCGAGCGGCAGCGTGTGAGTGAAGATCTCCCCGATATAGCCCCAAGGGCGCGAGCGCCGCGAGCTCCGGCACCAGCGTAGACGGTGTTGCAGGTTCTCTTTGAAGCTTTGCGCTCCAATTCGATGCTCAACCACGCTCGACGAAAGGATCACCCGATAGCCCTTGGCGGCCACCAGCTTTCCCATCACGAAATCCTCCGCCAGGTAGTCCTTCACCGCATCGAATCCGCCGATGTCCGAAAGCGCTTTGCGCCGCGCCGCGATGGTCGGGCCCAGCGCGAATTTCATTCCCACCAGCAGGCGCGCCACCAGCACCCCTGCCATGAACCCGGTGTTAAGCCCCAGCGCTTCCAGCGCCGACCAGAAACTGCGGCCCGGTACGGCCCGGCAGGGGCACGTCGCGAGGCCCACTTTTTCGTCCTGAAACTCGGCCGCGATCGCCGAAAGCAGGTCCGGCGCCACCCGCACATCGCTGTCCGACATCACCACCACGTCGTTGCGCGCCAGCGCCAGCATCCGGTGTAGGCTGTAAACTTTGGCGTTGCTATACGGCGGCTCCCCCGTCACCAGCAGCCGCGAGCGGACGCGCGGGTACTGTTCCTGCAGCCGCTCCACCACCGGAATGGCCGCGTCCAGCGGACTCCGAACCGCAAACAAGATTTCGAATGAAGGATAGCTCTGTTCAAAAAAGCTGCGAAGATTTTCTTCCAGTCCATCGTCGGCGCCTGCCAGCGGCTTGAGAATACTGAGCGGCGGAGGATTCTCAACTTTTGCGCGGCGCGCTCCCCGGTAGCGGACCGCGGCCAGTACCGTGAGGAAGCAGTAAACGATCGAGCCGGCCACCAGGGCCAGCAGAGGCAGTGCAAGCACCTCTACACTGTAACAAGCAACATGAAGTTCATCATCATCGGAACCGCGGGCCACATCGACCACGGCAAGACCGCCCTGGTCAAGGCCCTCACCGGTATCGACGCCGACCGCCTCCAGGAAGAGAAGCGCCGCGGTATCACCATCGACCTCGGTTTCGCCCATCTCCAGATCACCCCGTCCCTCTGGCTCGGCTTCGTGGACGTCCCCGGCCATGAGCGTTTCGTCAAGAACATGCTGGCCGGCGTCGCCTCCATCGACCTGGTCCTCTTCGTGATTGCCGCCGACGAGTCCGTCAAGCCCCAGACCCGCGAGCATTTCGATATCTGCCGCCTCCTCGCCATCCCGCGCGGCATCATCGTCCTCACCAAGGCCGACCTGGTGGATGCCGACATGCTGGGCCTGGTAAAACTCGAAGCCGAAGAGCTGGTGGCCGGTTCGTTCCTCGAAGGCGCGCCCATCGTTCCCGTCAGCTCCGTCACCGGCGCCGGCCTCGACGATTTGCGAAGCGCCCTCGCCCGCGTCGCTGCCTCGGTCCCCGAAAAAAACGCCGCCGGTTTTTTCCGCCTCCCCATCGACCGCGTTTTTTCCGTGAAAGGCTTCGGAACCGTCGCCACGGGAACCCTGGTTTCCGGTTCCGTCGAGCCCGAACAAGTGGTCGAGGTCTATCCCGGCGGCCGCCAACTGCGCGTCCGCGGCGTCCAGGTCCACGGCGCTCCCGCGCCGCGAGCCGTCGCCGGCCAGCGCACTGCCCTTAACCTGGCGGATATCGAACCCGCCGAGCTGAAACGCGGCGATGTGCTCTCTGAGCCCGGCCGCTTTCGCTCCGTGAGTCAGGTGGCCTGCCGCCTCCACCTGCTCGCTTCCGCGAAGCCTCTTAAGCACCGCGCGCCCATCCATTTTCATTCCGGCGCCGCCGAGAATCAGGCCGAAGTGCGCCTCCCACGCGGGCTCGCAGTCCTCCCACCCGGCGGCAGCGCCTTCGTACGGCTCCTGCTGCGCGATTCCGCCCTGCTGCTACCCGGCGACCGCTTCATCATCCGCAGGTTCTCCCCCGTCATCACCATCGGCGGCGGCGTGATCCTGGACGTGGGCGCGCCCGCCGCCCGGGAGTCCGCTGCAACTTTTGCCGCCCGCCTCGAAGTCTTGTCTTCTCCCGACGCCGCCGCGCGCATCGCCCTGCTGGTGCGCGAAGCCGAGTTCGGCATCTCCCTCCCGGACCTGGCCGCACGCACCGGAATACGTGAGACCGACATCGCCGCGGCCGCCATGCGCGCCCCGGTGGTCGCTTTGGCGGAGTCCTGGTACGTGGATCGCGCCTGGTTCCACGCGGCGCAGGACCGCGTCATCAAGGCCGTCGCGGAGTTTCACGAAAAAAACCCGCTCGTTCCCGGAATCGCCAGGCAGGATCTGCGCAGCCGCGAAATGCCCCTCGCGCCGCCGTTGGTCATGGACGCTCTGGTCGCCGCCGGCTCGCTGGTGGTCGAAGGCGAAACGGTCCGCTCCCGCAACCACCGCGTCGTCCTCAAGGATGACGAAGAGCAGGCGCGCGCCGCCATCGAGCGCGCCTTCGAGCAGGCCTCGCTGGCCGTGCCCGCGGTCGCCGAAGTGCTCGCTAAGTCCGGCATCGAATCCCGGCGCGCCCGCACCTTGCTCGAAATCCTTTTGCGCGAGAAACGCCTGGTTCGCATCGGCGAAGACCTGGTCTTTCACAGCTCCGCGCTCGACCGCCTGCGGCAGCTTCTGGCGGCCCGCAAGTCCCAACGGTTTCAAGTGGGCCAGTTTAAGGAATGGACCGGCATCTCCCGCAAGTATGCCATTCCCCTGCTCGAATACCTCGACCGCACGCACGTGACTCGTCGCGAAGGCGACTGGCGTCTGGTAATATAACCAGCATCGGATGATGCGCTTCCTTAAATCGATACCCGTCGAACAGATCCCGCCCTCCCAGCCGCCCTTAGGCCATCTGGAAACCACCGTGATGGATTTACTTTGGGAGCGCGGCGAAAGCAATGTGCACGACGTGGTGCAACGGTTGCACCGGCCGCTGGCCTATACCACGATCATGACCACTCTCGACCGGCTCTTCAAGAAAGGTCTGCTGGATCGCCGCAAGTCCGCCCGCGCCTTCCTCTATTCACCGCGCTGGTCGCGCATGGAATGGGAACAGAAGCGCGCCGGCGAGTTCGTCGCCGGCTTCCTCGCCGGACCACAGCCGGCCGGCGAGCTGCTCATCTCCTGCCTGGTGGATGCCGTCGGCCAACAGGATGAAGCGCTCCTTGATGAATTGGAAAAGAAGATCCGCCTGAAACGCAAGGAACTCTACCAGAGGAGGAGACCATGACGGGTTCATACCTCTTTCGTCTACTGTGTCTCTCGATGTCCTCCTTTTTCCTGGTGCATCTGGCACTCGCAGCGGCCTTGTCTCTATTGGCGCCCGCCGCCATCCGGCTCTCCGAACGGTTTCGCCCCCAACTGGCCGCGCGGCTGCTGCTCCTGCTGCGCCTCGCCCCCGCGGGTCTTTCGCTTCTGATGGTCGCCGGAATACTTGCCCCCAGCTATTTGTGGCTGGAACCCCACGCCGCCATCGAACCCATCGGCTGGGTCTGCCTGGCCGCCGCGGCCCTCGGCGTGGCCGTCTGGAGCCTCTCCATCACTCGCGCCCTGCGCGCCGTCGGCCGGTCGCTTCGTCATCTTCGCCACTGCCAGCGCACTGCCCGCAAGACTTACGTTCGTGGAGAAACCGCACCCGTCTGGCTGATGGAAGACCCGGCACCGCTGGTGATGCTTGCAGGCGTGCTGCGTTCCCGCCTAGTCATCTCGCGCAGAGTCGTGTCCGCGCTGTCCGCCGAACAACTGGCCGCCGTATTGCGGCACGAACGCGCCCACAGCCATTCGCGCGATAATCTCAAACGGCTGCTGGTATTGCTGGCCCCTGGAATTCCTCCGCTTTTCCGCGGCTTCAGCCACCTCGAGCAGGCCTGGGCCAGAGTCACCGAATGGGCCGCGGACGATTTCGCGGTCGCCGGCGACTCCCACCGCTCCCTCGCCCTCGCCGCGGCCCTGGTTCGCGTGGCGCGCCTCGGCGCCGCTCCCGCACCGCCCGTGCTGGTAACTTCCCTGATGCCCAACGGCGTCGATCTGTCCGCGCGCGTGGACCGCCTGCTGCACGTCGTCCCCACCACCGCCAAACCCGGCCGCGTTGCCAAGCTTCTCTCCGGCGGCGCCGGCGTCCTGCTGGGCGCGTCCGTAATCGCCCTCATGGCACAGCCCGTCACACTCCACGCCGCCCACGAGTGTCTGGAGCAATTGATCCGTTAGGGGGACCGGCCTCCTGGCCTGTCCACGACCGGCCAGGAGGCCGGTCCCACTGCCCACCGTTCGAACTACGACCGTTGGTAGTAACGATACCCGCTGCTGTAGCCTAGTTGGTATCCAAAAATAAAGGGTTTTTCATGTCTCGATTACACATATTGCCGGTTGCGTTGTTGCTTGCCTGCTCGCTGATGCTGTCGGCTCAAACGCCGGACACCGCTACCATTCACGGCCGGGTTGTCGACCAGAGCCATGCCGCCGTAGCAGGCGTCGAGGTTACTGTCACCAACTCGCAAACCGGTTTGAAACGCACCGCGCAGACCGAACCCTCGGGCGACTTTTCCATCACCGGTCTCCCCGTTTCGGGCAGCTACACGATCAGCACCTCCAAACAGGGATTCGCCACCGCCTCATTGGATAAGGTTGAAGTCTCCGGCGGCGGTTCCGCCGATGTCAGCCTGCAACTCAACGTGGCCAGCGGCCAGAGCCAGGTCACGGTGACCGGCGCCGTTGGTGAAGTGCGCACCGACCAGCCGCAGTTGGGCCAACTCCTTGACACAACCCAGATGGATGCCACACCCCTGCTCGGCAACCGCATCACTTACCTGCCCATGCTGAACGCCGCCAACCGCCCCGCCATCAACCAGGGCGACGTGTTCATGAATGAGAACCTCTTCACCACCAACGGCGCCGGCCGGCGCGAGGCATGGTTCGAAGTCGACGGCAGCACCGGCAACGATAGCTGGGGACGCCAGACCATCTTCAGCAATCTTCCGCGCACCGCCCTCGAAGAAATGTCGGTCCTCACCAACGCCTTTTCCGCCGAGTACGGCGGCTCGACCGGCAGCGTCATCAACATCGTCACCAAGAGCGGCGGCAACCAGCTCCACGGTGAACTCGCGGAGCTCTGGCGGCCCTCCGCCACCGCAGCCGCCCTGTCCGGCTTCAGCTCCACCAACGCCGCCAGCGGCAACGATCTCACCAAGGATTCCCTCGGCCAGTCCGATATCTCTCTGGGCGGCCCGCTCGACAGCAGCCACACAACCCACTTCTTCCTGGCCGGCGAGTTCAGCCGCGAGAGCAAGACTTCCCCTATCATTTCTCCGGTCGAGCCCGGCAATTTCGACGGCCACTACCGCGGCTGGCTGGCATTTTTCCGGCTCGATCATCAGCTCAACGACAAGAACAACCTCTTCTTCCGCGGCAATCTTGACGGTTTCTATGACACCAATCCCAACGGCATCGTCGGCGGCAACAGCCTGCCCTCCGTTGCCCGCACTTTCCGCCGCCGCACTTACTCGACCGAGTTAGGCGAAACCGACGTCCTCAGCCCCATTCTTCTCAATAGCGTCCGCCTGCAATTTCAGCTCGCTTCGCCCATCACCGAATTTGATCCCGTAATTTACGGCACCCAGTATTCCGTACCCATTTCGAGCGGCGGCACTTTCACCAGCGGCACTTCGCAAGCTGCTTTGCTGCTCAACCGGCAGTATGAGGGCAACGACATTCTGGCCGCTTCCTGGGGTTCTCACCAGGTTAAGTTCGGCGCCGACGTGATTGTGGCCCACACCGGCGGTAATAGTAAGGAATTCGGCGGACCCAGTTACTTAGGCGTTTTCACTTATAATACCTGCACATCGGCCTTGTCAGTCTGCGAAAGCAGCAACTATCTCGATAACATTGCCAACGTGAAGACCTATGCGCAGAGTTATGGCAACGCGTCCTATACCGTTACCGATACGCTCTGGTCCTTGTTCGTGCAGGACGATTATCACGTCACTCGCAGTTTAACGGTCAACCTGGGGCTGCGTTACGAACGGCAGACCTTCACCGATTCCAGCAAGGATTTCGCACCCCGCGTGGGTTTCTCCTACAACCTGCGCGGCGACGGCAAGACCGTGGTCCGCGGCGGTTTCGGAGTTTACTATTCGCAGATTGTAGACAACTCGGAGGCCAATTACGCCCTCACCGGGCCGACCGGCGTCTTCAACTATACGGCCTCGCCAGGCCAGATCGGCTTCCCCACCAGCGTGGCGGCCGTGCCCCTTCCGGCCTTCCCCATTGGCGCCCAGGCCCCCCTGCGCAGTCTTTACATTCGCCCCGGCGACGCCTCCTACTACAATCAGTTCTTCCCCGTCTCCGCCCTGATCGGATATCAAAATGGCTTGTGGAGTCCTTACTCCGGACAATGGACCTTTGGCATGGAACGGCGCATCGGCAAGGACTGGCTGCTGGCCGTCGACTATGTGGGCTCCCACACCACCCGCATCAATCGCCCCCTGGATGTCGACGCGCCTACCTCATTCATACGCACCGTCGCCGGACAGACCCGCACTCCCCAGGCCGCCAATTGCACGCGGCCCTATTGGATTGCCTGGTACGCCCAAAACGGCACCGTCTGCAATGCCACCACCGCTACTAATCCCCAGCCGCCTTACTCGGTGATTCAGAGCGACGTCAACGACGGTTACGCGTTTTATGACGCCCTGGATGTCAACCTGAGCCATCATTTCAGCAACCGGCTTTCCATGCTAGTGAGTTACACCTGGTCGCATGCCACCGATAACGTCGATCCGGACATTCCCGGCCAGAACCCCAACGATCCCCTGCAGACCGGCCACATCGAAAACGCCAACGCCATTTTCGACCAGCGCCAGCGGTTCGTGCTTAGCGGTGTTTACATCCTGCCTCTGAAGATTCACTTTGGCGGCGTTGCCACCCTCGGTTCCGGACTGCCCTACAACTACACCACCGGAACCACCAACAGCGGTGACACCGGCGCCACCACCGATCGGCCCGTCATCAACGGCGTGGTGGTCGGCCGCAATGCCGGCCGCGGAAACCCGATCTATGATGTGTCGCCCTTTCTGGAACGTGCCTTCGGAACCGAATCCTTTCGCGTGGTTCTGCGGGCCGAGTCGTTCAACGCTTTCAACCACGCCAACTTCGTGGGTTACAGCGGCACTTATGGCAACGGCGCCACCGCCGGCGCGGGTTTTGGAGCGCCGCTGGTAGGCATCACCAATCAGCTTTCGGCGCGCTCCTTGCAGTTTTCGGTCAAGGTGGCGTTTTAGCAGGCTACGGCAGACGTTACCCCCTGGAACGGAGGTCCGGCAGCCTTTTACGGCTGCCGGATTTCAGGGAAACTGTCCTCCGTTTCCTATTGCGTTTGGCCCAGTCTAGCGGAGTAATACCACGGCCGCAATAGTAGTTGAATTACTTGCGCTGACGAGTAATTTACTGCTTGGCCGCGGCCGCCAGCGGTTCCCGCAGCCGGAAGAACATCACCGCCGCCGCGAACTGCAACGCCATGCCGAAGATCACCAACGCCACCGTCGAGTGGTCGTAGAGCAGCCCCATGGCGGCGCTTCCCAGGAACCACATGATGCCGTACACGCCATTGAACGCGCCGAACGCACTGCCGCGCTTGTTCATGGAAACCACCTGCGCGATGCCGGAGCGAAGGCATGCATCCTGCGCGCCCATGCCCGTGGCCCAGCACGCCACGCTGGCAACCGCCGCCGCAGTGCCGCCCAAAAACCCCAGCGGCAGCGACAGCAGCGAAATGAGAGTTCCCAGCGAAAGCACCACAATCCCATACCGGTCGAAGAGCTTTCCCAGAAACAGGGCCGTCAGGCCGTTCAGTCCCATGGCCCCGGAGAAGAGCAGCGGAATGACTGCCTGCCCGGCCAGGTGCGCATCCTGGAAGTGGAAAGAGAGCAGCGCAAAATCCACGAATCCGCAGGCCAGCACTCCGGCCGCCGCGGTATACATCCAGAAAACTTTCGGCAGGCTCTTCTGCTCAATTTGCTTTGGCGCGGTGCGGCCGGCATTCGGATAAATCAATCGACCCGCCAGCAGCGCGATCAGCGCTGCCGCCGCCGGAAATGCCAGACGCAGGTAGGCCGGACCAAAATGGTGCGTTCGCATCACCGCGTCGGCCATCAGCAACGGCCCCAGCACCGCGCCCGTCTGGTCCATGGCGGCGTGAATCCCGAATCCCCAGCCGTAGCCGATTTTGCCGGTGGCCTCCGAAAGCAGAACGTCCTTTGCCGGCCCACGGAGGGCCTTGCCCGTGCGCTCCACCACGATCAGCAGCGCCGCCATCCGCCAGTTCCCGGCGAAGGCCATCGCCGGCACCACCACCACGTTCAGGAAGTATCCCAGGATGGCGGTGCCCCAGTACGCCCGCGTGCGATCGACCCAGCGGCCGGAAAAGTACCGCAGGCTGGCAGCGATCATCTCGCCAAAGCCGGCGATGATGCCCACCTGTGCGCCGCTGGCGCCGAGATCCTTCAGAAACGGACCGACGATGCTGGCCGCCCCTTCATACGTCATGTCGGCAAACAGGCTGACGATGCCAAGGCATACGATGAAGCGCAGCGCAGCAGCGCGTTCCTGCCGGGTAGCCATGAACTTTGTACGATACCATCTACCGCATCAGGGCGAGAAGCATGCCCGGAGCGCGCTCGTCGGTCAGCGTCTCGATCACCGACAGGAGGCCCAGGAAAAGCAGCAGTCCCACCGCCGCGTAGCGGATGACTTTCGGTGACAAGTGCGCCTGGATCCATCCCCGCACGCCCGCTCCGAGCGACGCCGCCAGCGCCCCTTTGGTCACCATCGCCGCCACTGCGCCGACCCACACCAGCAGAAGCGCGTTCGGAAACTTCAATGCCATTCCGGCCGCCGTGAGCTGGCCCACGTCGCCCCATTCCGAAAAAAAGATGGCGGCGAACGATACCCCTACCGCGCGCGACGCCGGGTACTGCCTGATCTCCCGCTTGTCCGGCTTCCGCCACAGCACAATGGCAATCGCAATGAAGTTAATGGCCGTGATCAAGGCCACCAGCCACGGCGGCAAGTGCGAAATGAACTTGCTCACGTACACCGCTACGCCCATCTTCAGCATGAAGGCAATCGCCATGCCGCACATGATCGGCACTGTCTTGTATCGCGTAGCCAGAACGCCGGTGGTATACAGCAGTTTGTCACCAACAACCTCGGCGACGAACACGGTTCCATAAGTTGCGAGGATGATCGGCAGCATCGGACCTGAGAGCCTTTTTCCCTGCGTGAACCGCGGGAAACGGAAGTATATCAAACGGCAATCGTACAGCGATTTACTATGGCAGGTAGTAATCGGGAAGGCGGCACCGCCGGCGAAAGCGCCTGTCCCACGGAGCAGCAGAGCCGCAACCAGGCGTCTGCCCCGCCAAATCACGGCTCCCTTGCCGCAGTGCGTTAAAATAGGGTCACACAGACAATGAAACAGAGAATTCGGTCGACGACGGTGATTTGTGTCCGCCGGGACAACAAGGTCGTGATGGCTGGCGACGGCCAGGTGACGCTGGGGAGCGAAGTCCTCAAAGGCACGGCCAAAAAGCTGCGGCGGCTGTATAACGATAAGATCCTGGCGGGTTTCGCCGGCTCTACGGCCGACGCCTTCGCGCTGTTCGCGCGCTTCGAAACGAAGCTGGAACAGTTCAACGGCAACCTGCCCCGCTCCGTGGTGGAACTCGCCAAAGAGTGGCGCACCGACCGCGTGCTCCGCCATTTGGAAGCCCTGCTGCTGGTCGCCGACACCAAGAACACCTACCTGGTGAGCGGCAACGGCGACGTGATTGAGCCCGACGAAGGCATCTCCGCCATCGGCTCCGGCGGCCCATTCGCCATGTCCGCCGCGCTGGCGCTCCTCCGTAACACCAAACTCTCCGCGCGCCATATCGCCGAACAGGCCATGGCAATCGCCAGCAAAATCTGCATCTATACCAACGACACGGTGACTTACGAGGAGCTGGAGTAGCCATGGTCATTTACCTTCCGTCCCAGTCCGTGGATGAAGAGCCCATTCTCGACGAATTGACTCCCCGCGAAATCGTCCGCGAGCTGGACAAACACGTTGTCGGCCAAGCCGACGCCAAACGGGCCGTGGCCATCGCCCTGCGCAACCGCATCCGCCGCCAGAAGCTCGCGCCGGAGATGGCCGAAGAGGTCATGCCCAAGAACATCCTCATGATCGGCCCCACCGGCGTGGGGAAGACCGAACTCGCGCGCCGCCTCGCGAAGCTCTCCAATTCCCCGTTCATGAAGGTGGAGGCCAGCAAATTCACCGAGGTCGGGTACGTCGGCCGCGACGTGGAATCGATGATCCGCGACCTGGTCGACATTGCCATCGACATGGTCCGCGAAGAGCGCCTCGACGAAGTCGCCGACCGCGCCGAACTGAATGCCGAGGAGCGCCTGCTCGATCTCCTGATGCCCCCGCAGCCCGAGCCTAGCGAGAGCGTCGAACGCACCCGCGACAAACTGCGCGAGCGCCTGCGCGACGGCAAACTAGATGAACGCCTGGTCGAGCTCGAAGTCAAAGACCGCCCGCCGAACTTCGAGGTCACTACCAACATGGGCGTGGAGGAGATGGGCATCAACCTCAAGGACATGCTGCCCAATCTTTTCGGCCAGAAGACGCGCCGCCGCAAAATGCGCGTCGCCGAAGCCCTGGACTACCTGGTCCAGGAAGAAGAGCAGAAGCTCATCGACATGGACCAGGTCACCCGCATGGCTCTGGAACGCGTGGAATCGAGCGGCATCATCTTCCTCGACGAAATCGACAAGATTGCCGGCCGCGAATCCGGCCACGGCCCCGACGTGAGCCGCGAAGGCGTGCAGCGCGACATCCTGCCCATCGTCGAAGGCACCACCGTTAACACCCGCTACGGCTTTGTGCGCACCGACCACATCCTCTTCATCGCCGCCGGGGCCTTCCACGTGTCCAAACCCAGCGATCTGATCCCCGAACTCCAGGGCCGCTTCCCCATCCGGGTCGAGCTTAAATCCCTCACCGTCGAGGATTTCATCCGCATCCTGAAAGAGCCCAAGAACGCCCTCGCCAAGCAGTACACCGCCCTGCTCGAGACCGAAGGCATCAAGCTGATCCTCACGGACGACGCGCTGGAAGAGGTTGCCCGTTTCGCCGCGCAGGTGAACGAAAGCTCCGAGAACATCGGCGCCCGCCGCCTGCACACCATCATGGAGAAGATGCTGGAAGACGTTTCGTTCGCCGGCCCCGATCTCAAGAAGAAAACCGTCAGAGTCGACGCCGCCTACGTCCGCAAGCAACTCGCCGATATTGTGAAAGACCAGGACCTCAGCCGCTACATCCTGTGAGGCCTGTTCACCGACTTGGGGAGGGTGTCGGCGGCAGCCCATGGCGAAGCCGTGCAGTTGACTACGGAGCGCAAAAGAGATCACTGTGTCGTCCGACATCCCGGCCAAGTACGCCGGCAGCCGGGCGTCAAGATGACGATTACGCTCGCGGACGGTTGCTCCGCAGTCCCTGAAAGGATAGCCACAATTGCGGCATTATGGATGTGAGGTCCCATGAAACGCTTTGTTCTGCCGATCCTGCTCACCGCCGCGCTGCCGGGCGCCGACTCCCGGATAACGCCGGCGATGAACGCCTTCACCACCGCCTCCTACAAACAACTCACGGGCGGCGACGCGAACCTGATCCTCTCCCCCTTCAACATCGCCACTGCGCTCTCCATGGCCCTTGCCGGCGCCCGCGGGCAGACCGCCGAGGAAATCCGATCCGTCCTGAACCTCCATAACGACCCGACCTACGATGTCGCCCTTGGAGCCCTGCTCGCCGACCTCAGCAAGGCCGGTAACACCGGAGGCAACGAACTACACACGGCGAACGGACTCTGGGCGCAAAAAGGCCTTGCCATCCAGCCGGCCTTCGAGAACACCCTTACCAACAACTACCACGCCCCACTCACGCCGCTCGATTTCATCGCGAATTTCGAGGCCGCGCGATCCCAGATCAACCGCTGGACCGAAGAGCACACCAGTGAGAAGATCAAGAACCTGCTCCCGGCCGGCTCAGTCGACGCCCAGACCCGCCTTGTCCTCACCAGCGCTATCTACTTCTACGGCAAGTGGCAGGACCCGTTCGTCAACTCGCGCACCCAGCCCGCGCCTTTTACCCTGCCGACCGGCGCCACCCCCCAGGCCAAGTTCATGAACCAGACCTCGTACTTCGGCTACATCGAAACGCCGTCCGCCCAGATCCTGGAAATGCGCTACGCCGGCACCGGAATCGCCTTCGACGTGCTACTCCCGAAGACCCTCACCGGCCTTCCCGACCTCGAGAAATCGCTGACAATTGAAAACCTGACCGGCTGGCTCGGCAACCTCACCATGCGGAACGTACAGGTGAGCCTGCCGAAGTTCCGCGCCGAATCGGAGTTCTCCCTCCGCAAGGCGCTCTCAACCATGGGCATGCCTACAGCCTTCACCGGCAACGCCGACTTCTCAGGCATCGACCCGAAAGGCGGCCTCGCGATCTCGGCGGTCGTCCACAAGGCCTTCGTCGATGTTTCAGAGCAGGGAACCGAAGCCGCCGCCGCCACCGGCATCACCATGCGCGCCACCGCCATGCGCACGCCCGAACAGACCGTTGTCTTCCGCGCCGATCACCCGTTCCTCTTCCTGATCCGCGACACGGGCACTGGAGTGGTCCTCTTCATCGGACGCCTGATGAACCCGCAGTAACAGCCGGAGACACTGGCGACGTCACCAATCTCAGCCTTCCGATAATACAACGCCGCATTGTAGCGGGTTTTTGGGGCACGCCAGCCGGAGATCACCGGAATGCGCATCAGAAGCCGAAACGTAAGCTGCTAAATTAGAAGGCGTTCTTTGGTGGGCCCTGAAGGATTTGAACCTTCGACCAACGGATTATGAGTCCGCTGCTCTAACCGCTGAGCTAAGGGCCCCCAGCCGCCCCATTCCCGGGCGGCATTCAACATTGTACCGGGTCCTCTAGCTCCCACCCAACAGGCGCCGCACCGTATCCACCAGCGCCTCCTCGGACACCGGCTTGGCGAGCGTTGCTTCGGCCCCCAACTTCGATGCAACCTCCAGATAGTTGCCGCCAAACGCCCCCGAGACCGCCGCGATCTTCACCTGCGGATGGCTCTTGCGGATCTCCAGAATGGTCTCGATCCCCTCTTTCTCCGGCATTACCAGATCGGTGATCACCAGGTCCACCCCGCCTTCGCTCATCGCGGCCAGAGCCTGTGCCCCATCGGCAGCTTCCATTACACGGTATCCCGCCCGCGCCAGTATCTCGTGAAACAGGCTGCGGATGGCCGCGTCGTCGTCCACCACCAGAATCGCCCCGGCTGAGGGTACGGTGCCCAGCACGTGGCGCACCTTGCCCGCCAGCGATTCCGCCGTGAACGGCTTCTCAATGAAGGCCACGCCATCTTCCAGAAGGCCGTGCCGCGCGATCACGTTGCCGGTATATCCGGACATGTACAGCACCCGGACCTCCAGCCTCCGCCGCTGCAGCTCGGAGCCTAGTTCGCGGCCCGACATTTCCGGCATTACCACATCGGTGATCAACAGGTGGATCGGTCCGGGATGCGCCGCCGCAGCCGCCAGCGCTTCCGTCCCGTTGGCCGCTTCCAGCACGTGGTAGCCGAGACCACGCAGCATCCGCGACACCAACCGGCGGACGCTGTCCTGGTCCTCCGTTACCAGAATCGTCTCGGTGCCGAAGGCCGGCGCGGGATTCTCCACCGGGAGGGCCGCCGCTTCTCCAAGCTCTTCCAGCCGCGGCAGGTAAACGTGAAATTGGGTGCCCTGGTCCGGCTCGCTGTACACCGTAATCCAGCCACCGCTCTGCCGCACGATTCCGTATACGCTCGAGAGCCCCAGACCCGTGCCTTGCCCGGCCGGCTTGGTGGTGAAGAACGGCTCGAACAGGTGCTCCCTGGTCTGCCCATCGATGCCCGCTCCCGTATCGCTCACCGACAGCCGCACGTAGCGCCCGGCTTGCGACCCCACTTGGGTTGCCGCACTCTCCGCGTCGATATCCACATTGGCCGTCTCGATGGTCAGGCGGCCGCCCGCAGGCATGGCGTCTCTCGCATTCACCGCCAGGTTCAGAATCACCTGGTTGATCTGTCCCGGATCCGCCTTCACCTTGCCCAACGCCCCGTCCAGCACCGTTACCAATCGGACATCTTCCCCAATCAGCCTCTGCAACAGGCGCTCGGTCTCGCGCAAAAAGCCGTTCAGGTCCAGCACCTGCGGCCGCATCACCTGGCGCCGGCTGAACGCCAGCAATTGCTGCGTCAGCGCTGCCGCGCGCTGCCCCGCGCCGCGGACCTCATTCAGGTGCTCTCTTAGCGGATCCGACGTCTCCATGCCCTCCAGCATCAGATCGCAATAGCCGTTGATCACCGTCAGCAGATTGTTGAAGTCGTGGGCCACTCCGCCCGCCAGCCGCCCCACCGATTCCATCTTCTGCGCCTGCAACAACTGCTCTTCCAGCCGCTTTCGTTCCGTGATGTCCTGAATCGTTCCCGCCATGGTCTGCAGCTCACCTTTGGCGTTGTGAACCAGTGCGCCGCGCCCATGCACCCAGCGGACCTGGCCGTCGCTCCGCCGCACGATGCGATACTCCCGGTCGAACGGCCGCTGCCGTTCCACCACCTCGTGCTGGAGATACTCCAGCATTTCCTGGCGATCCTCGGCATGCACCAGGCCCGCCCACGTGTCCACGGTCCGGCCGTATTCCGGCCCGATGCCGAAGACTTCGTCGAGCGTCGCCGAACTGGTCCATGCGCCGGCGGCCACGTCCAGGGCATAACTGCCGATGCGCGAAGCCCGTTGCGATTCGCTCAGCCAATACTCTTTCTCGCGCAGTTCTTCGGTGTACCGGTAACGCTCAGTAACGTCGCGCGACACTCCCAGAACCTCGCGTACGCGTCCGTCTTCCCCCACCAGCAGGGTTGTCACCATTTCCACGCGGAGCATGGAACCGTCCCGCCGCCGCTGGTCCACCTCGTAGGTTTGAATCCGATCGGCTTCGCTTCCCGCTTCGAACTTTGCCAGCCGCTCCCAAAAGCCCTTGGCCACCGAGCGGTAGGATTCCCGCGTCAGCACTTCCTCGGTCCGCAGGGCCAGCACCTCTTCGGGCGAGTATCCAAGCTGCCGCTTCACGGAGGGACTGACGTACGTCAATCTCCGGGTGTTCACGTCCAGCAGCCAGATGACGTCGCCGGTGTTCTCGGAAATCAACCGGTAGCGCAATTCGCTTGCCCGCAAGGCCGTCTGGGTTTGGCGCTGTTCGATGGCGGTGGCGATGCTGCCGGCGGTGTGCTCCAGGAACGCCACGCTTTCCGGCGTGATGCTTCCGCGCTGCGTATAGTTGAACTGCGCCAGCCCCAGCGTGCGGCCGGCGAAGCGCAGCGGAATCCGGGCCAGCGCTTCATATCCTTCGCGCAGGCACTGGCCGCGCAAGCTTGCGGGCAGACAGCCGGCCATCGGGCCGTTCACCAGATCGCCCAGGCTGTTGGTCCAGAAGCTGCCGTACGCCGTCACAACCTCCAGCCCCGGCTTGAATTCTCCCGTCAGAACCGCTCCGCAAAGGCACTCCGGCCCGGAATCGTCGCCCACACAAAGGCTGCTCTCTTCCCGCACGAATTCATTCGACAGTCCCCAGGTGGTGTAAAACGGAAAATCGCTGCCCTCCCGCACCCGTATGGCCAGTGCGTCGCATCCCGTGAACCGTTGCAGCAGCCTGGTTGTGTCCTCTATCATCTCGCGCATCGTACTGGGAGCATTCAGCAGACCGAGCAGCTCAATCGTCAGCCCCCGCTCCGCTTCATAGCGGGCCTTTCCCGTGACGTCGATTCCCAAGGCCAGCGTCCGTGCGACTCCGCCTATGCTTACCGGCACCATGCTGCACAAGCACCTCCGGGACGCCCCGTTCTTCGCGCGGAACACCAGCTCGATCCCCAGTGCCGGCACACCTTCGCCCAAAACTTCCGCCAGGCGCTCCCGCTCCTCCGGCGCAATCAGGCCCAGTTCCAGCACGCTCTTCCCGATCACCTCTTCCCGGCTGTAGCCCGACACCCTCTCGAACTCCCGGTTGACCTGCAGAAAGATGTCTTCGTCCTGAACGCTGATCGCCATCATGACAGGCGCGTGCTCGAACGCCGCGGCAAACAGATCTCCATCCGCTTCCCACCGGCCAGGGTTCTCGGGATTCGACACGGGCGCCCTCCTTATCCGGCTGGAAACACAGACGGGTCCGGCTGCCGCCCATCCTCACTGAGCACAGCCTTCTTGCTTTTAGTTTAGGCAATTAGGGGTTTGATATCAAATGATATAAAGCAAGGCGTTGCGGCGCCCGTGGTTTGCGCACGCCGTCACGCGCAAGCGCCGGTCTGCTACACTGCCGGAAAGGGGATCCGAATCGTGCAGATGAGAATCCAACAGCTTCTATGGGTTGTGGCTCTTTCCGCCGCCGTTTGGCCGGCCCGCGCCGACGTCCTCGATTCCGCCGCCGGCGGCTTCAGCCTCAAGATCGCCGTCACCATCCATGCCTCGCCCCACGACGTCTACGCGCACCTGCTCCGTGTCGCCGACTGGTGGGATTCCGCTCACACCTTCTCCGGCAATGCCCACAACCTGAGACTTGAGGCCATTCCGACCGGCTGCTTCTGCGAGGACTTCCGCAACGGCGGGGGCGTCCGCCACATGGACGTCGTGTACGTGGAGCCCGACAAGACGCTGGTCCTGCGCGGCGGCCTCGGCCCATTACAGCGCATCGCCGCCAGCGGCAGCATGACGTTGGCTCTCGCAGCCACGCCCGATGGCACCAGACTCGAGCTTACCTTCGCGGCCTCCGGCTATCTCCCCGCGGGGATGAACACGCTTGCCGCGCCCGTGGACGGCGTCCTCACCGAACAGGTCAACCGCCTGAAGAACCTGGTGGAGCAAGGCAGCCCGGGTCCCGCAAAAAAGTAAGCCGTCCCCGCGCCCCGTTGACAAGCGCCGCGCCGGTTGTCTACTGTGAGCTTCTAATGATTCCTTCGGTCTTGCGTTGCAGCGAAGCGGGGTGCGGCACGGAAGTCCCGCGCGATTATCGTGGCTATAGTTGCCCTGTCTGCGGCAATCTGTTGCAAGCCGTTCCCAACCCCGGCCCACTTTCGCCCGAGCAGTTGAAGAAAATCTGGCGGGAACGGCGCGCTTCCAACACGCCCCTCGATGCGAGCGGCGTCTGGCGCTTTCGCGAGTACCTTCCCGACTGCCCGGCCGATGCCGTGGTCACGCTGGCCGAAGGCAATGTCCCGCTGCTGGCCGGCCAGAAGACCGCCGATTACGCCGGCGCCCATCATCTCTGGTTCAAGCATCTCGGCTGGAACCCCACGGGCTCCTTCAAAGACCTCGGCATGACGGTCGCCGTCACCGAGGCCCGCCGCCAGGGCGCGGAAACCGTGGCCTGCGCCTCCACCGGCAATACGGCCGCCTCCATGGCCGCTTATGCCGCCCGCGCCAATCTGCGCGCGCGCGTCTACCTGCCGAAGGGCGGAGCCTCCATGCAGAAGCTGGCGCAAGCCCTCGATTTCGGCGCCGAAACCCAGTACGTCGACGGCAATTTCGACGACGCCCTCCGCGTGTTGATGGCCGAAGCCGACACCGGCATCTACTTCCTGAACTCCATCAACCCGTTCCGCATCGAGGGCCAGAAGACCGCCATCTTCCATCTCATGGATCAGCTCGATTGGCACGCGCCGGATTACATCGTGCTGCCCGGCGGCAACCTCGGCAACAGCGCCGCTTTCGGCAAAGCCATCGAAGAACTCGCCGCTATCGGTCTCATGACGCCGATTCCGCGCCTGGTCATCGTGCAGGCCCGTGGATCGAATGCCCTGGTGCGCACCGTCGAATCCGGCGGCAGCGAGCTGCAAGTGGTCACCGACCCCCAGACCATGGCTACCGCCATCCGCATCGGAAATCCGAGAAGTTGGAAGAAGGCCATTCGCGCGCTGCGCTTCACCGGCGGCATCGTCATGGACGTGGACGACGCCGAGATCATGGCCGCCAAACAGGTGCTCGGCCGCGACGGAATCGGCAGCGAACCCGCCTCCGCCACCACCCTGGCCGGCATCCGGCGCTTGATCGCCGACGGCCGGATGGATCCCGAAGCTCGCGTCGTCGCCTTCCTCACCGGACACGCCCTCAAAGATACCGATTCCATTCTGAACGCGGTGGGGCGGGGCGATGGCTAACCGGGCCTTGGTGGGGCGGGCGCCTTCGCCTGCCAACCGCGCAGCGGAGATTTCCGTGCCCGCTTCCATAGCCAACCTCGGTCCCGGCCTCGACACTCTGGCTCTGGCGGTCCGCCTGTTCCTCCACCTGCGCGTCCGCAAGAGTGAACAGCCAGGCGCCAACCGCCTCCACTTCCACTTTCGCAATATCGAATTGCAAGGCGAAAACCTGATCGAGCGCGCCTTCCGTCACCTCGCCGCGCGCCGCCGTTTCCCTTCGGTCGATGTCGAAGTCGAAACGGAAATCCCCTTGTGCTCCGGGTTGGGCAGCAGTGCCGCCGCCGTAGCCGCCGGCTTCCGCCTGTTTGAGACGCTGTTCGGCCCGCAGCCCATCGAAAAACTTCTGGCGGCCGGATGCGCCATCGAAGGCCATCCGGAAAACGTGGCCGCCGCGCTGCTGGGCGGCCTGGTGGTCTGCTGCCAGCGCGACGACGGCTCGGTGATCGCCCTTCCTGCTCCCTGGCCGCCATCCCTGCGAATCATTGTCGCAACGCCCGAAGTGCAACTGGAAACCCGCCGTTCCCGCGCCATCTTGCCCCAGACCGTGCCCCTTTCCGCGGCCGTGAGCAACATCCAACGCGTGGCGCTGCTGCTGGAGGGATTGCGCACCCGGAACTACGCGGTCTTATCGGAAGCCTTGCGCGACCAGCTCCACCAGCCTAGCCGATGCGCCATCGTCCCCGCGCTCGACCGGCTGCTGGAACTCCGCCACCCCGGTCTCATCGGCGTATGCCTGAGCGGTTCCGGCCCTTCGGTAGCCGCCGTGGCGCAGAGCCATCTGCGGGAAATTTCCGCGCTGCTCAGCGGAACATTCCGCAAAGCCGGGGTCCGCGCCGTGACGCGCACGCTCAACGTCTACCAGGCCCCGTAACCCGCCTCTACGCGACGCGAAGTTCGGCCGTACCGCGCTTTCTGGGTCTTACGACGATCTCTACGTCGTGCCCGAGCGCGACCAGGAAACGCATGAGGCGCTCGACCGAATACCCCCGGAACTGGCCAGCCAGCATAGCTGAGATTTTGGGCTGATCGATGCCCATGAGCTGTGCCGCGGCTGCCTGGGTCAGCTTTCGCTGGCGGATGGTCCGGTCGATCCGAACCACCAGTCCAGCTTTGATCAGGTGTTCGCCCGCGTCGGCCAGGCCGAGGTCGGCGAATACGTTGCCCGTACTAGGCTCCTGTTCAAGGGCTTTTCTTTTCGGCATTCTTCACCTCACTTCTCAACTGTTTGAGCCGGTTCTTCATACGTTGGCACATGCCTATATTGGCATAAGTCGGATGGAGCGTCAAACGACGGCCGACGTGAAGCCGGCGTATCGGGCGTAATTCCCGCTGGATGATAGAATCGGCATCACGGAATGCCGACGATCAGTACGTTCTATGGGATTTTGATCCGCATGTTCTTCAATGACCACGCGCCTCCACATTTTCACGCGCGATACGGGGAGTTTGAAGCCACGATCGAGATCGGCTCCTCGGCGGTCCTTCAGGGCCAATTACCGCGGCGAGCTTTGAATCTGGTCCAGGAATGGGCGATGATACATAAAGAGGAATTGTTGGAAGACTGGCGGCTCTGCCGGGAGAACTCACAGCCGAAAAAGGTTGAGCCGTTACAATGATGGGAGCGCGATTCGAATGTATTGGGATGTAGTGGAAGTGAAATCCGAGCCCGACTACTGCCTTTTTGTTCGATTCAAGGACGGACTGGCTGGGCGAGTGCGCTTGCGTCCGGAAGAACTAACCGGTGTCCTCACATCCCTGCGCGACGTGCAGTTCTTCGAGCAGGTCTTCGTTGATTGCGGCGCGGTTGCGTGGCCGGGAGAGATCGATCTGGCGCCGGATGCAATGTACGCGCGAGTCGCCAGCGACCATCCTGAGTTGCAGCAGGCCGGCTAAGGCACGAGCCGTATTGGGTGGGCGTCTAACGGGAGCCATGGTGGAAACGTGCAGGAACGTTCCGCGTCCGGTTTCCCAGTACAAAAACGGGTACAGGGCGCCGAACTTCACTTGCGCCGGAAACGGCGTGGTCTCGCCGGCATTTTCTTTGGAGGAGTCGGCTTCGGGTAGCGATTT
>JBEKQS010000008.1:0-43861 GCA_049519475.1 Bryobacteraceae bacterium | reverse complement strand
CGGCCAAAATCAACCGCGACGCGGTGGCCTACAACTACACCTGGGGCATGGGCGGCATGACGTTTTACGTCTACATCACGCTGGTTTTCACCGGCACGCTGCTGATGTTCTATTACCATCCTTCGAAGGTGGTGGCTTTCCGTGACATCCTGTATCTCGAGAGCGACGTGCCGTTCGGCAAGCTGCTGCGCAACATGCACCGCTGGGGCGCCCACCTGATGGTCATCATGGTGGAATTGCACATGTTCCGCGTCTTCCTCACCGGCTCTTATAAGAAGCCGCGGGAATTCAACTGGGTGGTGGGCGTGCTGCTGCTCGTTTTGACCTTGCTGCTCAGTTTCACCGGATATCTGCTGCCGGACGACCAGTTGGGATTCTGGGCGGTCACCGTGGGAACCAACATGGCCCGCGCCACACCGCTGCTGGGCCACGCCGGACCGTTCGGCCCGCAACTCGGCATGACCCCGTTCAACGACGTGCGTTTCGGGTTGTTAGGCGGATCGATTGTGGATTCGAACGCGCTGCTGCGCGCCTACATCTGGCACTGCGTGGCGATTCCCATTCTGGCTTCGGCGTTTATGGTGGTGCATTTCTGGCGCGTTCGCAAGGACGGCGGCATTTCGGGCCCTGCCCCGATGATGCTCGAACGCGAAATCAAGGACGTGAAGAAAATATGATTCTCACCGCAGAGACGCTGAGACGCAGAGAAGACTTTGATGTGTTTGGTTTTCTCCGCGTCTCTGCGTCTCTGCGGTGAATCAGTTTTTTTGAGGGACATCGATGGACTTTCATCAGCTATGGACGATTGTCAGCACGCCGGATAATGTTCCGATCGTACTGCTGCTTTTCCTGGTTCCTTTCTATACCTGGTACGGGATGCGGCAGGCCTTCGCCAATGACCGGCTGATCGCCGAACTCGAAGCCAATCCCGAGATGGCCAAGACGCACCACCGGAAAACCCAGCCCTACAAAACCGGCTGGGCCAGGGAAGTGCACGTCTGGCCGTACTTGCTGCGCATCGAGTTTCTGGCTGCCATCATCGTCACCGTCATTCTGATGGTCTGGTCCATCACGCTGAACGCGCCGCTCGAAGAACCGTCCAATCCCACCTTGACGATGAACCCGTCCAAGGCGCCCTGGTACTTCCTGGGGCTGCAGGAAATGTTGGTCTACTTCGACCCGTGGATGGCCGGCGTGGTGATGCCTTCGCTGATCATCGTGGGGCTGATGGTCATACCTTATATAGATACCAACCCGCTCGGCAACGGCTATTACACGTTCCGGCAGCGTAAGTTCTCGATCCTGACTTTTATCTTCGGCTTTATCGTGTTGTGGGTCTCCATGATCGTCATCGGCACGTTGATCCGCGGGCCTGGATGGATGTGGTTCTGGCCAGGAACCACCTGGGATCACAACCGGCTGATTTTCGAAGTCAATCGCGACCTGCCGGATATCTTTGGGATCACCACGCGCGTGCCGAAAATCATCTTCGGCGCGATCGTGGTGGGAATCTACATGGTGGCCGCCGCCATTGGCATGCACAAGCTCATCACCAAGACCGCATTCAATCGCAAAATCTACGCTCGCATGAGCGTCCTGCAGTATGTGGTGATGCAGGTATTCCTGGTCGTCATGCTGGCGCTGCCGGTGAAGATTCTGGCGCGCCTCATGTTCCGCATTAAATACATCTGGGTGACTCCCTGGTTCAACATATGAGCGATCAAGAAAAGGATCCCGTAGTCCATTCCTCATTGAGCAAGGCCCTGGTCATCTGGTCGGCGCTGCTGGCGTTGTCGATGGTCTGGGGACTGTATGACGAGATGTACGGCATCCGTCCCTGGAAGGGCTACCAGGCGAAGTTCGAGAAGCTGTATCACCATTACCTGTCTACCGCCCGGTTGAGCGAGGCGGATAGAGAGAAGCAAATCCGCTCCCAGCCGGAATACAAGATGCTGGACCGCGACACGCAGGCAGCCGAAAAAGCCGCCATGCCGGAAGCCTCCGCCATCGATACCGAAGTCAACGGAAGTCTGGTTCCCGAAATCCTGGCGCTCAACGATCCGTTTCAGGAAGTGCGCAGCCACGTAGGCGCGCTGACTTACCAGATCGAAGTCTCGAAGAGCGAGAGCGGCAAGGAATCGTTGCGCAAGCAGATAGTGGAGTTGAAAGCTGAAGTCCACAAGGTCGCGCTGCCGGGCGAGAGGGAAAAGCGCTCCATGACCTTCCCTGACATGGAAAAGCAGCTTGCCGAATGGAAGGCCCGCAAGGCGGAGCTGCTGCAGCGGCGCGTGGATGTCATGAAGCGCGCCACTGACCTGCGCGCGCAACGCGACAAGTATCTGAGCGACCGCATCTCCGACGCCAGCCTGGATACGCTCGGCTCAGTGGAGAATTCGCTCGCCAAGTTCGATATCCGCATTCGCCAGATTCACATCAAGGACGTCGACCTGGTGGACCGATGCGAATCCTGCCACATGGGAATTCGCGAGCCCGTACGCCTGACGGCTGCCAGCATGGGCGGCGAAGCCGTTTTCACCAGCCATCCCGATAAGGAGCTGCTCAAGATCCACGATCCCGAGAAATTCGGCTGCACCCCCTGCCACGGCGGCAACGGCGTGGCACTTTCCAGCGTGGAGAAGGCCCACGGCTATAACAAGTACTGGCTGTGGCCCATGCATCACACGGAAAACATCGAGGCTGGCTGCCAGCAGTGCCACGTGAAAGAAATCGTCACGGAGCAGGCCGACACCTTAAACGCCGGCCGTGAGATTTTCCGGCTGCGCGGCTGCATGGGCTGCCACCGCTACGAAGGCTTCGACCGCGAAGGCGATGAGATTTCGTCGGTCAACCAGCAGATCCACCAGGACGAGCAGCAGAAGGCGGAGTGGCAGCGCGAGGCCGGGTTCGCCGAACAGGCGGCCAACAATCCCAAGACCAGCAACGCCGAGGCCCAGAAGCTCTACGCTCACGCCAACGATTTGAAGGTGCGCTCCAGCGGCATCGACGCCCAGATCGAACAGCTCGACATGCGCTCCGAGAGCCTGGTGCGCGAAGTGAAAAAGGTCGGGCCCAGCCTCAAGGAAGTGCGCGTGAAGTTGCGCAAGGAATGGATTCCGGAATGGCTCAAGGATCCGCATGCCTGGCGCGAGGGCACCAAGATGCCATCGTTTCGTCTGGACCAGGAAGAAATCCGCGCGATCGCGGCCTTTATCTGGCAATCCGGCGTGCCGGGCGATCTGCCTTCGCAGAAGCCCGGCGATCCCGAAAAGGGAAGAGAAGCATTCGAAACCCGCGGCTGCATGGCGTGCCACTCCATGGGCGAAGGCGGCCAGAAACAGGGCGGCACGTTCGCCGCCAACCTCAGCCGCGAAGGCGAAAAGGCCAATTACGATTACCTGGTCCGCTGGGTGCACAACCCCCGCCAGCGTACCGCGCCCTATTGCCCCTATGAGAAGAAGGATCTGACCGCCGCGGATTACCAGAAGCACGGGCTGCCCTTCGTATTCGACCTGGGCCACGACAAATGCCCCAACGACGGCCATGAGCTGCAAGTGCAGCAGATGACCCCGATGCCCAACTTGCGTCTCACCGAGGACGAAGCGCGCGATATCGCCAGTTACCTGATGACCCGCAAGCATTCGGGCGCCACTTATTCCGGCGCCTCCTTCATGGACGATCCCGCCCTGAAGAACAAGGGCCTCGCGGCGGTGCGCAACTACGGCTGCGCCGGATGCCATGAGATCGCCGGCCTGGAAGACGAGCAGCGCATTGGCACCGAACTCACCAAGGAAGGCTCGAAACCCATCGAGCGCCTCGATTTCGCGCTGCTGGGCCATAAGGCCGAAGAAGAAGGCTGGATGACCCACAAAGGCTTCTTCGAGCACAAGCTGGCCGATCCGGCGGTCTACGACCAGGGCAAGGAGAAAGCCAGGCAGGACCGGCTCAAGATGCCGAATTTCAACTTCTCCAAGCCGGAGATCGACGCCGTGACCACGTTCCTGGAAGGCTCCGTCGATGCCAGTGTGCCGCCACGCTATTTCTATGCGCCGGCCGATCAGCGTCAGGACATCATCGAAGGCTGGTGGGTGGTTCGCAAGTATAACTGCATGGGCTGTCACCACGTCCACATGGGCCAGACCACCGTGTTCGACGGCATGGCCAAGTATCAGGACCCCGACTGGCGCGACCAGAAGCCGCCCACGCTGATCGGCGAAGGCGCGCGCGTCAACCCGGAATGGCTGATGCACTTCCTCAACAATCCGGCTCTCAGTGAAACCGATACCAATCGCGACGGCGTGCGGCAATACCTCAGAGCGCGCATGCCCACCTTCAGCTTTTCCGACGGCGAGATCCGCAAGATTGTGCGCTTCTTCGAGGCGCTCTCTTCCCAGGCGCAGCCGTTCATTGCGGAGAAGCTCGAGCCGCTCACCGACCAGGAGCGCACCATGGCGCGGCAACTCTTCTCCAGCGAAGGCGCGCCCTGCCTGAAGTGCCACATGACGGGCGACCCGGCGCACGACGCCCGCGCCACCGCGCCCAATTTCACGGTGGCCAAAGACCGCCTGAAGCCGGGCTGGGTGAAACGCTGGATTCTGGCGCCGGCCATGATGAGCCCGGGCACCGCCATGCCCTCCAACCTGTTCCAGAAAGAAGGCGATCACTGGGTGTTCTCCGGGCCGTTGCCGGCCAGCTTCAACGGATATACGAAGGACCAGGCGGATCTGCTGGTGCGCTACATGTTCCAATTCACGCCGGAAGAATTGGGCAGGCTACGTTCCAGCATGGGATCGGGCAAGTAAGAAAGCGTTAAGATAGGTTCGAATGAGGAGGCTCTTTTAGCATGAAGAAGATTTGGATCGCAGTTGGAGTGGTGAGCGCGCTGACCTTCGCCGGCTGCGGCGGTGGAGAGAAAACTGAAACCAAACAGGCGGAGACCGCTGCCCCGGCCGGCGGCGCGGCGACCCCTGATTTAACGAACGGCGCGACCGTCACGGGCAAGGTGATCTTCGACGGCGCCAAGCCGGTGATGAAGACCATCGACATGTCGGCTAACCCAACCTGCATGAATGCCCACAAGGCTGCTCCACAGAAGTCCGAAGAGGTCGTAGTCAACGACAACGGCACCGTGAAGTACGCCTTTGTGTGGGTCAAGGCCGGGCTGCCCGACCAGACCTGGCAGATTCCCACCTCGACCGTCGAACTCAACCAGACCGGCTGCATGTACCAGCCGCACGTCATCGGAATCATGGCCGGGCAAAACATCGACATCAAGAATAGCGACCCCACCAATCACAACATCCATCCGATGCCCGCGGTCAATCAGGAATGGAACGAGTCGCAGCCGCCCGGTTCGGCGGATAAGATGCAGTCTTTCCCGCGCCAGGAAGTCATGGTTCCGGTGAAGTGCCAGATCCATAATTGGATGCGCGCTTACATCGGCGTGGTCAGTCACCCGTTCTTCGCCGTGACCGGCGATGACGGCACTTTCTCCTTGAAGGGCCTGCCGCCGGGCACCTACACCATTCAGGTCTGGCAGGAAAAGTACGGCACGCAGGAACAGCAGATCACCGTCGGCGCCAAAGACAGCAAGACCCTCGACTTCACCATCAAGGGCTAACCGTTCCGGGGCAGGTTTTGAAAGCCTGCCCCATCCCTTCCGCATCTCTAGCCTATGGCCACTCTCGCGTTGCGCCGCTTTGCGGTGTTGACCGCGTTGTGTACCCTGCTGCTGATTGTGGCCGGCGCCCTGGTCACCAGTAACGACGCGTCTCTCGCCATCTCCGATTGGCCGCTCAATTGGGGAAAACTCGTGCCGCCCATGGAAGGCGGCATCCGCTACGCCTTTGCCCATCGCGCCGCCGCCGCAGTCGTTGCAGCGCTGGTGGTGATCCTCGCCGCGTGGCAACAGGTTCGCGAACCGCGTGCCTGGATGCGCCGCCTCGGCTGGGCCGTGGTAGCCACAGTGCTGGCGCAAGCCGCGCTCGGCGGCGCCGTGGTGCGATTCATCGATCCGAAGTCCCTCAGCATCGCGCACGCCTGCCTGGCGCAAATCTGTTTCGGGCTCACCGTGGCAATCGTGGTGGGACACTTCCCCAGCCTGCCCACCGCCCCGGCGAGCGCCAGCCCCGAACTTGCCCCGGCCCTCGCCGCCTGCGCCCTCTTCCTCCAAACCATCCTCGGCGCCGCCGTCCGCCACGGCGCCATGACGCCAGTTCCCCACATCGCAGGGGCCGTAGTCGCCACAGCGCTCGCCATGTGGGCCGGCCTGCAAGTGCTGATGCGCCACATGGAGGACGCCCCGCTCCGACGCGCCGCCACGCTGCTGCTCGCGCTCACCTTCTTGCAGGTCCCCCTGGGCCTCGCCGCCTGGGCCAGCCTCGCCGCCACGGCCGGCGATCCGCAGCCCATGCCCGTCATGATTTGGGCCACCGTCGCGCACGTCGCCGTCGGTTCCCTGGCATTCGGAGCGGCCATTTCGCTCGCGATGATCGTATCCAGGCGCGATAAGCCCACGCGGCCGGATTTGGCCCGCGGAGGGATGGCTGTCGCCTGATGCGAGGGCAATGAATTCTCCGACAGCTTGCTGCGGCAAGCCGCAAACAACTCACTTGGCATAGGGCCCGGCGCCAATTAACCAGCCCCGGAACGGGGCGAAAGATGCACCCGGGCCCAGATTCTCACGCCGCGTTCCAGGGCTGAGCTAACGCGTCCTGCGCGGTTCCCAGTGCTGGCGCACTGGGCTTCTCTTGCGTCCTTCCGACTTTGGCCGCGGAAGAATCGTCACGGTCTGCGGAGAAAATGACGGGTGAGAAAAGCGGGACTATCGCCCGATCACCACCGCTACCCCGGCCGGGCCCACTTCCAACCGGTCGATGCGATGACTCAGACCGAAGGTCCGGCCCACCATGGCATTCGGGTAGAGCGGCAGCAGCACGTTCTGAATGAGAAAGTCGAGCACCTTGCCATCGATCTCGACGCCCGACACGTCCACGCGCAGGACGTCCACTTTGGCGGTTCCCCCCGATGAGTGAATGCGCACGGTGACGCTGACGGGCCGTTCGCCATCGAGGAGTTTGGACATCAGCCAACCGGGTTGGTCGCCCTGCGCGCGGCGCACCTTGCCGAAATCGACCATGGCGCTGCCGGTCGCTTCGTCGCGCGCAGCCAGTTGGAGCTTGGGATTGCGGACACCCGGCGGCACTTCATGCTGGGCGTAGGCGTTCAGCTCGGCCGGGCTCAACTCGATGCGAGCGCCGGTGCGCAGGCGGTCGCTCGAGATCAGGTCGAACTTCTGGCGGACGGACGAATACAAGTCGAATGCCGAAGCCCCGGCGGCGCCCAGCACGATCGCCAATCCCAGCCCCAACGCGCATTTATTGAAAATTCGGGTCATAGCACCCACTGACTGTGGGTATGTCCCCAGCTTACCCCGCCGCCTCCTCTGCGGGCCAGTGGATGCCGGTGTCTGAAATCAGTGAGTTAGCTTTGCGTGGAGAATTTCGACGTACGGCCCGCCCGTTGCTCTATGGGTTTCGTGCCGGTACCCGTCGTGATCGGTTTGGCGGTCGTGCTTCTGGCGGCGGCGTTGGTTGCCTTCCGCCTGATCGCCGCCTGGTGGAAATACCTGGGCGACCGGGTGATCACTTGCCCCGAAAACCATCGGTCCGCCGGTGTTATCGTCGATAGCCGCCATGCCGCCTGGAGCGGAGTGGCCCACGCGCCGCAACTGCGGCTTTCCGCATGCTCCCGCTGGCCGGAGAGGGCCGGCTGCGGCCAAGAGTGCCTTTCCCAAATCGAAGCTTCGCCGGAAGGTTGTCTGGTTCACCGCATCCTGGTGGACTGGTATGCCGGCAAGGCGTGCGCCTCGTGTGGCCGGCCGATCGGCGGGATTCCGCCGGCCGGCGGCAAACCGGCCCTGCTGCTGGCCGATGGAATTTCCGTGGAGTGGAATCAGATTTCGGCCGAGCTTCTGCCTGAGACGCTGGCGGCCGCCAAACCAATCTGCTTCGCCTGCCACATGGCTCAAACGCTGGTCCGCGAACATCCGGAGATGGTGGTCGATCGACACCGTCCAGGGGGCCAGGTCTCCAACCGGTAAAGCTCCGGAGATACGCTCGCACTGAAGGCCCCGGCTCGTTCGCTATAATCCCCAGAGTGGCCGTCCCCGAATTGGAACTTTATCGCCAGCAGTTCGAAAACATCCGGCAGCAAGCCCGGGAACTGACGGCTTCGCTCGACGAAGCGCGCTTCAACTGGCGTCCAACTCCGTCCGCCTGGTCGATCGAAGAGTGCCTGGCGCACTTGACGATGGTGGGGCAGTGGGAAATTCGCGCGATCGAGAAAGCCATCGACCGGGGCCGCGAGCGCGGCATCACCGGCCAGGGACCGTTCACATATGGGGCGATCGACCGCTTCATCGTCGATCAGACCTCGCCGCCGGTGCGCGACCCGCTGCCCGCCCCCGAGCGTTTTGTCCCCTTGCACGGCCAACCCGTGACGGCCGTGCTGCCGACGTTTCTCCACGTGCAGGACCAGCTCACCCTGCAACTGGAGCGCGCTGAGGGCCTGGACCTGCGCCGTGTGAAAGTGGCGACACCCATTTCACGCTTCCTGAAAATGAGCCTCGGCATGATGTTCGCTCAAGTGGCCGCGCATGAGCGGCGCCACCTGGCGCAGGCGAGGCGCGTGCATCAGAAGCTGGCGCGGTAGTTGCGGCCGGGTCAGGGGACCCGGCGCGGGCGAGGGCGCCCGCCCCACTTACGATATGATGGCGGGATCATGCGCAAAACCGCCGTATGCCTGCTTTTCGCCCTCAGCGTCTGGGCCGTTCCGCCCGCACAGAAAAACGACGAAGGGTACACCGCCAAGATCCTGCAGTACACCACCGAGAAATACTTCCTGACGGAGCTGGTGGACCATCTGCCGGCTTCCGATACCGTTCCCACGCCGGAGAAGGTGCTTGGCTACCCCATCGGAACACCCAACAAACTGACCTACACCAAGGATATTTACCGCTACATGCGGGAGCTGGAAAAGGCGTCGAAGCGCGTCAGAGTTTTTGTCATCGGCCATTCCGAAGAGGGCCGCGAAATCCTGCTGGTGGCGATTTCGGACGAAGCCAACATCGCCCGCCTGGATCACTTCAAGCAGCTCACCGCGCGCCTGGCGGATCCGCGCAAGATCACGCCGCAGGAGGCTGACGCGGTGGCTTCCGAAGCGCTGCCCTTTTACTGGGCCTCGGGCAGCATCCACTCGCCGGAAACCGGCTCGCCCGAGATGCTCATGGAGCTGGCGTACCGCCTGACGGTGGAAGAATCGCCGCTGATTCAGAACATCCGGAAAAACTCCATCGCGCTGATCACGCCGTGCACGGAAGCCGACGGGCGCGACGCCGAGGTGGACATTTATAACTATCGCAAGGCCTTCCCCAACAAGCCGGCGCCCAACCTGGTCTATTGGGGTAAATACGTTCAGCACGATAACAACCGCGACGGCATCGGCATGGCGCTCCAGCTCAGCCGCGCGATGATGGGCGCTTTCCTCGATTACCACCCCACCGTGCTGCACGACCTGCACGAATCGGTGCCGTTCCTCTATGTCTCGACGGGTATGGGTCCGTATAATGCGTGGCTCGACCCGCTGACCATCGACGAGTGGCAGAAAATGGCCTACGCGGACATCGAGGAGTTCACCAAGCGCGGCGTCCCGGGCGTCTGGACGCACGGCTACTACGACGGCTGGGCGCCCAATTACATGTTCTACGTGGCCAACGGCCACAATTCCATCGGGCGCTTTTACGAGACTTTCGGCGGCAACGGCGCCGATACGGGCGTACGAACGGTACCCGCCAATTCGACCAGCCGCACCTGGTTCCGGCCCAATCCGCCGACCACTCGCGTCAACTGGTCCATCCGCGACAACATCAATCTGCAACAGAGCGGCGTGCTGTTCTCCATGAACAGCGTGGCCACCAACCGTAAGCAGTATCTCGACAACTTCTACCTGAAGAGCCGGCGCAGCGTGGAGAAGGCAACCGCCGAAGGACCGGCGGCGTGGGTGGTGCCGGGCAACGATCCGCGCCCCGGACAATCCGCCGCGCTGGTCAACCTGATGCGGTTGCAGGGAGTGGAAGTGAACCGCCTGAACGCGGATACGGAAGTCGCCGTCACGCCCACGCGCAAGGAAAAACTCACGGCCGGCAGCTACGTGATCCGCATGGACCAGCCTTACAGCCGCATGGCCGACATGCTGCTGGACACGGCGTACTACAACATCAGTGACCCGCCGCCGTACGACGACACCGGCTGGACCATGGGCCCGCTGGTCAATGTCACGACCATCCGCGTGACGCTACCCGACATCCTGAAGCTGCCGATGACGCCGCTCGACGCCGACGCTAAACCGCAAGGCGGAATCTCCGGCGCCGCGGCGCCCGCCGCGTACCTGATCAATCACAACGCCGACAACGTTCTGGCCACGTTCCGCTTCAAACTCAAAGACGTGAAAATGTTCGCCGCCGAAGATGGCTTCAAAGCCGAGAACCGCGACTTCAACGCCGGATCCTTCATCATCCGCACCGAAGGCAACCCGGCCGATTTGCGCTCGCGGCTGGACGCGGAGGCTCGCTCGCTCGGCATCATGACTTACGCCACGGCGGCCGTCCCCAGCGTCGCCATGCACGAACTGGCTGCGCCGCGCATCGCTTTCGTACACACCTGGACCAGTACCCAGAATGAAGGCTGGTACCGCGTGGCCTTCGATCAACTCAAGATTCCCTACGATTACATCTCCGACCTCAAGCTCAAAGACGTTCCCGATCTGCGCGCCAGGTATGACGTGATCGTTTTTGGTCCGGTGGGCGGGACGGCGCAGCGCATCGTGAACGGATCTGCGACTACCGGCGAACCGGTTCCTTTCAAGAAGAGCGACATCACTCCCAATCTGGGCGACGCCCCCGACACCACCGACGACATGCGTGGCGGCATGGGGTTGGAGGGGATCAACAAGATCGGCAAATTCATCGATGCCGGCGGTTTGTTCGTCACCATCACGGGGAACGCGTCGATTCCGATCGATTACGGCCTGGCGGAAGGCGTCAGCATTCAGAGCGCGCCCGACCTGCATGCGCGCGGCAGCGTGGTCAATGCGACCGTCGCCGATAAACGCAGCCCCATCGCCTACGGCTACGGCGACCGGCTGGCGGTCTACTTCAATCAGGCGCCGGTGCTGACAACCGGCGGTGGCGCGGGCGGACGCGGAGGCCGCGGCGGGGGCGGCGGGGCGGCAGGTGGGGGACGCGGCGCGGGCACGGCAGCAGCCGCGGCAGTGCCGCAGGAAGGCGCGCCTACCGGCTTTGGCGGCGGAGCCACCGGACCCAACCGTCCCAGCGGCCGCGGCACCATGGGCGAGCCCGACACACCGCAGGGCCGTCCCCTTTCCATGAACACGCCCACGCCCAGCCAAACGCCCGCGCAACCGGGCGAAGAGCCGGCATTGGACGATGCCGCCGGCGGCGGCGGAGGCCGAGGTGGCGGCCGCGGCGCCGTTCAGCTACCGCCCGAGATGCGCCCGCGCATCGTGCTGCGCTTTGCGCCGGAAAGCGACCTGCTGGTTTCCGGCATGATGGCGGGTGGATCCGCGCTGGCCAACCAGGTCGCCGTGATTGACCTCCCGCGCGGCAAAGGCCACGTGGTGATGTTCGCCAACAATCCCATGTGGCGCGGCGAAACGCAGGGCAGCTACTTCCTGCTGTTCAACGCCATGATGAATTTCGATCATTTGGCGGCGGGCGTGCAAGCCGCGCCTGCCGGCGCGGGCAGGGGACGGCGAGGCGGGAATTAGGGCGACCGGGAATAACGGACACCGCTGGCGGCATGAAATTACGCGCGCACGAGTTTTCTCTTGATATTTAGTGTATATCACTATACACTATAAATGTGATCCGCTCCTTTCGAGACACCGAAGCGCGGAAGCTCTTCAACGATGAGTTCTCGAAAAAGTATCAAGCCATCGAACGCACCGCCCAACGCAAGCTCACAATGCTCGATGAGGCGGAAACTCTCCAGGATTTAGCTGTGCTGCCGGGAACCCGCCTGGAAGCCCTGACCAAGGACCGAAAAGGGCAGCATAGCATCCGAATCAATGGCCAATTCCGCATCTGCTTTACCTGGAAAGACGGCAACGCCGAGAATGTGGAAATCGTGGACTACCATTGAAGAACGAATTACATGTATGCCTAAAATGCTTATGCCCATCCACCCCGGAGAGATCATTCGGGAAGAGGTTCTAACCCCGCTCGATATGAGCGTAAATCAGCTCGCCAAGCACTTGGCCGTGGATGCGGCCCGGTTGAACGAAATCGTGCGCGGCCGGCGTGGCGTTACGGCGGATACCGCCCTGCGCCTCGCCCGGTATCTGGGGACCACGCCGGAATTCTGGCTGAAGCTGCAGGTGCATTACGAACTCCGCGTGGCGAGCCAGACCAAACTGAAAGACATCGAGCGCGCCGTGCACCCCAGGTCCACAGCCGCATAGCGCCGCCTTTGTCGACCGCGCAGACGTCTGCGCGGTCACGCCCGAGCCGTCTTCCGCCGTTCGGCCAGCTTCGCGCCGCCCCGCACGTAACGCAGGCCCGCGTCAGACACCTCGTGGTGAAAGGCGTCCCATCACTTCATCTTCTCCGCCAGCCGCGTGGCGAACTTGGCGATGTTGATGATGGCGCGCTCGTGCGTGCCCTCGCCGATTTTCTCCTTTTCGTCCCAGGCTTCCACGCGGAATTGTACGCGGCGGCCGGTCACTCCGGTCACTTCGGCGCGAAACGTCACCGTCATCCCCAGCGGCGTGGCCGCCAGGTGCGATACGTTGACGTGCGTACCAACCGTGTCGTGTCCGGGCTCCAGCAAAGGCAGCACCGTGTTGCGCGAGGTCCGCTCCATATAGCCGATCAGGTGCGGGGTCGACAGCACCCGCGCGCCTTCCATCTCCAGAAAGTTGATGGTCACCTCGCTCGTGACCAGCAGCTTCTCTTCCCCAACTGTTCCGACTGCAATATTTGCCATGCGCTTTCTATTCTAACTTGGCTGCCGGCGGGCCTTACCGCGGCACGGGCACGGTATAGTTGTGACCCGCCACCGATCCAATGCCCGCCGCCACACCAAAATTGATGAACGAGACGGCGCGGTAGAGCCGGGCGCTGGGATGCCGGCGCGTGAGCAGATACTCGATGCCCACCAATCCGCCCTGCATCCCCAGCTTGAGCAACGCCCCTTGCGCGCCGAAAGTTCCATTGGCGCCCGCCAGCGTCGAATTCAATTCGTGCTTGTGCCAGGAGGATTCCACGTCCATGGCGTTGACGGCCGCGAGCGCGGCCACGCTGGCGCGCCAGAGCTTCTGGCCGGCCAACAGTTTCCGGTCTACGAGCTGCCCCTGGGGCACCGTCAGCCGGGTTTCGGTAAAGAGAGCATCCTGCGCGCAAAGAGCGCTGGCGCCGAGGGTCAAAAGCAGTAAAATGTTTCGCATATCTAGACTAATTAATGCGGAATTCTTACTGCCTTGCTAGCCGTACTTGTACTAGTACGAAGCGTCTGGCCGGCTCACCTGTCGAGCGTCGGCGGCGCGCCCAGCGGGGGCTCTTCCTGTGTTTGTGCCTGCGGTGGTGCGTTTTCGATGTCTTCGTTGCGAATCGACTTGATTACGAGGGCCGCCACGAAGACCAACGCCAGCAATCCCAGGATTCCCAAGGGGATTAAGGTCATGTACCACGCGTGGGGCAGGCGGCTGCCGCAATGCGGGCACCGCGCTGCGCGCCTCTGCACGGGTTGGAGGCAGCGATGGCAGATGTCAGCGCTCTTCGCCGCGAGTTTCTTCGAAGCCATCCTGGTTAATATACCATTCTGCCCCCGCCAGCCTTTGTTACCGCGCGCACCCGGTTATAATCGAGAGGTGCGATTTGCTTCCGTTTTACTCCTGATTCTGTGCCTTGCCGCGTGTCAGCACGGCATTCAAACCAACGAGGCGGT
This sequence comes from Bryobacteraceae bacterium, assembly GCA_049519475.1. Lineage (GTDB taxonomy): Bacteria > Acidobacteriota > Terriglobia > Bryobacterales > Bryobacteraceae > PALSA-129. The sequence continues at coordinate 29,843 of JBEKQS010000008.1, read as the reverse complement.
GCGCCAGGGCGTCATCGACCACCTTAAAGAGGCGAAAATGAACGTCGACAAGATGGACATCACCTTGTCGGCGGTGCAGTTCAACGGCAATAAAGCCAGCGCCCAGGTTTCCATGACCCCCAAGGACGTCAAAGGCGGAATGGCCATGAGCTTCAAGTACCTGCTGGAGCAGCAAGACAAGAAGTGGGTGGTGACGGGGCGCGACACCAGCGGCGACGCGCACGGCAAGGAAGCGGCCCCTGCGGCGAGCCCCCATGGCGGCAGCGCAATGCCGGGCGCAATGCCGGGCGCCGCGAATCCGCACGGCGGCGGAGCAGCCATGCCGTCACCGAACGACCTGCCGCCCGCCAAGAAGAAGTGAGGGCAATGAAGCGCGTCGCCATACTGGGAGGCGGTCCGGCGGGATCATTCGCTGCGGCTCAACTGGCCTCCGCCGGTCTGGCGGTGCAGGTCTTCGATGAAAAGCTCGCATGGGAAAAGCCGTGCGGCGGTGGCCTGACCCACAAGGCATACACCCAGTACCCATTCCTGATCGATAACGACATCCCCAAGCGGCTGGTCACCGAGACGGTGCTCTCCGCGCCATCGGCCGGAGAGGTGAGCCTCAAGCTGGACGATCCCCTTCTGATCTATTCGCGCCTCGATCTCAACCGCCTGCTGCTCGACCGCGCGGCGCAGGCGGGCGCGCAAATCGAGAAGGCCCGCGTTCTGGAGATTGCGCGCTCGGGCGAGGGCTGGCATCTGCGCACCACGGCCGGCGTGGCCCCAGCCGACTTCTGCATCGTGGCCACGGGCGCGCGCAATCCGCTGCGCAACGTCGGCACCGAACTGCGCTCCGACGACACCATGTCGGCCCTCGGCTACTACGTCCCGGGCGACCGGAACCGCATCGACATCCAGTTTCTTCCCCACCTGGAAGGCTACATCTGGGTGTTCCCGCGCTGCGGCCATCTCTCGGTGGGCATCTGCGGCAAGGGCGAAGCGGCCGGTTCGCTGCGACGGCGCCTTGAGATGTACATGGCCGAACACGGCCTGCCGTGGAAAGGGGCGACGTTTTACAGCCACCTGCTTCCGTCGCTGGCCACGGGGTCGTGGCGGAACAACCGCGTTTCGGGTGAAGGCTGGATGGCGGTGGGAGATGCCGCCGGGCTGGTCGACCCGATTACCGGCGAGGGCATCTACTACGCCATGCGGTCCGCGGACCTGGCCGCCCGCACGCTTCTCGCGGAGACCCCACCGGCGGCCAAGGCCGATGCGTACCGCGACCTGCTGAAGCGCGATTTCGCGAGCGACCTGGAATTCGGTTCGCGCCTGGCCGGCCGCGTCTTCCTGGGTCGCTTCCTGTTCGGCTCGGTTCCCGCGCGCATGGTGCAATTCACGCGCCGCAGCCCGCGATTCTCCGCCATCATCCAGGATCTCTTCTCCGGCAAGCAGCCGTATTCCGGCCTCAAACGCCGTCTCCTGCGCAATCTCAACGGCAGCCTCTACGACATCGGCATGAGCGTAGGCTTTAGCCGTATGGTCCCCCGCAAAGAGCAAGCATGAATCATTCCAAATCCGAACAACTCTTCCGCCGCGCGCAGGAGATCATTCCCGGCGGCGTCAATTCTCCGGTGCGGGCTTTCCGCAGCGTGGGGGGCAATCCCGTGTTCATCGCGCGCGGCCAGGGCTCCCACATCTTCGACATTGACGGTAACCGGTACATCGATTACGTTGGCTCCTGGGGGCCGCTGCTCCTCGGCCACCGCCATCCGGAGATTCTCGCGGCGCTCGAACGCGCGCTCACCATCGGCACCAGTTTTGGAGCGCCCACCGAGCAGGAGATCTCGCTCGCCGAAGCCATCTGCGACGCCGTGCCTTCCATCGAGATGGTGCGGCTGGTGAATTCCGGCACCGAAGCCACCATGTCGGCCATCCGGGTGGCGCGCGGCTTCACCGGGCGCGACCTGATCGTCAAGTTCGAAGGCTGCTACCACGGCCACGTGGATTCGCTGCTGGTGAAGGCCGGCTCGGGCCTGGCCACGCTCGGCATCGCCGATACCCAAGGCGTGCCGAAAGCCTTCTGCGATACCACCGTCGCCTTGCCGTTCAACTCGCCGGAAGCCGTGGAGGAAGCCTTCCGCGCGCATGGCGACCGCATCGCAGCGGTGATTGTGGAGCCGGTGGCAGGCAATATGGGCTGCGTCCCGCCCCTGTCCGGCTACTTGCAGATGTTGCGCGCGGTGACCGAGCGGTACGGCGCGCTGCTGATCCTCGACGAAGTGATGACCGGCTTCCGCGTGGCCTTCGGCGGCGCCCAACAGCGCTACGGCGTGAAGCCGGACTTGACCACGCTCGGCAAAGTGATCGGCGGCGGGTTGCCCGTGGGCGCCTACGGCGGGCGCAAGGACATCATGAGCAAGGTGGCGCCGGCCGGTCCCGTCTACCAGGCCGGAACGCTTTCGGGAAATCCGCTGGCGGTGGCCGCAGGCCTCGCCATGTTGCGCCACCTGAAGGCGCATCCGGAAATCTACGACCAGTTGGAAGCCCGCGCCGCCGCGCTGTGCGCCGCCGCGCCCGCGGGCGTCACGGTGAATCGCGTCGGCTCCATGTTCACGTTCTTCTTCACTGAGGGGCCGGTGACCGATTGGGAATCGGCCAAACGCAGCGACACCGCGCGTTTCGGCCGTTTTTTCCGCGCCATGCTGGAGCGCGGCGTCTACCTGGCGCCGTCGCAATTCGAAGCCGCGTTCGTCTCGGCGGCGCACACGGAGCAAGACATCGCGAAAACCATCGAGGCGGCAAAGGAAGCATTCGAGGAGTGAGTAGGAATGGCCATCGCCCTTTGTCACCGTAGGCGGCAGTGGCATAGCCCAAATACAGTCTACGTAGAGGCATCCCGGCGCGCTTCTCAGAGCGCCGTCTCCGGGGGCTTTCCGGCCCGGCCGTACTTCTACGACACGGCGAGATTTCGTCCAGGTTGCTGACACTCTGTCCAGGACTCAGTGCTGGCTAAGGTCCTGGGCATCCCCGGCCGAATCTAGTGGACCTTGCCGGCGGAGTTCTCGAGAACGACATTGGACAGCACAGCCGTATCGGACTTGTCCGGCAGGTGCGAGCAGAAGCCGATGCCGACATAGAAGGGCCCGTCGATGCGCAGGTGGATGGGTGGGCCGAACTGATGCATGGCTTCGCCTTCCAGGCTGACGAAGAGCGCGAAGGAGTCGCCATGCTTTTCGATGCCGATGCGCTGGGCCATGACGCCGACCAGGCTGTCGGGGCTGGTGCCGCCGGGACGGCCGCGGCCCCCGATGCGATACTCCATGTCCGTGACGCGGACGTCCTTCTCAGGACGCTGCGCCAGGTGGATCATGCCGAGACCATGCAAGGCGGTGATGGCCTCCTTGGAATCGTCATCAAGGTCCTGGCGAATGACCAGGACTGCCTTGCGGTCGCCGTAGCCGTTCGGGTCCGGGTAGGTAATGTCGGCCGCCAGTGAAACATCGCCGGACATCTTCTTCCAGAGATAACGGAACTCGTCGCGCGTGTACCAAACGTTGTAGCCGGCCGAGTTGATGGTGTACTGCTTCGTGCTGCCGTCGTAACTGGCGCTGCCTGGCACCAACGCGCTTCCAATGTCGGACTGGCCTTCAAATATGCCGATCGGCATATCAAAATTCTTGCTGGGCCTGTGAAAGTCTGGAGGTGGCGCCACCTGGACGTGCGTTGCGGAGCCCGGCTGCGCCCATGCCGGCGCGGTCGGTGCGGGTGTGGTCTGTGCGGCAGGTGGTTGCGAGCGTAGCGGATGCGTTGCGGCGCACAGCATCAGCGCTAGCAGCCAGGGTCGGCAGCCGAGTTTCATAGGGAAGCGAACGATACAAATGCCCATCGCAAAGATCATTGGTCGGACCACAACCTCGCACACGGCCAAACCCCGCGCGACCAGCCTCCCAGGCCGCGGATGGGCCGCCCCTTCCTTTATATGTGATTGCAGTCTGGCAGGCAACCTGGGTGTGGCCCGCTCAGTCCGCCGCCAAATCCGAATCTACCGCTTGACTGCGCGCCACAGCCGCCGGCTGGAGTACGTCACGATTCCGAAAAAAACGGCCAGGCTGACGGCCACCACCACGAACTGGCGCTCGGGAGCGAGCTCGGTCACCTCCGGACCGCGGCGGCCGCCGAAGTCCAGCCACACGCGCAGATGCACGGTGGCGGCCCGTGGTCCGTCGCGGTTGTCCAGCACCACGGCATAGTCGCCGCGGCGGCGAAACGCATCAGTGAGTTGACCGGACTTTCCCAGCGGCGTCTCGGCCAGGTGGCCGTGCGGCAGATCGTCCCGCATACGCTCGAGGTCTTCGCGGCGCATCAGAGCCAACCGAACCCGCCCCGCACCGGAGCGCACTTCGTAGCTGGCCGAGACGCTGGCGGGCTCCTGGTGGAGCTGCACCTCCACGTAACGCCATTCGCCGGCCGGTATCTGGCAGTCTTCATCCGCCAGCTCGCCGCGCGTCGAGACGGCCAGCAGAAGCATCCATGCGAAGAGCGTCATGGGCGCGCCCGAAGGACTACAATAGGGCTCATGATCGACAGTATGGCACAGCCGCTGGAGGGGCTCGCTTCGCTTGCGCCCGCTTGACCCGGCCGGCTGGAAAACAGCATTCGCCTGGATAGCCGCCATCGCCCTGTCGGTTCTGTTTCTGGCCTCGGGCCTGTGGAAGATCACCGATCCCCAGAGCGCCGCCATGCGGATGTCGCAAGCCCTGGTGCCGGAATCCTGGAGCCTTTTTGCGGCCGTGGCATTCGGCACCGTGGAAACGGTGAGCGGCGTATTGGTGCTGGTGCCCCGTTTCCGCCGCTGGGGCGCGATGCTCACGGGGCTGCTATTGCTTGCGTTTCTGGGCTGGTTTGCGATCCACTACGCCGCCCTGCGCGGCGCCGATTGCAGTTGCTTCCCGTGGGTCAAGCGCGTGGTCGGGCCCGGCTTCTTCATCGGCGACGGCCTCATGCTGCTGCTGGCCGCCGCCGCGGGCCTGTGGTCCAAGCCTCCCGCCGGCCCACGCACGGCTGCGCTGATCTTCGCGGCCGTCGCGGTCTTCGCGGGGGCCTCCTATGGCGTGGACATGGTCCATCATATCGGCGCCCGTGCGCCCGCCGCCATTACCGTCGATGGACGCCCCTACTCGCTGCAGCATGGGCGCATCTTCCTCTTCTTCTTCAATCCCGAATGCCGCCACTGCATGGACGCCGCCAAGAGCATGTCGCAACTCGATTGGGGTGATACGCGCGTGGTCGCCATCCCGGTGGAAGAGCCGCAGTACTCCGCCCAATTCCTGCAAATGACCGGCCTCAAGGCGGGAGTTTCCACCAATTTCGCGGAGTTGAAGCAAGTGTTCGGCTTCTCCGGCTATCCGTCCGGAGTGGCTCTTCTCAACGGCCGCCAGAAGGCCTTACTCACGCAATACGAGGGTCCGGAACCAGCGGCAACGCTCAAGCAGCTCGGCTTCATTTACTGACCCGCATTTCTCACCGACGTTCGGTGCCCGCCGGCGCGGTGCCGGTGCAGGCATCGGTCGGTGGTTTCCAGTCGCCGAGCGGAGTTTCTCTCTACGTGGCGCAGCAGCAAGTACCCCACCCGTTGCGCCCAACCGCGACGTATCGGACAATCGGTAGATATGAGCCTTATGAAGCTGAGCAGCGTCTTCATCCTTCTGGCATCCGTGGCACTGTGTCAAGTTCCCGCAACGTTGGTGGTTCAGGGCGTCGACGGCAAGAGTGTCACTCTTTCCGCTTCGGACCTCTCGAAACTGCCGCAACAAACCGTGAAGACCACCGATCACGAAACGCCGGTCACATTTGAAGGCGTCCTGCTGGCGGACGTGCTTGCCAAGGTTGCTCTGCCGGCCGGCGAGAAATTCCATAGCACGGCCGCGTCGTACTACATGCTGGTGGAAGCCAGGGACGGCTACCGTGCCGTATACGCCTGGGCGGAGCTGGACTCCACGTTCATGGACAAATCCGGGTACGTCGCCACGAAGCGCGACGGCAAGCCGCTCTCCGACAAGGATGGCCCATTCCAATTGGTTGCGCCGGGTGAGAAGCGAGCCGGCAGGTGGGTCCGGCAGGTGACCGCGCTGAGGATTAAGCAAGCGAATTGATCTGCGATTCCGCGCGGCTGCCCTCGCTTCGAGCAGGGCACTTTGGTATCACAACCGTTCAGTTTCTTCGATCGCCGCGGATATTTAACTTACCCCGGCTAAGCCAGCGGCAGGCTGAACGCCTGACCCCACAAGGGCCGGGACGCGGGTAAGGGATGCGTTACCATTACGAGTTGCGGAGGCACCATGAAGGTCACGTTTTGGGGCGCGGCAGGCGAGGTCACAGGTTCCATGCACCTGGTGGAAGCGGGTGGCAAGCGGCTGCTGCTCGATTGCGGGCTCAACCAGGGGCGGCGCAAGGTGGCCGAAGCGAAGAACCGCTACCTGCCGTTCGCGGGCTCTTCGATCGACGCGGTGGTGCTCTCGCACGCGCACATGGACCATAGCGGCAATCTGCCTACGCTGGTGAAGGGCGGGTTCGGCGGCCCGATCTACACGACGCCGGCGACCGTCGATTTGTGCAACTGGATGTTGCGCGACTCGGCGCACATCCATGAGAAGGATGCCGAGTTCCTGAACAAGCGGCGCGAGCACCGCAAGAACCTGGGGCTGGCGGACGGGCCCATAGTACCGCTCTACACCACCGAGGATGCCGAGCGGACGCTGCCGCTGTTTCAAGCGGTGGGATACCACTCCCCGCAGAATCTGGCGCCGGGAGTGATCTACGTACCGTACGACGCCGGCCACATTCTGGGTTCTTCCTGCGTGGTGCTGCACGAACAGCACGACGGCGGGCAGGTGCGGCTGGCGTTTTCGGGCGACGTGGGGCGTCCCAACCTGCCGATCATTCGCGACCCGGAGAGCATGCCGCCGGCCGAATACCTGATCATGGAGAGCACCTACGGCGGCCGCCTGCATAAGAGCACCAGCCACGTCATCAACAAGCTGCGCGAGGTGGTGATCCGCACGGCGAAACGCGGAGGCCGGATCATCGTGCCGGCATTCGCGGTGGGACGCACCCAGCAACTGGTGCTGCTGCTGCACCAATTGGCGAACGCGAAGGAGATTCCGAATATCCCGATCTTCGTGGACAGCCCGCTGGCGCTCAACGTCACGCAGGTGCACCGCGACCACCCGGAGTGCTTTGACGACGAGACCCGCGACTTCCTGAACCACGGCGAGGACCCCTTCGGATTCGGGCGTTTGCAGTACGTTCGCGAGGCTGAGGATTCGAAGAAGCTGAACGACCTGCACGGGCCGTTCGTGGTGATCTCGGCTTCGGGGATGTGCGAGCAGGGCCGGATTCTCCACCACCTGCGCAACAATATTGAAGATCCGCGGAATACTGTGCTGATCACGGGGTTCCAGGCGCAGGACACCCTGGGACGGAAATTAGTGGAAAAATGGCCGGAAGTCGCTATCTTTGGCGAACCACTGCGGGTGCGCGCGGAGATTTCGAGCCTGGACGAGCTGAGCGGCCATGCCGACCAACACGAATTGTTGGATTGGATTAAGCCGCTGGCGCCCTTCTTGCGGAAAGTGTTTCTGGTGCATGGCGAGCCGCAACAAGCCGAGGTATTGGCGAAGCTGCTTCACTCCACCTACGGGCTGGAGGTGGTGGTTCCGTCACCCGGACAAAGTTTTGAGTTGCAATAGCCACAGAACCGCGAGCGTTAGCGAGCGGCTATGCGGCCTGTTGCGAGAGGCCGCTCGCTGACGCTCGCGGTTCCGTGCCGAGTTGTGGTGGTGGGAAATGCTGCAATAGGCGAAACCAAAACTGCCGGGCTTTCCATCTATACTGAAGAGTACAAGGAGTATAAGTTACGTGAGCCCTACACATGAAGAGAAAGATCGCTCAGGCCTGATTACGGCGCTGGTGGCCGGCGCGATTATCGCCCTGCTGGCCGCGGTCATCTATTTGTTCGTGCAGATCGATCATCTGCAGACGGACCTGGCCAAAGTACAAGACAAGATGATGACCGCGATGACCAACGAGAAGGATGCGTCCACGGAGAGACTGTCAGCCCAACAGAAGCGCATCGAAGGGCTGAAACAAGATCTGGAAGCCACGCGCGAGCAGAACGCGGCGCAGGCCAAGAACCTGTCGGCGCAGGCGCAAAAGACAGCCACCGCGCACGCGGATGCGCTGGCGCGGCAGCTTGCCGAAGAAGAAGCCAAAATGGGGGCGCAGGTGGCGGCGCAGCAATCCCAGATCGGCGACGTGCAGCAGGCGGCCACGGCGGCCAATGCGAAGATTGCCGATGTAACCACCGACGTCGGCGGCGTGAAGACGCATTTGAGCGCCACCGATGCCTCGCTGGAAAAGACCATCGCCGACCTGAAGTCGGCCCGCGGCGATCTGGGCGTGCAGAGCGGCTTGATCGCCACCAACGCCACTGAATTGGCGGCGCTGAGGCTGAAGGGCGAGCGCAACTACGTGGATATCACGCTCACCAAGAAGGACAAGAACAAGCGGTTCGCCGACATCACCCTGACGCTGAAGAGTGTCGACCCTAAGAAAAACACGTACACGGTGGACGTGATGGCCGACGACAAGCTCACCGCAAAGAAAGACAAGAGCCTGAACGAGCCGGTGCAGTTCTACACCGCCAAGGGTGGCCATACGCCGTACGAGATAGTGATCAACAAGGTAGGGAAGGACCAGATCGTTGGCTATCTTTCGACGCCTAAAGACATGGCGCCCCGATAAGGCCGGACCGGGATTCCGCGTCGATCTTTTCGACCAGGCGCTCCACGTGCATGCAGTAGATAGCCGGTTTGCCGTCGCGGTCGCTCTGGAAGTAGACGCGCTGGGCGTCGGGTGAAAAGCGCGGCGCGGTGGTTTCCGGGTGGCTGGCCTTGTGTTCGCAGAGCGTCAATTCGCGTTGGGTGACGCGCAGCAGCAGGAGGATGGTGGGCGAGGCGGCGCTGCGGCTGGCGCCCACGAACACGGAGGTATCGCGATTGAATCCGAAGTGCGCGAACTGGCTGGTCTTGGCCACGAGTTGGTCCGAAGCGGCGTCGGGGTTGCACTCGCGGATGGCGGTCAACTGTTTGGAATCCTCGGGAAAATTCAGGTAGAGGACGGTCTTGCCGTCGGGCGCCCAATCGGCCGGACCCACGCGGCCGGTAGCGAACTTGAGCTGGTGCTTCTGCGTGCCGTCGGAATTCACCAGCCAGAGGGCGTCGTCGCCTTGCCGGAAGAGGATCTGGGCGCGCATGGGCCGCGCGATGGGGTGGCTGATGACGAAGGGCGACTCCGTCACGGTGCGGGCGGCGGCTTGCGCCAGCGGGACCATGCGCAGGCGCGAGCCACCGGCCTGGCGTTCGGCGAAGGTGGCGTGGGTGCCGTCGGGGCCGACACTCAGGCCGGCGGTGCGTTCCCAACCCTCGGGGATCTTGTAGAGTTCGCGCGGTCGGCCGCCCAGGCCCGAGAGGAACAGAGAGCGGCCGGCGAAAAAACAGAAGGAGCGGTTGTCGGGAGTGAGAGTGAGGGAGCTGCCGTCGAGGTCTTCGACGGTGGTGAGCTCTCTGGTCTCGCCCGACTTGAGATCGAGGCGGAAGGCCTGCGGCGAGCCATTGCGATCGCAACAGAAGAGCATCCAGGCGTTGTTATGTGCGATGGCGCGGTTATAGGCGGCGGGCAGCGTGCTGGGATAGGAGGGATCGGTGAGGCGGTAAACATCCAGCTCGGTGGTGGGGTCGGAATACCGTTTAACGGCGGACGGAAAGCTGGCGCCCGGTTTTTCCTGCGCGAGCAGAGCAGCCGCGAAGCCCGAAAAGAGGAACCCTCTGCGCGAAAAGCCGCGCGCCAGACCAGCCATACTAGGATGGTATCAAGGGTGGCCGCCGGCGCGCGGGCGGCGGAAGCCGCCGGAGAATGAGAATCAGCCATCACCGCTAAGCAGCGGCGGCCCGGTCCGTCTTCTTTGCATACAAGCTAAAATAGAAGTTGCGGGCTTCCCACCGTACCGAGACCATTCATGATTGTTGACACCATCCTGGCGAAAGTCTTCGGCACCAAAACCGAGCGCGAGATCAAGGAGATGCAGCCCACCGTGGCGGCGATCAACGATTTCGAGCCGGCCATGCGCCAATTGTCGGATATCGACCTCGCCGCCAAGACTATCGAGTTCAAAGAAAAGCTGGCACAGGGCGCGCCGTTGGACGATTTGTTGATTGAGTCCTTCGCGGTCGTGCGCGAGGCCGGGCGGCGCGTGCTGAACATGCGGCATTTCGACGTGCAGTTGATCGGCGGCATGGTGCTGCACAAAGGCAAGATCGCCGAAATGAAGACCGGCGAAGGCAAGACGCTGGTGGCCACGCTGCCGTGCTACCTGAACGCGCTCGAAGGCAAGGGCGTGCACGTAATCACGGTGAACGACTACCTGGCCAAGCGCGACTCGGAATGGATGGGCCGGCTGCACAAGTTTCTGGGCCTGCAGGTGGGCGTGATTGTGCACGACCTGGACGACGCGGAGCGCAAGGCGGCCTACGGCGCCGACATCACCTACGGGACGAACAACGAATTCGGTTTCGACTACCTGCGCGACAACATGAAGTTCCGGATCACGGACTGCGTGCAGCGCGAGTATCACTACGCCATCGTGGACGAAGTGGATTCGATCCTGATCGACGAAGCGCGGACGCCGCTGATCATTTCGGGTCCGAGCGAGGAATCCACGGATAAGTATTACAAGGCCAATCGCATCATCCCGAGACTGGTGCGCGGCGAAGTGATCGAGACCCAGGACCCGAACGAAAAAGGCATCACCACTGGCGATTACACGATGGACGAGAAGCACAAAGCCGTGGCGCTCACCGAAGAGGGCTTCGACAAAGTGGCCAAGTTGCTGAACCTTCCCGATATCTACAGCTACGAAACCCAGGAATGGAAGCACCACGTAGAAGCGGCTTTGAAGGCGCATGTAATCTACCAGCGGGATCGCGAATACGTGATCAAGGACGGCGACGAAGGTCCGGAAGTGATCATCGTGGACGAGTTCACGGGGCGCCTGATGCCGGGACGGCGCTGGTCCGACGGGCTGCACCAGGCGGTGGAAGCCAAGGAAGGCGTGAAGATCCAGCGGGAGAACCAGACGCTGGCCACCATCACCTTCCAGAATTATTTCCGCATGTACAAGAAGCTGGCTGGGATGACCGGGACGGCGGAGACGGAAGCGGCGGAGTTTCAGAAGACCTACAACATCGATGTCACGGTGATTCCCACCAACCAGCCGATGATCCGCAAAGAGAACCAGGACATGGTTTACCGGACCGAGGAAGAGAAATTCCGCAACGCAGCCAAGGAGATCAAGGAACTCAACTCCAAGGGACAGCCGGTGCTGGTGGGCACCATCTCGGTGGAGAAATCCGAAAAGCTCTCGGGCATTCTGAAGAAGATGGGCGTGCGGCACGAGGTGCTGAATGCCAAGAACCACGAGCGTGAAGCCAGCATCGTGGCGCAGGCCGGGCGCAAGGGCACGGTGACGGTTTCCACCAACATGGCCGGCCGCGGCACGGATATTCTGCTGGGCGGCAACGCGGAATTCATGACCAAGGATGCCTGCCTGAAGGAGAAGGTGGCGGAGCGCCTTGCGGAGAGCGAAGCGCAGTATATCGCCGACGAGCATTTTTACTATTTCACGCACCTCGACCAGTTCTACCGCGTGCGGCGCGACAAGTGGGACGAGATCTATGCGCGCTACAAGCAGCAAACCGACCGCGAGCACGACGAAGTGGTGGGGTTGGGCGGGCTGCACATTGTGGCGACCGAGCGGCACGAATCGCGGCGCATCGACAACCAGCTTCGCGGGCGCGCCGGCCGCCAGGGCGACCCCGGCAGCTCGAAGTTTTTCCTCTCTTTGCAGGACGACCTGCTGCGGATTTTCGGCGGCGAGCGGATGCAGAACCTGATGCTGCGCCTGGGCATGGAAGAGGACGTGCCGATCGAGAGCGGGCTCATCACCAAGCGCATCGCCAAGGCGCAGGAAGCCGTCGAAATGCAGAATTTCGAGGCGCGCAAACACCTGCTGGAATACGACGATGTAATGAACAAACAGCGCAAGGCAGTCTATGGAATGCGGCGCCAGTTGCTGGAAGGCATCGACCAGAAGGAGCGGGTGATGGAGATGGTGCAGGGCATTGTCGATCAACTGATCGATATGCGCTGCCCCGACGACAAGCACCCCGACACGTGGGACCTGGCCACGCTGCGCAACGACGTCCTGAGCGCCTTCGGAGCGAAGATCGACCTGGCGGAACTGGGCGACAAGACGCGGACCGAGATGTCGGACGCGGTGCTGGAACGGCTGAAGCAGAAGTACCAGGAAAAAGAAGACATGGTGGGCGCCGAGTTGATGCGGCAGACCGAGCGCATCGTGATGCTGCAGGTGATCGACAACCAGTGGAAGGACCACCTGCTCACGATGGACGAGCTGAAGCAGGGAATCGGCAACCGCGCGTACGGCCAGAAGGACCCGCTGGTGGAGTACAAAAAGGAATCGTTCGAGCTGTTCACGGCGATGATGGACCGGATCGAAGACGAGACGGTGCGATACCTCTACTTCCTGCAGGTATCGACCAGTTCCGGGCCGATTCTGCCGTTCCCGGAGGAAGGCGAAGAAGAAGGCGACGGATCGGACAACGGGGGGCCCTCGGGATCGGGTGGCGGGGATTCGCGCGGCGGCGCGGCGGCGGAAGCCGTGGACGAAGAACGGCGGCGCGCGGCCAAGGCGCAGATGGAAGACTTCACCCGCAACATCGAGCGCAAGAAGGACAAGGAACTGGCGGCGTTGCAATTGGGCGGCGACGATTCCAGCGGGCCGCGAACCGTGGCCGTGGGGCAGAAGGTGGGACGCAACGATCCTTGCCCGTGCGGCAGCGGGAAGAAATATAAGAAGTGCCACGGGGCGGGATAAAGGGCGGCCAGAGTATAGGGGAGGGGACGTTGTTATTTGTGCGGAAAAGAACCCTGATTGGTGTGTGGGCGGCACTGGCGTTGGCGGAGGCTCAGACGGCGCCGCCCCAGAAGGCCGCGGCCCCGCTGGCCTTCGAAGTGGCTTCGATCAAGCCGGCTGAGCCGCTCAACGCGGAACGAATGATGGCCGGCCAGCAGCACATCAGCGCCAACGTGGACGCCGCGCGCGTGGATTTCTCGGACCTCTCGCTGGCCGAACTGATTCGCGTCGCCTACCGCGTGAAACTCTACCAGATTTCCGGACCGGACTGGATGACCACCTGGAGGTTCGACGTCGTGGCCAAACTGCCCGAAGGCGCCAAATCCGACCAGGTGCCCGAGATGCTGCGGACGCTGCTTGAGGAACGATTCCACCTGGTGCTGCACAACTCCAGCAAGGAGATGCCGGTGTATGCACTGGTGGTGGGCAAGGATGGATCGAAGCTGAAGGAGTCGACGCCGGATGACGCTACGGATGGAACTGGCGGGACGGCCGGCGGTTCCGCCGATGGCGGCGCCGGCGGCCGGTCTGGGACGCACGTCAATCCGATGACCACCAGTGGTCCGAACGGGTCGTCGACCATGTCCGTGGGGCCGAACGGGCTGCACGTGGACCTGAAAAACATGACGATGGCCAGTATGCTCGACTGGCTATCGCGATTCACGGACCGGCCGGTGGTGGACCAGACGGGGCTGACCGGACGATACGACCTGACGCTGGACGTTTCGCGCGATGAGATGCTCAATGCGGCGCGCGCCGCGGGCATGGTGGTGGACGCGGCCCGGCGTGCGCCGGAAGGGGCTACAGACCCCGGCGGCGATTCGGTCTTCGCGTCGATGCAGAAGGTCGGTCTCAAGCTGGAGCCGCGCCGGTTGCCGTTGATCCTGCTGGTGGTGGACCGCCTGGATAAGACGCCGACCGAGAATTAAGGCTTGCGATGCGCGTGGCACTACACTAAGAGAATGGATTCGATCAAGAACAAGGTCGCAATTGTGACGGGCGGTACACGCGGCATCGGGCGCGCGATCGCCGAACGGCTGCTGAGCGAGGGCGCGGCGGTGGCCGTCTGCGGGCGCAGCCAGGACTCGGTGGATTCCGCCGTCTCCGGCATGAAGCCGCTGGGCCGGGTCTTCGGACAGGCCACGGACATCACCCAAGTAGAGCAGGTGAGCCGGTTTTTCCAGGCGGTAGAACGCGAATTCGGCGGCCTGGACATCCTGGTGAACAATGCCGGCGAAGGGGTGTTCCGCAAGGTGGGCGAAATGACGCCGGAGGAGTGGCGCCGCAACATCGACCTCAACCTGAATGGCGCATTCTACTGCTCGCGGGAAGCGCTGGCTCAGTTCGCGCGGCGCGGCGGCGGGTTCATTGTCAACATCTCCAGCCTGGCTGCGAAGAACCCCTTCAGCGGCGGCGCCGGGTATAACGCCTCAAAGTTCGGGCTCAACGGTTTCAGCGAAGCGATGATGCTGGACCATCGCTATGAACATGTCCGGGTCAGCTCTATTATGCCGGGGAGCGTGGACACCGAATTCGGCGGACAGGCTCACAAACGTGCGGGCGACACCAGTTGGATGATCGCGCCCGAGGACGTGGCGGAGGTGGTAACCCTGGTGCTGCGCATGCCGGCGCGCACCATGGTCAGCCGCGTGGAGATGCGGCCTTCCGAACCGCGCAAGCAAGGGTAGTCTTTTACATTAGCTAATTTACGCGGCGCGGTCGTACTCCAAGCGGTCCCCCCGACATCTAAGACAGTGAGAAGGCCGGAGGGTATATGGGGCTGATCAACCAGATGTTGGACCCGACGCGAACCGGAAGCGAAGCCGGGAGGCTCGAGTCGGGCCTGCGGAAGCGGGTGGTGGGCCAGGACGAAGGGATCCGCCAAATCATCGATGTGTACCAGACTTTCCTGGCGGGAATGTCCAGCGCCGGGCGGCCCATCGGGAACCTGCTGTTTCTGGGACCGACGGGCTCCGGCAAGACGCGCATGGTGGAGGCGGTAGCGGAGAGCCTGGTGGGGCACGCGCGCGCGGTGGTCAAAATCGATTGCGCGGAGTTCCAGCACAGTCACGAAATTGCCAAGCTGATCGGCTCGCCTCCCGGATACCTGGGCCATCGCGAGACGCACCCCCTGCTCAGCCAGGAAGCCCTCGACCAATACCAGACGGACAAGGTGAAGCTCAGTTTCGTGCTGTTCGACGAAATCGAGAAGGCCAGCGACTCGCTGTGGAACCTGTTGCTGGGCGTGCTGGACAAGGCGACGCTGACGCTGGGGGACAACCGGCGCGTGGATTTTTCGCGAGCGTTGATCTTTATGACCAGCAACCTGGGCGCCGCGGAGATGCAGGCGCTGCTGCGGCCCAACCTGGGATTTGCGGCCGGCGACGCCGAGCGGCGGCGTGCCGGAGGCATGGTAGACGCCGAGTTGACCGGCAGGATGGCCTCGGCCGGCATGGAAGCCGCGCGCCGCAAATTCACGCCGGAGTTCCTGAACCGTATCGACAAGGTGGTGGTTTTCCAGCCGCTGGGCACGGCGGAACTGCGCAAGGTTCTGGAAATGGAACTGAACATGGTGCAGCAGCGCATCTTTACCACCGCCGCCGGCGCGCTGTTCGTGTTCTCGGCCACCGAAGCGGCCAAGGATTATCTGCTGCGCGAGGGCACCGACCTGAAGTATGGCGCGCGGCACCTGAAGCGCGCCGTCGACCGCAACCTGGTCCACCCGCTGTCGAACCT
Organism: Bryobacteraceae bacterium; assembly: GCA_049519475.1. GTDB lineage: Bacteria > Acidobacteriota > Terriglobia > Bryobacterales > Bryobacteraceae > PALSA-129. Next base: position 14,074 of record JBEKQS010000008.1, on the reverse strand, counting down.
GATGGCCACCGGCCAGGTGCGCGGCGGCGACCTGATTCGCGTGGACTGCGACGCCTCCGGCTCGCACTTGACCTTTATTAAGGAAGCCGAGGATGTCGCCATTAGCGCGATGCTTCAAATGGTGGATGGGTCGATCGCGCCGCCTCCGGTGATCGCGGCCGCCAGCGCGGTGGTAGAGCCGAAGATGGTTGCCCACGCGAAGGGATCGCGGCGGTAGTTCGGGGTGGGACAGACGATCGGTTTTTGTCGTCTGTCGGGCTGCGCGAATTATCTAGGCATGACAGACCACCAAACCCGATGGTCTGTCCCACCGGCCGGGCGCAGCCACGCGGCGGCGTCCAGCGGGGCAATGCCGAGCACCACGGGACTCACTTCGTCGCTCGAGCTGAAGACCGGATGCTGCTTCCATCCGTTGGCCGCGGCTTCCTTCGACACCTGCGCCGTGATCCACGGATAGATCTTGTCGAGCGGCGCGTCTTTCTGCTGCTTGAGGCCTTGCAGCAGATAGTAAGTGAAGAGGCCGTGGGAATACTTCGCTAACTCGTAAGAACTTTCTTCCGTGCGGCTGGCCGCCAGAATTACGCGGCCGGTGCCTTCCTTGATGTGATCCATCGTCTGCGCGGATACCGACTGCGGAACGGTCACGGTCTGCGCGAGCGCGCCCTGGCTGTGGCAGGTGTCCAGGATCACGGCCACTTTCAGGGCCTTGATGCGCGTTCGGACGACGGTGGTGATCTCGACCATGGGGATGGCGGTGGAATACAGGCCATCGAGTGAGTCGACGTCGGTGTCGTAGGCCACTATGTAGCTGGCGCCGGCGGCATCCTGCTCCCGCGCCGTGCCGTGAGTGGCGATGTAGATCACCGCCATGTCATCTTCGGTGGAGCTGCGCACCAGCCAGTTGAGGCCGGCGCGGATATTGACCGCGGTGGCTTCCGAATCGGCAATCAGGCGCACGTGGTCGGCGCGAAACCGGCCGTAAGTGGGATCGCGCAGTAACTCGGCGACGGATTGCGCATCGTTGCGCGTGTATTTCAGATTGAGGCGCGGGTTATGGAATTGGCCGACGCCCACCACCAGCGCCCATTTGTGCGAGACGGCAGGCAGGTGGAAGTCGCGGGTGGTATGCGGAGCGGAACCGGGAGCCGGGTTGGCATGCGCCACAACCGCGACGCCGCGCGCCGGAGTGGAGAGCGTGAAGGGGTCTTCGGCGTTCCTGAAGGCCGGGGCATTGCGCTCCCGCGCCTTCCCGAGGGAGTATTGCGGATTGCCCGTACCGAGCTTGCGCTCAAACAGCGACCGGTAATACCAGGCATCGCCATTCTCGTCGCAGGCCTCTTCCGCCTGCTTGAGCAGCAGCAGGCCGTTCGACAGATCGTCCCGGGCGGGTGAGGCGGAAACCAGTTCCAGCGCGCGGACCACCAGGTCCTTGGAAACGGCGCAACCCTGCTGCGCGTGGCCGGCGGCTGCCAGCGCCAACATTGCAGCCCACAGTCTCAATTGTTTTTCCCCTTCTTCGGCGGCGTATTGGCGGCGGGAGCGCCCGGTGGGGCGGACAGTTGCTTGTAGTGCTCCAGCGCGATTTCGATGCGGTTTACCGGCTCGATGAAGCCCTTTTCCTGGGGGTTGGCTTCGCCCGCTTTGCGGTATTGCATGACGGCCTGCTCGAAGTAGCGTTTGGCGCTGGCCGGGCTTGCGGCTTTGTAACCGAGCGCTTCGTCTCCGACGCCGATGTTATAAAGGCGGTAAGCATCGTCATCCATGTGGGGGAGCGGCGGCATGGTCTCCAGATCCTCGACGAACTTGGTCCATTGGCCGGCTTCGGCGTAGCGGTTGTTTTGATCGAGCGCGCCGCGCGCCAGAGAGATTGTGACGCGTTCGTTGGTATTCACCAGACGGGCCGCCACGTGCTGCGCCGCGCGGTCGACCAGAATCCCAATGATGTCCTCCTTGGTCTGCGGCTGGTCTTCGCCCTCATCATCCTTGTGTTTGGCGCCCGGGTGAGGGATCTTGCCGAAAATCTTCTTGGTTTCGGAAATCGCGCCGGTCACCTGGTTGAACTCGTGGTTGTATTTGACATCGATGGGCTCGGCATCCACGAACCCGCCGCCCCGAGTCCTGGCCTGATAGGTCAACTGCAGGTGCCCGTTCACCTTCACGCCGGAGAGTTGCTCCTGCCCCCTTTTCTTACCGCCAGGCAGCGTGTCGTGCACCGGCGTAGCCACCGCGCTGCAGATCAGCACCTTAAGGACGATCAGCGTATCCGGCTTGTCGGGACTGAGCTCAAGGTGGCTGTTGAAGCGGATGAGGCTGGTTTCGACAATGGACTGCAATTTGTCGGCAGCCAGTTTCTGGCACTCGTCCTGCGGTTTCTCCGCCGTGGCTTTGACGTTGAATGCGTTGCCCGGCAGTTTTACCGCGGCAGGCAGCTTTCGCTCCAGAACGATGGTTTTCTTCAGCGATCCGAAACCTTGGCCGGGCAGCAAAGCCGGCCACAAAACGATCAAGCTGGCTCGCAGCAACTTGCACATACCCAGGGCCTCGCTATCGGGTAATCATAGCATGCTCGAACTCCGGGCTCCAGCGGCTGAACCGGGGAGTGTGAGCCTTTTGGTACAATTCGGCTGCGAATGGAACTTCCGGCAGAGAAACAGGACCTCCGGCTGATGCGACGGATGTTTTCGACCATCGCACCCCGCTATGACTTCATCACGCGCGTCTTCTCCTATGGGATGGACGGGCGTTGGAAAAAGATGGGCGTGGAGCGGGCGCGGCTGCCGCAGAAGCCGGTGATCCTCGACCTGGCGTCGGGCACCGGAGATTTTTCCGCGCTGGTAGCGGCGCAATACCCAGGCGCGCGGGCGGTGGCTACCGATCTCACCGAGCGCATGCTGCATCTCGCCCGCGAGCGCGGTGTGGAGTTCGCCGTTTGCGCCGACGCCGGCCAGCTTCCTTTTGCGGATGGCGCCTTCGACTGCGTGTTCGTGGGCTACGGGCTGCGCAATTTTCCGGACCTTGGACTGGCGGTGCGGGAGATTGAGCGGGTGACGCGGCCCGGCGGCCTGCTGGTGAGCCTGGACTTTTTCCTGCCCGCCAACGCGCTGTTCCGGCGGCTGTACCTGAGCTATCTTTTTGCGCAAGGCGTATTCTGGGGCCTGTTGCTGCACGGCCGGCCGCGCGTCTATACCTACATCCCCGATTCGCTGCGCAGCTTCGTGTCGATCGACGAGTTTTCATCGCTGCTGCGGTGCGCGGGCTATGGCCAGGTAGCGGCGCGCCGCTACCTCCTGGGCGGCATCGGGCTGCATTGGGCGGCCAAGGAGTAGAAGCATGAAGGAACGGCTGGGCGTTTCGGACTATCGCTTCATCGCCATTTGCGTGGCCCTGCTGGCGGGGACCACCTGGTATTCCGCGCGCAATTTCTACCGCGCGTTTCCCGAAGCCTCCATCGATTTTCGCGTGAATCGCGAAGACGGCCGGCAACTGGCCGAACGCTTCCTTGCCGGACAGGGGTATCGCACGGAGGGCTATCGCGAAGCCTCCAGTTTCACTTTCGACGACGACGCCAAAACCTTCCTGGAACGCGAAGCCGGGCTGGAACAGGCCAACCGGTTGATGGGCACGCGCCTGCGGATGTGGCGCTGGTCGTACCGATGGTTCCGGCCGCAGCAGAAAGAGGAGTTCCGCGCCGACATCACCGCGGGCGGCGCCTTCGCGGGTTTCGACCACGAACTGGCGGAAGATGCCGCGCGCCCGGATGCGACCGACGCCGAGGCGCGCTCCCTGGCGGAGGACTTCCTGCGCACGCGCGCGAAGACGGATCCGGCGTCGCTCGATTTCGTGGAGAGCTCGAGCGTCAAGCGGCCCAAACGGACGGACCGCGTATTCACGTGGAAGGAGCGCGATTTCAACCTGCACGACGCGACCCTGCGGCGCGAGGTGACGGTGGAGGGCAACCAGGCCGGCGGATATCGCGAGTACCTCAAAATTCCCGAGCAGTGGACGCGGGATTATGAGCGGCTGCGCTCCAAGAACAACATGGCGCAGACTATCGATACGGCGGTCATGGTGGCGTTGATGCTGGGCCTGGTGGCGGTGATCGTGATGCGGGTGCGGCGCCAGGACGTGCGCTGGCGCAGCGCGGCGCTGATCGGCGTGACGGGAATGGCGCTTTCGTTCTTGTCGACCCTGAATGAATTCCCGCTGAACGAATTCGGCTACCCCACCACGGATGCGTATGGCAGCTTCGTCACCGCGCAGTTGCTGCAAGCGCTGGTGAGCGCGCTGGCGCTGGGCGGATTGCTGTTCGTGATCGCGGCCGGCGCGGAGACGGTCTATCGCCAGGCGTATCCGCAACAGATTTCGCTGGGCAACCTGTTCCGGCCGCGCGGCCTGCGCACCAAGCGCTTCTTCCTGGGCGCGATTCTGGGCATCACGCTCACCGGAATCTTTATCGCGTACCAGACGGTGTTCTACATCACGGCGTCGAAGTATGGCGCATGGTCGCCGGCGGACGTGCCTTACAGCGATCTGCTCAACACGAAATTCCCGTGGCTGTTTGTGCTGTTCGGGGGCTTCTTCCCGGCCATCTCCGAAGAGTTCGTCTTTCGCATGTTCGCGATTCCGTTTCTGCGCAAGCTGACGCGGTGGCTGCCGGCGGCGATCATGCTGGCCGGCTTCATCTGGGGGTTTGGGCACACGGGTTATCCGAACCAGCCGTTCTTCATCCGCGGCCTCGAAGTGGGAATCGGCGGCGTGGCGCTGGGCATCATCATGCTGCGCTGGGGCATTCTGCCGACGCTGGTCTGGCATTACTCGGTGGACGCGATGTATAGCGCCATGCTGCTGCTGCGCTCGCACAGCCTGTACTTCCGCTTGTCGGGCGCGGCCAGCGCGGGAATCGTCGTGCTGCCGGTAGCGGTCGCGCTGGTGGCGTACTGGATGCGCGGCGGGTTCGAGCCGTCCACGGGGCTGCGGAATGCGGATGAGCCGGTGGCCGTGGAGCCGCCGGACGTGGCGCCCGCGGCGGTGGAAGAAAAAGCGGCGTACCAGCCGCTGAGGCGCCGGCTGCGCGTGTGGGCAGCGTGCCTGTTGGTTGTGGGGGTTGCGGCGCTGTTCGTCCCGGCCGGCCACTTCGGCGAATCTCCGCGATTCAAACTCACGGCGAAGCAGGCGGAAGCGTCCGCCGCCGCGTTTGTGCGCGCGCAGGGACTTGACCCGGGGGCCTTCCGCCACGTCACTTTTCCGGCCGTACATTGGGGCGGGGAAGACAGCCTGGCCGGGAAATATTTTCTGGAGCGGCTGCCGGAGGGCGCGGTCGCCAGGCTTTTCGAGCAATACCGCCCGGTGCAGCATTGGGCCACGCGCTATTTCAAGTCGCTCGACAAGGAAGAATTTCTAGTTACGGTGCATCCCGAAACCGGCAAGGTGATGGGCTACCTGCACGAGATCCCGGAAGATCGCCCGGGGGCCGACGTCTCCGACGACGCGGCCCGTCAGACCTCGGCCGCGTTCGCCGCCGCGCAGGGGCTGGACGTATCGGCGATGGAGCTGAAAGAGCACACTTCCGAACAGCGCAAAGCGCGGCGCGATCACACGCTGGAGTGGGAAGCGCGGCCCGGCGACCCGCGGAACGTCAACCAGGCGCACTATCGCGTGGCGGTGGAGGTGGATGGCGACCGCGTGGCCTCGCTGCGTGTGTACTGGAAGATTCCGGAAAGTTTCGAGCGTAGCCGCGAGCAGCAGAATTTTATTTCCATCGCGGTGCTGGCGCTCAAGATTGGCGTCATTGCGGGCGCGATCGTGTTTGGGCTGTGGATGTTGATCCGGAATGTCCGCCAGGGCCTGGTGGTGTGGCGCCGGGTGCTCAAACTGGCGGTGCTTCCGACGCTGGGGCTCGCCGTGGCGTCGGCATTCGCGCTTTCGATCAAGGCGAACTCGCAATACCAGACGAGTATGCCGTTTGAGACCTGGCAGGCCATGCTGGCGGCGGGCCTGGCGATGGCGATGGCGTTCGGCTACGTGATGTACGGCGCGGCGGGGGCGCTGGTGACGTCGTTCTATCCGGAATGCCTGGAGGCCTTCCGCGCGGCACGGCGGCGCCTTTTGGGTGCGGATGCGCTGGCGGCGCTGGCGGCGGCGGCCGGGTTGTGGGGCATCAGCCGCGGCGCGGACGCCGCGCTCACCAGCCGCTTCCACGCGCAGGCCATTCTGGAAGCAGGTGCGCCAAACCTGGTCGGCGAGCCGGCGCCGGCTCTGGAGGCCGTGGCGTCGGCCATCGGGCCCTTGTTCACCAATGCCGCGATGATCGTGATTGCGGCGCTGCTGGTGGGAATGCTGCGGAAACGGTGGATGGTTGCCGCGCTGATGGCGCTGGCCGCCACGGCGGCGCTTTCGAACGAGATCCGCACGCCCGGCGAACTGGCGCTGCAATATGGGCCGGCCTTGCTGACGGTGGCATGCGCGGCGGTGTTCTGCCGTTGGTTCGGGCGCAGGAACTACCTGGCTTACGCCCTGGTGTTTTTTGTGATGGCGCTGCGGTCCGGGTTGTTGGAACTGTTCGGCGCCGGGAACGCGGGCTTGCAGACACAGGGATGGATGGTAGCGGCGGTGGCCGCGCTCGGCATAGCTTGGGCGGTGCTGCCGGGTTGGCGGAAAGCCGGATGAGCCGTTTCGCGCAAGACCTGCGGTACGCCATTCGCATTCTGGGCAAGAGCCCGGGCTTTTTGGCGGTGGCGATTTTCACGCTGGCTGTCGGGATCGGCGCCAACACCGCGATTTTCAGCGTGGCGAATGCGCTGCTGCTGCGGCCCCTGCCTTTTGCCCGCCCCGACCGCCTGGTGGCGATCTCCGCGGGCCGCAAAGCCAGCCGGGCCGACCGCGGGCCGCTTTCCTGGCCGCGTTACACCATGATCGCAGCCAGCCAGCGCTCGTTCCGCGCCGTGGCGGCATTCACCAGGGAGACATTCAACCTGACCTGCAGCGGCGCCCCGGCGCAGATCGAGGCGGCGCGGGTTTCGTGGAATTTCTTCGATGTGCTGGGCGTCCAGCCGGCGGCGGGCCGGTGGTTTCGCGCGGAAGAAGACACCCCGGCGGGCGATCCGGTGATCGTGATCAGCCACGGCGTGTGGATGCGGCGGTTCGCTGGCTCGCCCGGCGTCATCGGCCGGCACGTGACGCTCGATGCGCGGGATTACACCATCGTCGGCGTGACGCCGCCGGCTTTCCGCTTCGGTCTGCTGGGCGCGACTACCGACATTTATGCGCCGCGGGTGATCGACCTGAATCTGATTACGCCGGCGCAGGCGCTGGCGGGGACGGGTTTTCTCAACTTAGTCGCGCGCCTCCGCGACGGCGTTGCGATCCAGCGGGCGCAGGCTGAAATGGACACGCTGGCGGTCCAATACCGCAGCCAGAACGCGAAGTTTCCGGATGCCGATCCCAACCTGCAGGTGCGTGTGGGAAGCCTGCGGGACGAGACGGTCTCGGGCCTGCGCGCGGCGGTGCTGATTCTTTTTGGCGCGGTGGGGCTGGTGCTGCTGATCGCGTGCGCCAACGTGTCGAGCCTCTTGCTGTCGCGCGCGGTGGGGCGGCAGCGGGAAATCGCCGTGCGGCTGGCGATCGGTGCCTCGCGCGCCGCCCTGGTCCGCCAGCTTCTGACGGAGAGCCTGTTGCTGGCGCTGGCGGGCGGCGCGCTGGGCGCCGGCCTCAGCTTGTGGGGCACGCGCGTGCTGGGCGGCATGGCGCGGGCGAGCCTGGCGCCGGCTGGCGAGATCCGCGCCGACGCTACCGTCCTGGCTTTCACGGCGGCTGTCTCGGTGCTGGCGGGGCTGGTGTTCGGCCTGGCGCCGGCGCTGGCGGTCTCGCGTCCCGATTTGAATGCCGTGTTGCGGTCGGAAGGGCGCGGGGCCACGGCGGGCCGGCGCCGCAACCGCTTCCGGAGTCTGCTGGTCATTTCGCAGGTGGCGCTTTCCACGGTCCTGCTGATTGGCGCCGCGTTGCTGGTGCGGAGCTTTCTGGAGCTGCGCGCTACCAGCGCCGGTTTCGACACCGGTCACCTGCTCACCATGAACATCACTCTGCCGCCGGCGCGTTATGGCAGAGGCGCGTTGATGATCGCGTTCTACGACCGGTTGTTGCGGCAAGTCCGCGGCGTGCCCGGCGTGCGCGCGGCTACTGTCTCCTCGGCGCTGCCACTGAACCTCACACGCGTCTCGCCGGCCCTGCCGGAGGGCCAGCCAGCGGTGCCACTGGCGGAGCGGCCGCTGTTCAACATTCAGACCTTTGAACCGGGATATGTGGAGACGATGCGCGTGCCGCTGCTCGCGGGCCGCGAATTCAGCGAGCGCGACGACGCCCAGGCGCCCAAGGTAGTCATGGTGAATCAGACCCTGGCGCGGCAGTTCTGGCCGCTGGAAAACCCGATCGGCAAACACATCCTGGTGGGCCGGGCGACCGCGCCATCCGAGGTGATCGGAATGTTGGGCGATGTGCGCAACGCCAGCCTGGCGGCGGACGTCAGTCCCGAAATCCACCTGCCTTTTGCGCAACTGCCGTGGGCCTCGATGAACCTGGTGGTGCGAACGGCGGGCGATCCGCGCGGGTTCACGGCGGCCGTGCGCGGGCGGGTTCTGGCGGTGGACCAGGACCAGCCGGTCACGGCTGTCGCGACCATGGAGGAAGTGTTGGAACAAGGCGCCGCCCAGCCGCGCTTCACGGCCTGGCTGCTGAGCGCGCTGGCGGGGATCGCGCTGGTGCTGGCGGTGGTGGGCATCTACGGCGCGATCGCGTATTCGGTGGCGGAGCGGACCCAGGAAATGGGAGTCCGCCTGGCGCTGGGCGCCGGCCGCGCGGACATCCTGCGGCTGGTGCTGCGGCAGGGGCTGGTGCTGGCGTTGAGTGGGACCTTGGTGGGACTGGCGGCGTCGTTGGGATTGACCCGGCTGCTCGCAAGCCAGGTCTATCGCGTAAGCGTCACCGATCCCACGACGTTCGCGGGGTGCACGCTGGTGTTCGCGGCGGTGGCGGCCCTGGCGAGTTACCTGCCGGCGCGCCGCGCCATGCGCGTCGATCCGATGGCGGCGCTGCGCTGGGAGTAAACCGATTCAGAGCCGCGAACGTTAGAGAGCGGTGGCTGGCACAGGATTAGACAGCCGACGAAGGTGACTGGTAAATCACGGAGCGACCCCGATTCACCGCTCTCTAACGTTCGCGGCTCAGCCTGTGCTCAGGCGACGCCATGTTATTCTGGTGAATGTGGAACAATTAACCTTGCGAGTCGACAATCAGGGGAGAGTGCTATTACCCTCCTTCTGGCGCAAACAGCAACAGGTTAAGGCGTCGACCGAGCTGTGCGTCACGGTCAACGAGGAGGGCGGCCTGGTGATCGAAACGCGCGAGCAAGGCCTGCGGCGCGCCCGGGCGCTGGTGCGGCAGTATATCCCGGAAGGAGTCCGGCTTTCCGAGGAAATCGTCGCGGACCACCGGGCGGAGGCAGCCCGTGAGCGACAAGGGTAGGCCGGTATTCGACGCGTCCGCGGTTCTGGCCTTGATGCAGAACGAGACTGGGGCCGGCCGGCTGGACCGGGTGCGGAGTGACGCGATGGTGAGCGCAGTCACGGTGGCGGAGGTCCTGGCGAAGCTGATCGGCAAAGGCATGCCGCAGAAGGCGGCGGCAGCGGCTTTCGACGCTCTTCATTTGGAAGTGGCAGCCTTCGAGCCGCCGGAGGCGGTGCTTTCGGCGGCGTACGTCGCCAAGGACGTGTCGCTGGGCGACCGCTGTTTCCTTTCGTGTGCCCACAAGCATGGCACAGGCTGGACGGCGGATCACGATCTGGCGCGGATCGGGAGCAGCCTGCTGCCGCCTCTCAAGATGTTCAGATAATGGCGTCAATGAGGCGCGGGCCTCCACTGCGCGGCGGATCATGTCGCCGTCCTGAATCACTAGGGGCATTGGCGCCAGCACTTCCTCCCGACCCCACCACCCGGCTTACACCGCCATATGCACCCGATACTTGCGCATGTTTTCGTCTGCCGTGGCGAGGGCCATCCCCTCCGCGCGCGCTTGCGCAATCAGCAGCCTGTCGAAGGGATCGCGGTGATGCATCGGAAGAGCCAGCAGTTCCGGGATGTGCGCCGGCAACACCGGTAGTACCGGCCAAACCGTGCCGCTCAGGATCCGGGAGAGCACTTCCTCCACCGGCACGTCGAACAAGAGCTTTCCGCTTTGGTACTTGATGGCGATTTCCCAGGCGCTTACGACGCTCACACGCACGTCAGCGGTGGGGGAAGAGATGGCCGCCTTGATGCGCCGGGTCAGGGAAGCGTCGTTGTTTAGCGCCCAGATCAGTACATTCGTGTCGAGCAGGATCGGCCGTATCACAAATACGGCCCGAACTCCGCGGGTATGGCGTCGAAATCGTCCGCCATGTGAAGCTTGCCGGCGAAGGCGCCGATCATGGTGTTGGTCTGGCGGCTCGACAACCGCGTCAACCGCGCCACTGGCTTACCGTTCCTGGCGATCAGGATCTCCTCACCGGAGGCGGCCCGCTTCAGCAGGCGCGAGAGACTGCTCTTGGCGTCGTGCACATTGACAACCGTAGCCATGATTTTATATTAGCCCACTTTTTCGGGCTAGGCATCGCCCGGGTTGGTTTCTTCTCGCTAGCCCGCGGTCGAGAGTTTCGGGGAGTTTCAGATTTCAGGGATGCCCATGAATTCCCGGCGACGGGCCTTCCGCGCGGCGGCGGCAGGAATGCGTCCACCCGATCCGCCGCGTCCCTTGACAGGTCAATTCTGGCAGTGGACAGACTGTCCGGCGGTTTGGTACACTACTTGCTGTCCCTTTAGAAAACGCTCAGTGGGAGGTTCGTTTGCCTTTTTTGGGACGGACCGCTTGCACCAATGAGGAAACATGGCACGCAATCCAGGTAAACAATATCAAGCCGCGCGGAAACAGGTTGAGGCCAAAGAGTATCTGTTGGAAGAAGCTGTTCCGCTCCTGAAGAAAATCAAGTATGCCAAGTTCGACGAAACCGTCGAAATCCATATGCGTCTCGGCGTGGATCCCAAGCACGCCGACCAGATGGTGCGCGGAACCGTGGTGATGCCCAACGGGCTCGGCAAATCCAAGAAAGTTCTGGTCATCGCCAGCGGCGACAAGCAGCGCGAGGCCACCGAAGCCGGCGCCGATCTGGTGGGCGGCGAGGACATGGTCAACAAGATTCAGTCGGAAAGCTGGACCGATTTTGACGCGGTGATCGCAACTCCCGACATGATGCGCTCGGTGGGCAAACTGGGTAAGGTGCTCGGTCCCCGCGGCCTGATGCCTAACCCCAAGACCGGCACCGTGACGGTGGATGTCGCCAAGGCGATCAGGGAAATCAAAGCCGGCAAAGTGGAATTCCGCGTCGATAAGACCGGCATCATCCACGCTCCGGTAGGCAAGGTCAGTTTTGACGCCGGCAAGCTGGTGGAGAATGCCGCCAGCCTGATCAGCGCCGTGATTAAGGCGAAACCGGCGGTTGCCAAGGGCAAGTACGTGAGGAGCACGACGCTTTGCTCTACCATGAGCCCCGGGTTGGCCATCGACACGGCGCCGTTCAGCACAAAGGCGGCGGTTTAGCGCCAGACAGGTGTTTCCATGAAAAAGAAGGCAGACAAGAAAAAGGATGTCGAGGCTCTGCGCCAGGACCTGGAGCAGGCCCGCAACTTGTTCGTCACGGGCTACGAGAAGCTCAAGGTGGGGCAGGATTTCGAGCTGCGCAAGGTGGTGCGCGGCGCCGGCGGCAAATACCGCGTGGTGAAGAACAACCTGGCTGAAGTAGCCTCCGCCGGAACGCCCGCCGAGCAGGTGCTCAAGGATCTGCGTGGGATGACCTCGGTGGCCTACACTTCGAGCGACCCCGTGGCTCTGGCCAAGGCTCTCACGGCCTATGCCAAGCTCAACCCGACATTTACGTTTAAGGCCGGCCTGGTGGAAGGCCGCGTCATCGACATCAAGTCGATCACCGACCTGGCGGCTATGCCGTCGAAGGAAGAACTCTTTGCCAAGCTGCTGTACGTGATCAACGCTCCGGCGCAGCGGCTGGCAACGGTCATCGGGACCGTCGGACGCAACCTGGCGGTGGTCATCGACCAGGGCGTCAAAGAGAACAAGTTTGAGGCTTAACCGGGCCATGGGGGTTCCCCGGCGCGGTAGCTCTGTGAAAGCAAAACCGAAGAGTACGACGATTTTTTTGATTAGCGAGGAGTAGAAATGGCGGACATTAACGCGATTGCGGAACAGATTCAAGGCTTGACGCTGTTGGAGGCATCCCAACTGGTCAAGCTGCTTGAGGAGAAACTGGGCGTTTCGGCGGCGGCTGCCGCTCCCGTGATGGTAGCGGGTGGCGGAGCGGCCGCGGCGGCTCCGGCAGCCGAAGAGAAGACCGAATTCACCGTGGTCCTGATGGCGGCCGGCGCCAACAAGATCAACGTCATTAAGGCGGTTCGCGAAGTCACCAGCCTGGGCCTGAAAGAAGCCAAGGACCTGGTCGATGGCGCGCCCAAGCCGGTGAAGGAAGGCATCACCAAGGACGAGGCCGAGACGATCAAGAAGAAGTTCGTCGACGCCGGCGCCACTATAGAAGTGAAGTAGACGGAATTGGGAAGTCAGGAGACAGAAGTCGGAATTCCGGCTGCGGCTCATGCGGGCCTTCCGGCTCCCAACTTCGGATTTCTTTTGGCCATTTGACGCAGGGCATAAGTCCTGTTAATATTAGTAGTTGGGCCTTCGATTCAGCGGACTCGATCCCAATTGGTGACTGTGATTCCAGAATTCTGGCACTTCAATTGCAGTTCGGGCGAAACTGCAGAGAGGGAAGCTCTGCGCGTTTGTCTGCCCATATGCACTCGACAGGATTCCTGCGTCCGTACCTCCACCGGCCCCGTCATCGCGCGCGTTTCTTCCATACCGGTTCGATTCCCGCCTCTGTTCGATCATTCGGCGCCCGGAGAGTCATCTCCCCCCAGGGCGTTGTTGGCTTTGTACTGTTAACCGCAGTTTCTTTGCTGTGGCTGTTCGGCCGTCAGGAGTCTAAGAATGGATATTCAACATAACGGCGCTGCCCCCGAGAGAGTCGATTTTTCTAAAATCAAGACCTCCATCCCGATCCCCAATCTGATCGAGGTGCAGAAAAAGTCGTACGAGCGGTTCCTGCAGATGGACTTGCTGCCCAATGAGCGCGAGGACATCGGCCTGCAGACCGTTTTCAACTCGGTTTTCCCCATCTCGGATTTCCGCGGCGTCAGCGATCTCGAGTTCGTCGACTATTCGATCGGCAACTGGGAGTGCAAGTGCGGCAACCTCAAAGGCCTGCACCACCTCCGTTCGACCTGCCGCAACTGCGGCGCCACCATCCGCACCGACCCGTTCCACGCCGGCGACATCCTCTGCCACCACTGCGGCACCTTCAACAAGAACGTCGTCACATTCTGCAATAAGTGCGGCGACCCGGTCGGCCTGCAGCTCAAGTACGACATGCTGGAATGCCAGGAGCGCGGCATGACCTACGCCGCTCCCCTCAAGGTCACCATCCGCCTCACGGTTTATTCCAAGGACCCCGAGACCCAGAAGAAAAGCGTCCGCGATATCAAGGAGCAGGAAGTCTTCTTCGGCGAAATCCCGCTGATGACCGATAATGGCACCTTCATCATCAACGGCACCGAGCGCGTCATCGTTTCCCAGTTGCACCGCTCTCCGGGCGTCTTTTTCGAGCGCGTTCCGGCTCAGGGCTACTTCCTCGGCAAGATCATTCCCTATCGCGGTAGCTGGGTCGAATTTGAGTACGACACAAAGAATATCCTGTACGTCCGTATCGACCGCAAGCGCAAATTCTACGGCTCGGTCTTTCTGAGAGCTCTCGGCCTCAAGACCGACGAGGCCATCCTGCGGGCTTTCTACCGCGTGAGCAAGATCGCCATCAAGGACAAGAAACTTCTCTGGAACGTGGACGAAGGCCTCACCGGCCTCAAGCTCTCCTACGCCATCTCCACCAAGGGTGGCGAGACGGTGGTCGGGCAGGGCAAGAAAATC
>JBEKQS010000007.1:0-45466 GCA_049519475.1 Bryobacteraceae bacterium | reverse complement strand
GAAGAAATCCGTGCGGGAATTACTCCCAGAATTTTGCGCGGCACAGAGGATGATACCACAAAAGCGCTATGCTAAACTTGGAGCAAGAAAGGCTGGAACGACATGTTGCTGCCGTCCCGCCGTAAGTGGTTGTTGGTCAGCGCCATCGGTGTGGTCGGTGTCCTTTGGGCTGGGAATCCGCGGGGGAACGATCCTCAAGTGGCCATCACCCCGCGCCCCAAGCCCGCCGCCAAAGAGGACGTCCTGCCCAAAAGCAACATCCGTTCGGATGTCAACCTGGTCCTCATTCCGGTCACCGTTACCGATCCCTTGAACCGCTTTGTCACAGGCCTCGAAAAAGAGAATTTCAAGGTCTTTGAGGACAAGAAGCAGCAAATCGTCTCGCAGTTTTCCAGCGAAGACGCCCCCCTTTCCATCGGCATTCTGTTCGATTGTTCCGGCAGCATGGGCGCCAAGCTCGCCAAGTCCCGCGAGGCCGTTGCCCAGTTCCTCAAGACCGCCAATCCCGAAGACGAATTCTTCCTGGTCCAGTTCAACGACACGGCCGACCTGGTGCAGCCCTTCACCAGCAGCACCGGGGAGATCCAGGGCCGCCTTAGTTTCAGCCAGTCCAAAGGCATGACCGCCCTGCTGGATGCCGTCTACCTGGGCCTGCATGAAATGAAGAAGGCCAGGAACGGGCGCAAGGCCATTCTGATCATCTCCGACGGCGGCGACAACAGCAGCCGCTACACCGAAGGGGAACTTCGTAACCTGGTGAAAGAAGCCGACGTCCAAATCTATGCCATCGGAATCTACGAGCCCATCGGTTCGCGCAGCCGGACCCCGGAGGAGAGCAACGGGCCCGCCTTGCTGAGCGAGCTGGCCGACCAGACCGGAGGCCGCCAGTACCAGGTCGAAAACACCAATGAGTTGCCGGATATCGCCGCCAAGATCGGAGTGGAGCTGCGGAATCAATACGTGCTTGGCTATTCCTCGTCCAACCAGGACCGCGATGGAAAATACCGCCATGTGGAAGTCAAGCTGGTACAGCCGCCCAAGATGCCGCTGCTGCGGGCTTTCTGGAGGATGGGCTACCATGCGCCGGATAAATAGCGGATTCGCCGCCGCTCTGGCCGGCGCCGTTCTGCTCACGGGCGGGGCGCTCCATGGGCAACAGGCGGTTCCGCCCCCGTCGCAAGACGAATCCTTCGTCTTCCGCTCCGACACCCGCGTGGTGATCTGCAATACTACGGTCTTCGACAAGAGCGGCCACCTGGTGACGGACCTCGCGCGCGACGCCTTTGCGGTCGCCGAAAACGGCGCCGCGCAGCGCATCTCGGGCTTCCGCCGCGAAGACGTCCCGGTTTCGCTCGGCCTGATTATCGATAACAGCGGCAGCATGCGGATCAAGCGGGCCGGCGTGGAGGCCGCTTCTCTCGCCCTGGTGAAAGATTCCAACCCGGAGGATGAAGTCTTCGTCGTCAACTTCAACGACGAATCGTTCCTTGACCTGCCCAACCGCAAGAACTTCACCAACGACATCCGGGAGATGGAAGAAGCCCTCACGCGCATCGATTCCCGCGGCGGCACGGCCATGCGCGACGCCATCCGCATGTCCATCGATCACCTGAACGAGAAAGCCCACCGCGACAAGAAAGTCCTGGTGGTGGTGACGGACGGCGTCGATAACGAATCCATCATCCCGGCAGAGAAACTGGTCAAGGTCGCCCAGCAGAGCGGTGTCCTGATCTATGCCGTCGGCCTGCTCAGCGATGAGGACCGCGGCGACGCTTCCAAGGCGCGCCGCGAGTTGAACGCCCTGGCCGAAGCCACCGGCGGCGAAACGTATTTCCCCAAAGAAGTGTCCGATGTCGATCGCATTGCCCACCTGGTGGCCCACGATATCCGCAGCCAGTACACCATCCAGTACAGCCCATCCAACGCGGCCATGGACGGCACTTTCCGCCAGATCAAAGTCACCGTCACTGCGCCCGGCCACCTTACCGCCCGCACCCGCAACGGCTACTATGCGACACCCGACCAGGGGCTCAAGCCCGGAAAGCTGAACGCGTTCCGGTGAGGCGCGCGACCATCTCTCGGTTCCGGTTCCGGATCTTCATTCTCACGGCCGCGGTCATCGGCGCGCTGGCCGCTCCGCAGGAAGGCCCCACCGTTTTCCGGGCTGACACGCGCCTGGTGGTTTGCCACACCACCGTGGTCGATAACAAGACCGGCCACCTGGTCACCGACCTGCCGCAGAGCGCCTTCACCGTTTTTGAAAACGACGTCAAGCAGGACATCAAGGTTTTCAAGCGCGAAGACGTCCCTGTATCCATGGGTCTGGTGATCGATAACAGCGGCAGCATGCGTCCCAAGCGCTCTTCCGTGGAATCCGCCGCCCTGGCCCTGGTGAAGGACTCCAACCCCGAAGACGAAGTCTTCATCGTCAACTTCAACGACACCGCCTACATCGACAATCCCCACGGCAAGCCCTTCATCAGCGATATCGAAGAGATGAAGGAAGCCCTCACGCGCATCGATGCCCGCGGCGGCACGGCCATGCGCGACGCCGTTCAGCAATCCATCGATTGGATGAAGAAGGCCAACAAGGACAAGAAGGTTCTGGTCCTCGTCACCGACGGCGTCGATAACTCCAGCGACGAGGTGGCCAACAGCCTGGAGAATGTGGTTCGCTCCGCCCGCCAGAGCGGCGTGGTGATTTATTGCATCGGCCTGCTCAACGAAGAGATCAAGCGCGACGCCTTGCGCGCCCGCCGCGAGCTGAATGCCCTCTCCGAAGCGAGCGGAGGCGAAACCTACTATCCCAAAGACGTCTCCGAGGTCGATCGAATCGCCCACCAGGTGGCGCACGACATCCGTAACCAGTACACCATCGAGTACACTCCCTCCAACACCGCCATGGATGGCAGTTTCCGCAAGATCCGCGTGGCCGTCAGCGCGCCCGGCCGCCTCACACCTCGCACGCGCACCGGTTATTACGCCACGCCGGACCAGGCCCGCCCGCCGAAATCCGGAGGCGCGTCCCATTTGCGTCCATAATGGAAGTATCGATGTCCAGGATTCTGTGCCGCCTCCTCCCGCTGGCCGGTGTTCTGTCGCTCGCCGCCGGTTCCCAGGAGAATGTCGGGACTGTGTTTCACTCCGATACCCGGGTGGTGGTCTGCAATACCACCGTAATCGATAAATCCGGCCACTTCGTCACCAACCTCGCGCAAAGCGCGTTTTCGGTTTTTGAAGACGGCGTACGCCAGCAGATCCGGGTCTTCAAGCGCGAAGATCTGCCCGTGTCGCTCGGCCTGATCATCGATAACAGCGGCAGCATGCGTCCCAGACGTGCCTCGGTGGAAGCCGCCGCGCTGGCCCTGGTAAAGGATTCCAATCCCCAGGACGAAGTCTTCATCGTTAACTTCAACGACATTGCTTATCTCGACAACCCCGGCGGCAAAGCCTTCACCAGCGACATCGAAGAGATGAAAGAGGCGCTCACGCGCATCGATTCCCGCGGCGGCACCGCCATGCGCGATGCCGTCCAGATGTCCCTCGACCATCTCCAGGCCAACGCCCATAAAGAGAAGAAGGTCCTGGTGATGGTGACCGACGGTGTCGAAAATTCGAGCACCATCAGCCGATCCCTGGAAGAGTTGGTCCGCAACGCCCGCCAAAGCGGTGTGGTAATTTATTGCGTCGGCCTGCTCACCGAGGAGGAAAAGCGCGATGCCGCCGCGGCCAAACGGCAGTTGAACGCACTCGCCGAGGCCACCGGCGGCGAAACATTCTATCCCAAGGATGTCTCCGAGGTGGATAGAATCGCGCATCAGGTGGCGCGCGATATCCGCAGCCAGTACACCATTGCGTACTCGCCGTCCAACACCAATATGGATGGCACCTACCGCCGCATCAAAGTCACGGTTCACGCGCCCGGCAGCCCCACGCCCCGCACGCGTACCGGCTATTTCGCCTCCCCCGACAAGGGCAAATAGATGCTGTGCGTTCTGTGGAGCCTCACCCGCGGCTACCGCCTGCGCCCCTGGCGGAGCCCCTATCTCCGCTGGCGCATCGAAACCTATTCCGGCCTGGATGCGCGCTCCATCGGCTTTTGGAGTTTCTGGCGATTCTCCTGGCGGGAACGCCGCAATCTGTTCCGCTATCTCCGCTGGGCCGCCCGCATGACCGCTCCGGCCGAGATGAAGAGTTCAACGCGGAGGCGCGGAGCCGCGGAGAAAGTCAGAGACGAAGCAGATCGAAGCGGATAATTCTGGTTTTCAATCTGTATTGCTAACCATCAGTTCCTTGTTCTCTTGCAACGAATTCGTCACGCTTGCGGCCATGCTGTTTTTCTCCGCGGACTCCGCCTCCTCCGCGCTCCGCCACGGGGAACGCGAATTCCGGTTCCTCCTCACCCCTGCTCTTGTTCTTATCTTTGCTTTCCTCCGCGCCTCCGCGCCTCCGCGTTGAAGTCTTTTCCTCGGTCGTTTGGTTGTGGCCTGGTGCTGTGTTCATCCGCGTTCATCGGCGGCCAAGCCTTTTTCATCAACCTACACAAAAACCCCGCCGGCCCAGGCTGCGGACCGGCGGGGCTTCTACCCTCCGTGCTGTAACCACGTAGCCGGCTACTTCTTCACCGGCGCCGTGCTGGCCACGCTCTTCTTGGCCGTGCTCTTCTTGGTGCTTTTCTTGCTGTGCTTCACCGTGCTCTTCTGAGTGGTGGCGCTCGGCGTGCCCGCCGCGGCCGGAGCCGCTTTCGCCTGGGCGAACGTCAGAGGAACGGAAGCAACCGCTAGTGCGATCGCGAGTAATGTCGTTTTCATTTTCTCTCTCCCTGCGGGCTCTGCCCGCCTACAGTTCCATACTGCGCCCGAACGCCCGCCAACACGATAGCCTGCGCAGGCTATGGCAGCTCACCAATTCGGGTCTATGGTGGTTAATGTTTATTAGGGTTGCGGTTTAGCCCTCTTTCGGGATGGCCCCGGCCGGCCTGGCGCGCGATACTGAAATCGCGATGCTTCCGCGCCAGATCACCCACCAGAATATTTACCGGCTGCTGATTGCCGGCTTCAGCCTGGTGATCCTGATGCTTCTGGCCGCCGCCATCGTGGGCCTGCGGAACATTCAATCCATTCAGGAAAACGCCTCCAACCTGGTCCACGAACAGGACACCACCAGGCACCTGGTCGACGAGCTTCGCTCGCGCGAGAAATCTCTCGCCGAAGTCTTCTCCATCCTCGCCCGCGATCCCGATTCCGTGGACTACGGGGCCATTATGAGCCAGCTCGCCGGCGCCGATCGCGACATCGAGCGCATCTCCGCCGAAGGCGCCCACACCCCCCAAAGCGCCCTGTGGACCAGCCTCCGCGAAACCTCCGCCGCTTTCTCCGGCGAGGCCCGCCGCATCCTCTCCGCCGAAAACCCCACGTCCTTCGCTTCCCTGGACCTTTTCCGCGATCATGAAGCCTTCACCGCCGTGGTCGCCCGCCTCATCGAATCCGACTACCGCAACGTCTCCGCCGCCCAGGCGCAGATCGATCGCCGCTCCTCCCGCCTGCTGGAGATTTCCGCTCTGTTCGCTTCCGGCAGCGTGCTGCTGGCTCTCGTCTTCGCCGCCCTGACCGTCCGCATGGCCTCCCAACTCATCCGCGGCATGGAGTGGCAGGCTGCCGAACTGAGCCGCGTCTCCTGGCACATGCTGCAGGATCAGGAGGCCACCGCGCGCCGCTTCTCGCACGAGCTGCATGACGAGTTGGGCCAGTCCCTCACCGCCGTCAAGACCAATCTCGCCGCGCTCCGCGCCGATGCCGGCTCCGATCCCGCCCGCCTCGACGACTGCCTCCGCCTGGTCGACGAATCCACCGCCAACGTCCGCCAGATGTCCCAGCTCCTCCGCCCCACCATCCTCGACGATTTCGGCCTCGACGCCGGCTTGCGCTGGCTCTGCGAGGGTTTCGCCGCGCGCACCGGCATCCAAGTCGATTGCGTCTCCACCTTCACCACCCGCCTTCCCGACGAAACCGAAACCCACCTCTTCCGCATCGCGCAGGAGGCCCTCACCAACGTGGCCCGCCATTCCGGCGCACACCATGTGGAAGTCCGTCTGGCCTCCTCGGGCCGCCACATCCGCCTCACCATTCAGGATGACGGCCACGGTCTGCCGCAAGCCCCTGCCCCTGCGGCCTCCGCGCGCAATCGCAAACCCGGCCCGTTGGGTTTGATTGGGATGCGCGCCCGCGCCCGCAGCGCCGGTGGCGACGTCACGGTTCGCTCCCGTCCCGACCAGGGTGTTCTAATTGATGTGCAGGTCCCCCTGCCCGATGAAACGCATTCGCATCCTGTTGGCTGACGATCACGCCGTGGTGCGCCACGGCTTCAAGATGATCCTCAGCGCCCAGCCCGACATGGAGATCGTGGGCGAAGCCGGCAACGGCCGGGAAGCCGTCGATCTGGCCGCCGAACTGCGCCCGGATGTGGTCGTCATGGATGTCGCCATGCCCGAGCTCAACGGCATCGAAGCCACGCGGCGCCTCACCGCCGCCAATCCGCATGCCCGCGTGATTGCCCTCAGCATGCACAAGGATTCCGTCTACGTCCGCGAGATCCTGCGTGCCGGCGCGCGCGGTTATCTCCTCAAGGATTCCGGCCCCGCCGACCTGGTCGCCGCCGTCCGGGCGGTCGCCTCAGGAGAAGGCTATCTGAGCCCGGCCGTCTCCGACGCCGTCCTCGACGACTACCGCAAGCACGTCACCAACCCCATCGATCTGCTGAGCAGCCGCGAGCGCGAAGTCCTCCAGATGCTGGCCGAAGGCAAGACCAACAAAGAGATCGCCGTGGTCCTCAACCTCAGCGTCTACACGGTGGACGCGCATCGCGGCCGCATCATGGAAAAGCTGAACCTTCACAGCATCAATGAGCTGGTGCGCTTCGCGGTCAGAAACGGGCTGGTGGACTAAGCCGCTTTTCTCAGTGTGCAACGCGAATGCTGCAAGAATTAGTGGGGCAGACCCCCTGGTCTGCGCGGGTCCCCCTGGACCCGCTATTCGCTCGAAGAATCAAGTGCATGCCACTAGCGAAAAGCCGGCCGGGGGGCCGGCTGCGGACGAGGGCGTCCGCCCCACACTTAGCGGGTCCTCTCATGAGCGATAATCAAGCAATCCCCCGATACCGCACAAGGAGCCAGCCATGAACCGCCGCGATCTCCTCGCCTCGCTCGCCCTGGCGAGCCTCGAGTTGAGGGCACAAACCCCCACTACCGGAGCCGCCTCCGAATCGCTTTACATTCCCAAACCCCAACTGGTAGAGGACCGCCGGTTCCTCCACGATTTCATGGAGGAATTCGCATTCGTCGATCTGGTGACGGTCTCTCCCTCGCTGCGGATCACATACATTCCGGTTTGGCTCGAACGCGCCGCAGGCGCCTATGGAACGATCCACGGCCACATCTCCCGCCAGAATCCGCAGAGCGGCTCTTTCGACGGTAGACAGACCGGGGTCATTGTTTTCCGCGGACCGCACGGATACATCTCGCCCACCTGGTACGCAAAGACCGGGAACGTGGTGCCCACCTGGAATTTCGCGGTGGTCCATGCCACCGGCAAGCTGCGGCGCGTGGAAGGCAGGAAGGAACTGAACGAACTGCTTTCAAAGTTGATCGCCAAATTCGAGAGCTATGAGGGCACTGGCTACGACTTCGCCAAAATCGACGACACCTACAAGAACAGTCTCATGGGCGGCATTATCGGTTTCGAGCTGGAGATTGAATTGCTCGAAGGCAAGTTCAAGCTTGGCCAGGACCGGAGCCCGGCTGACCAGCAGAGCCTGCTGAAGAAACTGGGAGACGCAAAGGCGCCGCGCTCTCTCCGCGAATTCACGGCCAGCTTCTACGAGCGCCAGAGCAAGGCCTGACCGCCCGCCGCGACCGGCGCTCCATCTGCGCTGTTTGCCTGACGCGGGCATGCTTTTGGCTATCATATCAGCAGGTCTTTCCATGAAGCATGTTTTACGGCGCCACGCGCTCTTCTTGTGGTTGGCAGTCGCCACTGCTTTCGGGCTGCCGCAATCTGCGGGGCCGCGGCCGGGTCTCGAGCCCGATACCCAGGATCACGATGTCAAACTGCCCAATGGCAAATCGCAACGCGACGAGATCCTCAAAGCGGAGCACGAAGAGAACCTCAGGGATGCGGCCCGCCTGGTGGAACTCTCCCAGGATCTCAAGGCCGATCTCGAAAAGAACGACACCTTCGTTCTTTCCATGGGCACAATCAAGAAAACGGATGATATCGAAAAATTGGTCAAGAAGATCCGTTCTCGTATGCGGCATTAGCCTGCTGGCCTGCGCGCTCGCGTCGGCCCAGACGAAGACGCCGGCCATCGCGTTGATCGACGCCGCCGACGCTGCGCAGTGGCAGATCTGGACGAGCAGCGTAGGCTGGCACGTGATCACGGCAGCCGGCACGCCCGATTCGGATATCGACGCGCGGGCGCGAGCGCTGGCTGCCGCCGTCGCCGAGGCCGTCAAGAGCGGCTCTGTCGACCCCGCGCGCGTCTATCTGGCCGGCCGCAACGAAGCCGCCGCCGCGGTCTTCTACACCATTGCCCGAATTCCGGACCGCTGGGCCGCCGGAGTGGCGCTAGGCGGATCGCCCAAAGCCGCGCTCGAAAGCAACCGGATCTTCTCCGCCAATTTCACCGATGCGCCCGTCCTCTGGGCCTCCAGTGGCCCCGACGACGAAGCTCTCGCTCAAAAACTGAAGACCGCCGGCCTCAACCTGGAATGGCGTTCCTCAACCGGTCTCACCAACGGCGTCATCCTGCAATGGCTCTCCACTCACACGCGCGACGAATTCCCGCTCAACATCGACTGCGAGACCAACTCGCCGGCCTTCGCCAGTTGCTATTGGATTCAGATGACCAGGTTCGACGCCGGTGAGCGCAACGATGTGCTCCCACTTTCGGTGGTGGCTGGCGATTCCGCGGCCGCGCTCGATCTCGGCGGCTTCGGCTACCATGCCACCGACCCCGGCCCTGGCGTGCCGGTGGTCTTTCTGCCCCAGAAGTACGCTGGACCGCTGCGCATTGGCGACCGCATCGTGGCGCTCGACGGCAAGCCCATCGAGAACCCGCATCAGTACCTGGAGATGCTCGCCCGCGTCACGGAAACCAGGCCCGCCGTGGTGATGGTGGAACGCGGCAAGGAGCGCATCCGCGTCGAAACCCGTGTGGTGGTGGCGCGCCGCGATCCGGTGGTCACCGGACGGGTACAGGCGCACTACCTGCCCGAGTACCGCCAGATCGAAATCATCAGCCGTGCGGTAACGGAAATGCGCGTCACGCTTCCCCAGGATTGGGTGCCCGCCGACCTGTTCTGGAACGGCCTTTCGCTCCAAGGCGTCAAGACCGCCGGTTGTTATCTGCTCAAACTCGACAAGGAACTGCTGCATGCCAGCCCCTGCCCGTAAACCGCGCCGGCTCACCGCGCGCGAAGCGGCGCGCCGCCTGATGCGCGCGCCCAAGAGCGCCCAGCGCGACGCCGCCATCCGCGCGATCATCCGCCAGATTCCCAAAGGCAAAGTCGCCACCTATTCCCAGGTAGCCTCCGCCGCTGGCTACCCGCTGTATCACCGCCAGGTAGCCCAGTTGCTGCGCGGAGCGGGCAATTCCCTGCCTTGGCAGCGCGTGGTGGGCGCCGGCGGCCAAATCAAACTCAAATACGAAGCCGGCCTCGAACAGCGCACCCGGCTTGAAATGGAAGGCGTGCGCTTTCGCGGCAAACGCGTCGACATGGCCGAACACCAGCACCGTTTCCGCCCTTGGGAGTTCGAATAATTCCATGAAGTCACGCTTCTTCAAGGCCATGGGCACCTTTGCCGTTCTGGCCATACTGGCCACCTTCACCCTGGACGGCTTGTTCCGCACCGCTGTCTTGATCTTCCTCGCCGGCCTGGCCGTGAAGACCTATATCGCCTACAAAGCCGGTTGGTAGAGGCTGGCGAAAAACCCGAAAAAACATCTTGAGCCGGCGGCCAACGCCGATAAACGAATTCTTCGATTTTTCTCCGCGCCTCGGCGGCTCCGCGTTGAATTCTCTTCTGAGAAAGCTCGTGTAGCCCGTTCCATTCCCCTTTGAACCAACCCCGTGTTCCATTCTGAAACACGTTCCACTTTGGAACGTACGCAGGCCCCAAATATCACTGATAACAAGACCTTTATACCTCATTAGTACTTGGCACTACGGTTGCACCCCTAAGGTTGCTCGGACGTTGATTCGAGTCCGAACAGAAATCCAGAAAAGAGGACGAAAACCATGCGGGTGCCACGTGTGTCTCTACGCCGGAAAGCCAAGATTTCCCTGGAAGTGCGCGATCGGATCGTGATCGAGCACCTTCCCCTGGTTAAGGCCATCGCGATTCGAGTGCATGAGAACCTTCCCGTGCACGTGGATTTGGACGATCTCATCCACGCCGGCATCCTGGGCCTGTTCGACGCCGTAACCAAGTTTGATTCGACCAAAAACGTGGTGTTCCACAGCTACGCCAAGCACCGCATCAAGGGCGCCATTCTCGACAGCCTGCGGCAGCTCGATTGGGCATCGCGCGATCTCCGCAAGCGTCAGAAGCAGGTGGACGCCGTCACCCACGATCTCTCGGCCCGGCTGGGACGCAACCCGTCGGAATCCGAGGTCGCCGAGGAGCTCGGCGTGACCGTGGACCGCTGGCGCCATATGCTGGTGGAACTCCGCAACGTGGGTCTGGTTTCCTCCACGGTGCATCCCGATCAGGAGCGCGACCGCGTCATGGAGTTCCCCGCCACGCCGGAATTCCAGCCCGACCGCATGTGCGAACATCGCCAGTTGCAATCGACCCTGGCGCGAGCCATCGGCACCTTGCCGGAACGCTACCAGAAAGTCGTATTCCTTTACTACACCAACGAAATGACCATGAAGGAGATCGGCGACCTGCTCGGCGTCAACGAAAGCCGCATTTCGCAGATCCACAAAACCGCGCTGAAGAAGATGGCGGTGGTCCTGCAGTCCGAGGGCATCCACTCGGCGGAAGCCATTTGAAGCGCAGGGCCTGTCGTCGAACCACGTTGCCGTTCGTGGGGCAGGATGTCAACTGTTGGCAACCTGCGAACCGATTGTCAATCGGACGTTCTGGCGAAGCCGCGCCCGGTGGGACCGGCCTCCTGGCCGGTCGGCAAAATGGGGCGGGCGCTTTCGCCTGCTAACCGGTTTTTTCACCGCTTCACAGCAGCGGGTCGGGGCCGGAGAGCTTTTGAAAGAGAGCGTAATCGTCGCGCGCTTGCGCGGATTTGCCCAGCCGTTCCGCGGCTAGGCCGCGGAGGTAAAAGAACCGGGGAAAATAGAAAGACGTAAACGGCTCCAGGCCGGCAGTCGACGGAATCGGGTTGAAATGCAGCAGCGCCGCGGCTTTGGCTGCTCGCCCGGTTTCCAGGTACGTCCAGGCCAGCAGGACGGGGACGCCTTCTCCGGCGGACTGGCCTTCGCCGTACAACTGTTCGAGAACCGGCGCAGCCGCCTGATACTGCTTGGCCAGCAACAGAGCATACGCCAGAGCGGTGTTGCGGATGGTTGCCTGTGCCGGGTTGGGCGCCAGCTTCTCGGCGCGCGCCGTCCATTCCTCCGGCGATGCCGCCGGCTGTGCCAGGAAACGCGCCATAGTCGCCGTCAGCGCCGAAGCCGGCGTCGCCAAGGTCAGGGCTTTCTCAGCCAGCGCGGCGGCTGCCTCGCGGTTCCCCATCATCAGGCCCCACAGGGCCATTTCCGCGGTGGCATGCGCCGCCACTTCCCGCTGCGGACTGGCGGCCAGCTTCTCTATCTGCTGGTAGGCGGCTTTGCGCCGGCCGCTGAGCCATTGCCACTCCACCTGCCGCAACTCCACTAGCGGGTCATGGGCCGCCGTGCGGGCGGCGAAATACTGCCGTGCGGCGTCATCGGCGCCGGTCGTGTCGCCGCTCATCAGCCGCGCCATGGCCGCCTTCAGAAAATCCACGCCCCCATAAAAATCCGGGTTCTTTTTGCCGGCCGCCAGGTAAAAACCTTCCGCTTCCCGCAACCGGCCGGCCGCCAGGTTGACGTCGCCCTGCGAATCGAGCGGGTTGGCGCTCTCCGGCTGCAATTGTTGGTAGCGGCGCAAGGCCTGGAGCGATTCCTCCAGATTGCCGCCGTACACTGCGGCGTATCCAAGCTGGTTCAACGAGTCCGCATCATCGGGCTCGATGCGCAGCGCATTCCGCAGCGCCGCCGCCGCCTCGGCGTACTGGTGGCGGCTCATGTAAGTTAAGCCGAGGTCGCGCCACACCACGGGGTCCGCGGGATCGGCGAGAGCCAGTGCCCTCAACGCCTGCTCGCGCGCCGCTCGATCGCCCCGGAGTGTCGCGGCATCGAATTCCGTGCGTGCCCGTTCCACGGCGCCGATCGAGCCTCCACGCGCCAGTTCCTGCTCCAGCACCGCCAGCGCACCGGGCCGGTCCTGCTGCCGCAGCTTGATCTGCGCCAACTCGCGGTAAAGCGGCCCGAAATCGGGATCGGCCGAAATCGCCTGCTGCAACGTCTCCGCCGCCGCCGGATCGGCCGATTCGATCACGTTGGCGTATGCCTTCACCACCTGCGGATTGCGCGTGCCGTATGACGCGATTCTGCCGGAAATGTGTTGCGCCAGCGCAGAGGCGACCGCTACCAGATCCCCCGCCGCGCCGGAGACGGCGATGCTGCTCACCACTGTGCGCATGGCCGGATCTTCGATCGTCAGCCTTGCTTCCAGCTTGCCGTTGCGCACCCGGTATTCCCCATACCCGATGCGATTGGCGCCGGCCGCCACCGCCAGGCTGCGCTCGCCCGAGATCCCCGGCGCCGCAACCGGCCGCCGGCCCAATGTGCCGTCCAGGCTGTGCAAGCGCGCGGATGGCATGGCATAGAAGTCCGCCGTGCCTGCCAGTTCGCCGGCGATGATTTCCGGAAACGCCCGGCCCATCCAGTCGACGGACGGATCCTCTCCCAGGTTTTCAAATCGAAGGATGGCGATGCGCTCCACCGCCGGCCGGGCCGGCTGCCGTGAGCACGCTGCCAAAAGCGCCGCTCCCAGAGCTGCCCACAGGGCCCTATAAGACACGCGGCTCCAACGCCATCAGGTCCTTGAACTCTTTCAGGTCCCGCATGGACGCAAACTCGGGGTCTTTCTCGATCTGCTTCTTATCCTTGAACCCCTCTTCGAACGCTTTCCGCAGATACTGCAGCGCCAGCTCCGTGCGGCCGTTCTTGGCGTACATTTTGGCTACATAGTAGTGATACTTGGCGCGCTCCTCGACATTGCGCTCTTCCAGCAGGATGCCGATATTGCTCCGATGCTCAAACACGTCCGGGTCCAGGCTCAGCGCCGTCTGGAACGCGTCGGTCGCTTCTTTGTACTGCTTGCGGGCGAAGTAAGCCGTCCCCAGGTTGCTGTAAATCGATGCCGCCCTGGGCTGTTGTGGGGCGATCTGAATGGCCCGCTTGTAATACGAGATAGACCGGCGGTAGCTCTTGCGCGCGTAATAGATCGTTCCGATATTGTTGATCGCCTCTACGTAATCTTTCTTCAAACGGACCGCCTGCTGGTAACTCTTCAAAGCGTTATCGAGCTGCAGCAACTGGTGATACGCGATTCCCGATTTGTTATACAGCACCGGGTCATTGGGTGAGCCTTGGTGAAAGGCCTCGATGGCTTCGCGGTATTGCTTCTTCGCCATGAAGATATCGCCGCGCAGCTCGGGTGTAATCACGGGTTTATCGGGCGCCGCGGTTTGAGGCGCCCGGGACACGGGCGTTTTCCCCGCATCCACTATGGAGTTGCCGGCCTGCGCCAACAACCAGCCGCCGGTGACAACTGCCGCAACCACGACAGAGAGAGGACGAAAAATCACAATAGCCCCCTTCGCCTTATTTAAACATATTCAGCAATCGGCGGAGAAAGCCCGGCTTCTCCTCGGCCTTCTTGGCATCCTTGGGGGATGGTTGCGCCTGCTGTGGCGGCGCGGCCCTGGGGCGTTGCGGCGCCTCCGGCGGGGCTTGGCGCGCCGCACGCCGGGCTACCGCTCCGCGAGCCGTCTGGCCATCGTCGTCCGAACCGGTGACTTGCGGTAGCGTCTCCGGAGCGCCCGCGGCGGGCCGCCCCGCGCCGGCCGGCGGCGGCGTATCCCAGCCCGCCGATGTGGTGATGCCGTACCGTCCGCCGTGCAGCGGGCATGCCCCCACCGGCTGCGTCCCGGCGATATAGACTTCGGGCCTGCGCTCCGGGCACGCCGCCGTCGCAGGCATCCCCGATTTCGGGTCGATATCGATCGTCACGATTCCATCCGGCGCTTCGAACGGCTGGGTGTCGCGGTACTCGCGATACGCGAGCGCGCTCTTCATGAACTGCATCCAGATGGGCGCCGCCGAATGCGCCCCTTCCAAATCCAAGTCCCGATTGTCGTCGAAGCCCACCCACACCACGCACAGCAGTTCGGAAGTGTAGCCCGCAAACCAGCCGTCGCGCGACGTTCCCGTCTTTCCCGCCGCCGGCACGTTGAAACCGTAGTGCTCGCGCGCGCCCGCCGCCGTGCCGCTCCGCAGCACCTCTTCCATCAGATTGGTCATCAGGTACGCCACGCGCGGGTCCAGCACCTGCTTTGGCTCGTCTTTGTGCTGGTAAAGTACCTTGCCGCCCTGGTCCCGCACCAGCGTGAGGAAGTCCGGCTTCACGTACCGGCCCTCGTTCGAGAACATGGTGTACGCGCCCGCGGCTTCGAGTGGCGTAATTTCGTAAGCCCCCAGCGCCACCGCCGGCGTCGGCTGGATTTTGTAATTCATGCCCGCGCGGTTCGCCATCTCCACCACCGCGTCATAGCCCACCAACTCCGCCACTTTCACCGCGGCGGAATTCAGGGAATGCGCCAGCGCAAACCGCAACGGCACGCTGCCGTAGTACTCGTCCTTGAAATTGTGGGGCGAGTACGGATTGCCGTCGAACCAGAACGTGGTGCGCTCATCGTCGACGATGGTGGAAGGCGTCAACACGCGCGGCGAGCCCTCCACTCCCGTATCCATTGCTGCGGCATACACGAACGGCTTGAAGATCGAACCCGGCTGCCGCTTGGCCAGAACATGGTTGAGCTGGCTCAACCCGTAGTTGCGGCCCCCGGCGATGGCCTTCACCACGCCCGTGTGCGGATCCAGCGCCACCAGCGCCACCTGCGGTTCCGGCGCCGTCTGTCCCCGGAAACGCTTCTGCCTCTTGATCTGGTCGTCCACCAGCTTCATGCCGGAAGCAATGGCGTCGCCCGCCACGCGCTGCAGCCGCAGGTCCAGCGTGGTATACACGCGGAACGCGTTCGACTGGAAATCCGCATCCTGAAACGTAGCCTGCAGCTCGTCGTTCACTTCATCCACAAAGTACGGCGCTTCGGCTGATTGCGACGCGCCCCGCGCCACCGTCAGCGGCGAATCCGTCGCCAGCGCGTAGTCCCGGTCCGTGATGAAGCCATTGGCCCGCATCAAACTCAGCACCACGTTGCGCCGTTCCTTCATACGGTCCGGATGGTGGAACGGATCGAAGTAGGCCGGCCGCTGGATCAGCCCGCCCAGCTCCGCCGCTTCCGGCAGGTCGATCTGGCTCAGGTCCTTACCCAGGTAAGCTTCGGCCGCCTCGCCGAACCCGTGGATACGGAACGTGCCGCGCATCCCCAGGTAGATCTGATTGGCGTAATCCTCGAAAATCTCGTTCTTGGTCAGCTTCTGTTCCAATTGCAGCGTGATGATCATCTCCGCCAGCTTGCGCGTCCAGCGCTTGTCCTGGTCCAGAAAGAACATGCGCGCCAGTTGCTGGCTCAGAGTCGAAGCTCCCTGCTCCTTGCGCCCCTGGCGGATATCGACGTAGGCCGCCTTGATGATGCGCACCGGATCGAAGCCCGCGTGCTGGAAGAAGTGCTTGTCTTCGGCCGAGGTCACCGCTCGCACCAGCACCGGCGGGATATCGGCGAACTTGACCAGCCGGCGCTTCTCGCGCGCCGTGCCGGAGAGGTTGGTGATGAGCTGCGGCTCCAGTTGGTACTGATTGCGCGAAGTGTTGTCCTGCAGCGAGACAATTTGTGAAATCCGTCCGCCCGCGAACTTTAGCACCGCTGCTTCCTGGTCGAAGTAGGATTCCGTACCCGGGAAGATCTCGATCTCGTTGGGGCGGATTTGGTAGTAGCCGATGGTGTTGCCGCGCGCTTCGTTGTACCCGCTACGCCGCAACTCGGCCGCGATGTCGTTCGGCGAAATGGCGTCTCCCACTCCCACCGATTCCGGCGCGGCGAAAATCTTCGCGTTGTTCGCAAACGGCCCGGCGTTCAGCTTTTCGTCGATCACTCGCGAGTACCGGGCGTAGAAAAACGTGAACACGCCCAGTATCACGATCACCAACAGGGCCCCACCCATGATCGCGATGCGCCCGGCGGACGACAGAAAAAACCCTGCCAGGGCCGATCCGGTGGGGATGCGGAGGCTCATTCCCCGTTTTTGCGCGGATTTTCCCACCAATCTCAATTTTCGCATGAAGTGCGTCTTACAAGACGCAATACTGGCCGCCGCTGAACACAGAATAACGCGGATTGACACTAAATGGGTTATAGGCGTTACACTTGGTTCATCGGCGGCTCAACATGTCTTCCTGGGCTTTGTCAACAGCTTCTACCGGCTGCCCGCGCCCGGATAGAAGTGCAGGTCCACCGTATACAGGGGCAGATTGACCCGAACGGAATAACGCACGTCGATCCGCATGCCCTCCGGCGCACGCATGATGTGCACGTTGTCTTCCGTTACCGGAAGTTCAAGCTGCTGAGCCTTTTCCAAAACCCACGTGCGCAGGATACCGTCCGGTTTTTCCTGGTTCTTCACGTCGTGTGTAATTCCGGCCACGAAATTCTGCAGCGCCAGGTTGCGCAGATAGAGCGGCGTGAACAGCACCGCCGCCAGCAGGAGCATCGCCAGGATCAGGCAACCGGCCGCCATCCGCCACCGGGGGACACGGCTCACGTGTCTTGGCCGGCATCCTTGCCGGGGGCGCACAGTTCATCCCAGATATCGTCGGAGTGGGGTGTCCACTCGGCGTTGGCCAGCCCCGAGATCTGCAGTTCTTCTTCCTTCAGAGTCCCGTGGCCGTAAGGACAGATGGATTCGATGCGCGGCCGCCCCAGTTGCAGCATGTAGCCCCACGAGCCGGTCTCCACCGGCATACGCAGCCGCGTAAGGCACACCCGGCACCGGCGCCGCTGGTCCCACACGATCGCATAGAGCGCACCGGCGCACAGCAGAAACCAGCCCAGCAGGGCCAAGTCGCACAACAGGAATTGCATGCCGCTGTTCAGGGGCGCCATCTGGTCTTTGCTCGGGGGGAAGAGTTTTCCTAACCACCACATCAGTCCGTAGAGCGGCGCCGCCGCCACCGCCAGTTTGCCGGCGAGATAAGCCCAGTAGCGCATAATCCCTTAGACGAGCAATCCGCGTCCTTAGTTTCTACGGTAGCACGCCCTCGCCTGCCCGCCTATTTCGGGGCCTATTTCGGGGGCCTATTTCGGGCCTATTTCGGGGACAGGCTACGCAACTCCTAAATGCCCTGCCCGGAATTACCGTCTGGCCTATTTCGGGGGCCTATTTCGGCCTATTTCGGGGCCTATTTCGGGGACAGGCTACGCAACTCCTAAATGCCCTGCCCGAAATTACCGTCTAAACAGGTTACGCAGAATAAAGAATACGTTGGCCGGCCGCTCCGCCAGCCGCCGCATGTAGTACGGATACCAGGCCCCGCCGAACGGCACGTAGACCCGTACCCGGTAGCCATCCCGCACCAGTTGTTGTTGCAGGTCGCGGCGGATGCCGTACAACATCTGAAACTCAAAGGCGTCGCGCGGGATTTGGCGCTCCGCCGCGTACGCCTTGGTGGCTTCGATCATCTTCGGATCGTGCGTGGCGAGCGCCGGATACGCGCCGCCGTCGAGCAGCACCTTCATCAGCGCGATGTAGCTGGCGTCCACCTGCGCCTTCCGCGGGAACGCCACATCGGCGTGCTCCAGGTAAGCGCCTTTGCACAACCGCACGGTGATCCGCTGCCGGCACAGCTTCTCGACGTCCTTCGCGCTGCGGTAGAGATACGCCTGGATTACCACCCCCACATGCCCGTACTGCCGGGCGAGATCGCATACCAGGTCGAGCGTGCGGTCCACATACGGGCTGTTCTCCATATCGACGCGCACGAAGCTCTCCCGGCGCGCTGCCTGTTCCACCAGTTGCGCGACATTGGCGCGGCAAACCTCCGCGGAAAGATCCAGGCCGAATTGGGTCAACTTCAGCGACACGTTGCCCTGAATTCCGGAATCGTGGATGGCGTTCAGCGTCCGGAGATAGATATCGCGGGCCGCGGCGGCCTCTTCGAGCGACGTCACGCTTTCGCCGAGGTGATCGAGGGTGACCGTAATACCGGCCGAGTTCAATTCGCGGCACACGGCAAGCGCCTGGTTCAGGTCGTGGCCCGCCACAAAACGGGCGGCCAACCGCTGGGCCAGAGAAGATGTTTCCATCCATCTTCGTAAGAGCTTGCGCCGCGAGAGAAAGAGGAAAAAGCTGCGCACGATCTACAGGCTAGCATCCTTCACGCACGCCTTTGTGCCTGGTTTCAGAAGGTTCCTCAGCGTTCTCGGGTCTTGACTTTGCTTCTGTTTTCCTCCGCGTCTCGGCGCCTCCGCGTTGAATTCAAACTGAATGTCCGCGTTGACCCCAGCCGTTCCGGTGCATAGAATGAAGTGAGAGTGAGTTCTACTCAATAGACGCCATGAGAACCGACGGAACGGTGCGAACCCGGCACTTCGAAATCCTGCGGGCCATCGTCCGCGAGTACATCGAGACGGGTGAGCCGGTTGGGTCGCAGACGCTTTCGCGGCGGCGGGGACAGGCGCTCAGCCCGGCCTCCATCCGCAATGTGATGGCGGAGTTAGCCGATGAGGGCTACCTCTCGCAACCCCACACCTCGGCGGGCCGCGTGCCAACCGAAAAGGCCTTCCGCTTTTATGTGGGCTCGTTGACGGCCGCCCGCGTGACGGCGGGCGAAGCGGACCGGTTGCGCAACGAGTTCAGTGCGCTCGACACCGTGGGCGCGCGCGTGGAACACTCCAGCCACATTCTGACGGAACTCACACGGAACGTGGGGATCGCCGCCGCGCTGCCGGCGTTGGCGCAAGCGCTCGATCAGATCGAGCTGGTGCCGCTGGCCGATCGCCGCGTGCTGATGATCCTGGTCACGCGCGACCACATGGTACGGAACCGCGTGGTGGCGCTCGAAGAGCCCGCCTCGCCCGGCGAGCTGATCTCGATCCGCAACTACGTCAACCGCAACTTCAGCGGGTGGCAGTTGGGCGCGGCACGGCGCGAGCTGCTGAGCCGCATGCTGGAGGAACGGGCCGTCTACGACGCGGTGACGCGCCAGCTCCAGGTGCTGTGCCGCAAGGGCCTGCTGGAAGTGGACACGGCGCCGGAAGTCCACATGGAAGGGGCCTCCAACCTTCTCGGCCTGGACCTGCACCTGACGCGCGAAAAAATGCGCGGCCTGCTGCGCGCGCTGGAGGAGAAGAAGCGCGTGATCGAGCTGCTGGACCGCTTCCTGGAGCAACCGCCGGGCGAGTTGGAAGTGCACGTCGGCCTGGAAGCAATTCATCCGGCCATGAAGGATCTGGCGCTGATCGGCATGAGCGTGCGGATGGCCAGCGGTCTGCCGGCTAAAGTGGCCGTGCTGGGACCGATGCGCATGCACTACCAGCAGGTGATGGCGGCCGTGCTGGAAACCAGCCGGGCGCTGGAGAGCGCGCAGTTCTAGAGACCCACTTTGTTAAGCTGGTAACAGTGGACACCCAGAAGCCCAATCCGAAACTTTCCGACGTGTCTCCCGACGACAACGTTCCGGCGGAAACGCCGTACGGGCAATTGGCGGCGGTCGCCGCCGAGCGCGATCAACTGGCGGCGGAGAAGGCCGACCTGTGCGACCGGCTGCTGCGCACGCGCGCCGAGTTCGATAACGCGCGGCGGCGCGCGGAACGGGAACGGTCCGATTTCCTGCAGTTCGCGGCCATGGAGCTGGTGCGGGACATCCTGCCGGTGCTGGATGACTGCGAGCGCGCGCTCCAGGTGGAGACAACCGACCGCGACTATGCCAAGGGCGTCGAGTTGATCTATCAGCGTCTGTTTGAAACCCTCAAAAAAATGGGGCTGGAGCCGATCCAGGCGGCCGGCCGCCAGTTCGATCCAAACCTGCACCAGGCGGTGGAGCGTGTGGAGACCGATAAGGCGGAGGACCAGTCCATTCTGGGAGAGTTTCAGAGAGGCTATAATTTCAAAGGCAAGCTTCTGAGGCCCGCCATGGTGCGGGTGGCAGTGAAACCGTAACGCATTGAATCCCGTGTCGAAGCGAGACTATTACGAAATACTGGGTGTCGGCAAGGACGCCGGCGATCAGGAGATCAAGGGCGCATACCGCAGGCTCGCGCTCAAGTTCCATCCCGACCGCAATCCGGACAGCCCCGACGCCGAAGAGAATTTTAAGGAGGCGTCGGAAGCCTACAGCGTTCTGAGCGATGCGCAAAAGCGCGCGGCCTACGACCGGTATGGCCATGCGGGGCTGCAAGGCGGGGCCGGCGCGGCCGGTTTCAACCCCGAGGCTTTTACCGATTTCAGCGATATCCTGGGAAACTTCTTCGACCTCGGCGATTTGTTCGGCGGAGGCAGCGGCCGGCGGCGCAGCCGCGCGCAACGCGGCGAG
The DNA here is from genome assembly GCA_049519475.1 of Bryobacteraceae bacterium. Lineage (GTDB taxonomy): Bacteria > Acidobacteriota > Terriglobia > Bryobacterales > Bryobacteraceae > PALSA-129. The sequence goes on along the minus strand of JBEKQS010000007.1, from coordinate 24,653 downwards.
GATGTGCGCTACGACCTGGAGCTGACGTTTGAAGAGGCGGTTTTCGGGATGAACGCCGACATCCAGGTGGCGCGCATGGATCGCTGCGGCCACTGCGGCGGTGCGGGATCGGAGCCCGGCAGCGGACCAACGCAGTGCCCCACATGCCATGGCCGGGGCGAGGTTCTGTATCAACAGAGTTTCCTTTCCATCCGGCGCACTTGCAGCACCTGCGGCGGGTCGGGCCAGGTCATCCGCAACCCTTGCAGCCAGTGCCGCGGCAACGGCTTCCGGCAGGTCCAGCGCAAACTCAAGGTTACGGTTCCGGCGGGAGTCGATAACAATACGCGCATACGGCTGGCGACGGAAGGCCAGCCCGGCTCGAACGGAGGACCGCCAGGCGATCTCTACGTCTTCCTCAAGGTTAAAGAGCACGCCTTCTTCGAGCGCCACGAACAGGACCTGCACTGCACCATTCCCATCAACCTGGCGCAGGCGGCGCTGGGCGCGGAAATCGAAGTGCCCACGCTCGATCAGCCGCACAAGCTCAAGATTCCCGAGGGCACGCAGAGCGGCGCGCAGTTCCGGCTGCGGCACAAGGGTGTGCCGGTGGTGAACGGCAGCGGACGGGGCGACCTCTACGTGCATGTGGAGGTGCAGATTCCCACGCGCCTGACGCGCGAGCAGAAGAAACTGCTGGAGCAGTTGCGCGAGAGCCTGCCGGTAGACAACGCGCCCGCGGAAAAAGGGCTGTTCGACAAGGTCAAAGACTACTTCATGTAGAGCGCGTTGTGTCATAGTGACACCCGGCGGCGGTTGCCGTGGATTCGAACGGGGATGCGGCGGTGTTCGGAGGAGGGGTATTACAGCGGGTGAATTCCACCGGGGCCGTAACGCTTTCGATGACCGTTACCGGGTCTGCCCTCGGGGCTGCGTTTGCGCTGGACGCGGCCGGGAACGCGTACATCGCGGAGCGTGCGTTCCAGTTGTTTCCGGTCAAGAACAGTCTGGCGACATGCGGATCGGCCCCCGCGGGCACCGGGGAGAGCGTCCTGACCGCGATTGCTCCGGACGGATCGGTTCTGCAGACCACTTACATCTCCGGCAGCCAGGTTGTGGTTATCCCGAGCATTGCCACGGCAGCGAATTCTATCGTCTTTGTGGTGGCTACAGCCGGCGACAGCTTCGCGCCCACACAAGCCGGTCCGTTCCCGGCGGGAACCTTCGGGACCGATTTTCTGGTGCGCCTCTCTCCCAATGCCAACGCGCAGACCTACCCGCTGGCCTGTGTGGCCAATGGGGCCAGCTTGGAGGCCGGGGCCATCGCGCCGGGAGAAATTGTCACACTGTTTGGAACCGGGCTCGGGCCCCGGCAGGGGGTGCAGCCTCAGACCACCCTGCAGAGCCCTTACCCGACCCAGGCGGCAAACGTGGAAGTGACCTTCGACGGTACGGCAGCACCGCTGCTGTGGGTGCAGGACCAGCAGATCAACGCTGTGGAGCCGTGGTCGTTGACGCCGGGCCAGAACACGCAGGTCTGCGTCTCATACAACAACGCGAATACGAATTGCCTGACTTGGCCGGTGGCGCAGGCGGCTCCGGCAGTGTTTACGGTCGATGGCGTCCACGCCTTGGCGGTGAATCAGGACGGAACCGTCAACTCGGCGGACAATCCCGCGCCGGTGGGGTCCATTGTTTCGGTATGGGCGACGGGTCTGGGCCCGATCGCTCCCGCACAGGCCGATGGAACGCTGGTTGGGCTGCCCCTGCCTAACAACGTTCTGCCGGTCGTGGTCGAGGCATTAACGCCCGTCTTTGAGCCCTGCAACCCAGGTATGGGTCCTTTGCCTTGCCCCATCGCGCCCTCTTACACCGGTTTCGACGTGGCCTACGCGGGACCAGCGCCGAACAGCGTCGCCGGCGTCAGCCAGATCAACTTCACGGTGGTTGTCTATGCGCCCCGTGGGCTGCGGACAACCCGATTCTATTGAGCCTCCTTTCTTCGGTACAAAGCCCGGGTTTCCAGGTTTACGTTGCCGGCCAGTGAAGCTGGCAATACTTCGCGCCAACGCGCCCGCGGAATAAGGGCTGTTCGACAAGGTCAAACACTACTTCATGTGAGCGCGCCCAGCGTCAACTGGACGCCGGTTCCAAATCGAGGGCGAAAACCAGCGCCCTCTTCAGCTTCGCCATTACTTCATTTCAGAGTCTGCCGATCTTGCGTTCGAGCCGTACAACCGGTAATGAACCGAATCCTTGAACGTTCGCTACGGAGTCCCGATCGAGGAACGAAAACCGCGGCAGCGGCACCTCATACGGGCTCAGCCGGTGCTGGGTGGTGAGGGGCACGTACAGCACCAACGCTCGGGGTGGGTTCGGATCTTGGCGGGAGACGATCACCACAGGCCGGGTCTTTGCTGCGAGCCCGAGATCTGCCAACCACACTTCACCTGGTTGTGGGCTCATCGAGCAGGTCGAGGACCTCCTGTTCGGTGGCGCGGGACCGCGCTAGATCGAGGACATCGTGGTCTGCGAGCTCGATGACTTCCGCGATGCGCTCTCTCGCCTCGGCAGCCGTTTCCGGCTTCCACTGGCGCAACCGGGCGTCTAGCTTTTCAACCAACGCGTCCACGGGGCCCTCCTTCCGCTTCCTAGTTTACCTCTCGGATGCCCCTTGCCGCGTGCCTCAACCGAGAACGCATCAATTCGGTGGAGGCAACGAAATTGCCCACGAGTGAACCGAACCGCATTGCCCCTGGCCCGCCCCTACAAATGAATAATCCCCCGCTGAATGGCCGCCGTGGCCGCCTGCGTCCGGTCCTGCACGCCGAGTTTGCTCAAGATACTCTTCACGTGATTCTTGACGGTGTGTTCGGCGATACTGAGGGCGTACGCAATCTGCTTGTTGGCCAGGCCGCGGACGATCAGTTCGAGCACTTCCACCTGACGATCAAGCTATCGGGCCAAGTTTGCGATACCATACTATTTCCTTGGGACGCAGAAAAGGTTGCAGACGCACTGTCGAAGCGGTCTACTAGTCATTGGGCTTTCGCCCGTGTGATGTTCCATTCCGTCCGTTAGGCAAGGTAAAGACGCTGCTTCATGGAACTGAAATCCGTTACAATCCGCAATTTCAGGGCGCTTCAGGATGTTCAGCTCAAGGACATCCCAAGCTTTATGGTGCTGGTAGGTGCCAATGGCACCGGCAAGTCCACCCTATTCGACGTGTTTGGGTTTTTGCGGGATGCTCTCACCGGCAACGTTCGGCAGGCTCTAGATGCTCGAGGCCGGTTCCCGGAGGTCGTGACGAGAGGACATGAAACCGAGCCCATTTTAGTAGAGCTTCAAGTTCGTATGCCGATCGCCGACGTCTCCCGACTCGTCACGTATCATTTGGAGATCGGCCTGCAACAGGACCGGCCAGTTGTCGTCAGGGAGTTCCTGCGCTACAAGCGTGGTCGCTACGGCGCGCCATACTACTTTCTTGACTTCAATCGGGGCTCGGGGTTTGCCATCACGAACGAAGAAGATTTTCGGACGCCCGATGAAGAGTTGAATCGCGAAGAACAAGTACTGGAATCCGCGGACATTCTCGCGATCAAGGGCCTTGGTCAGTTCCAACGCTTCAAGGCCGCCAGCGCGCTGCGCCAACTCCTCGAGAACTGGCATGTCTCGGACTTCCACATCAGCGCCGCGCGCGGCCGCAAGGAAGCCACCGGGGTCATGGAGCATCTCTCGGAAACCGGAGAGAACCTTCCCCGCGTCGCCCAGTACCTGTACGAAAATCACCGTGACATATTCAACGAAATCCTGAACCGGATGCAGCAGCGAGTCCCGGGTATTAGCGGTGTCGAGCCGGAACTCACCCAGGACGGCTATCTCATCCTTCGCTTCCGTGATGGAACGTTTAAGACGCCGTTCCTGGATCGTTATGTTTCGGACGGCACCATCAAGATGTTCGCGTATCTCGTTCTACTCCACGATCCCAAACCCCACCCCCTTCTCTGTATCGAGGAACCTGAAAACCAGTTGTACCCCACGCTGATGAGCGAGCTGGCGGAGGAGTTCCGCGACTACTCCCGACGCGGCGGCCAGGTAATGGTGTCGACACACTCTCCCGATCTCCTCAATGCGATTCGGCTGGAAGAGGTCTATTGGCTTGTCAAGAGCGACGGGGTCTCCCGGATCCGACGTGCGGCAGACGACCGCCAGGTTAAGAAATACATGGAGCAGGGGGACAAGATGGGGTACCTCTGGAAGCAGGGATTCTTCACCGGAGCAAATCCTGCGTGACGGAATTGGTTTTTTTCCTTGAGGAGGAATCTGCCAAGGCGTTGTTGGCAGGTTTGCTCCCTCGCCTGATTCCGGCGGGCAGTCCAATCGAAGCTCGGTTCATCGTATTTGAAGGGAAGCAGGATCTGGATAGGCAACTCGAACGGAAACTGAAGGGGTATTTGAATCGTCAAGCCAGCTTCATTGTGATACGCGATCAGGACCGAGACGATTGCCGCAGGGTCAAGCGTTCCCTCGTCACTCGCTGCAGTAACGCCGGTCGTCCAGACACAGTTGTCCGTATCGCTTTCCGCGAGTTGGAGGCTTTCTACTTGGGAGATTTGCGTGCTGTAGAACTGGGACTCCGACTCGGGGGCCTTGCCCCTAAACAAAACAAGGCAAAATTCCGCGATCCCGACCGACTGCAGTCTCCTTCGCTGGAATTGGAAAGGCTGACCAACAGGCGATATCAAAAGGTGGCGGGCTCACGCGCGATCGCTCCACATCTCGACCTGGAACGGCCCGGTTCCCGCAGCTTCCGCCACCTGATTCAGGCCATTCGGCATACCGCTGCGGGAGCGATCGCAGGCGTCGGTTGAGTGCGGCCCCCCAGCGCGCGGGAGTCCCGATGTGCAGACAACTTCGGCCGCTCGACGGGGAAAACGCCTACAGCGCAAAACAGCATCGCCCCCGCCCTACAAATGAATAATCCCCCGCTGAATGGCCGCCGTGGCGGCCTGCGTCCGGTCCTGCACGCCGAGTTTGCTCAAGATACTCTTCACGTGGTTCTTCACCGTATGCTCGGCAATGCTCAATGCGTACGCAATCTGCTTGTTGGCCAGGCCCCGCACAATCAACTCCAGCACCTCCACCTCGCGGGCGCTCAGATCCGGGCGCGGCATCTGGGCGGCCAGAGCGGCGGCCACGGCAGCCGGTAAGTAAGTCTGGCCCGCGTGGACGGCGCGGATGGCGTTGAGCAATTCGTCGTGTAAGACGTCCTTGGTGAGATAGGCCTGCACGCCGGCGGAAAGAGCGCGGCGAATGTCCTCGTCACCGCCATAAGTGGTGAGAGCGATCATGTGGGCCTGGGGAAACTCGGCACGTATGGCGGCGGCGGCTTCCACCCCACCCATGCCGGGCATGCGCAGATCGAGCAAGGCCACGTCGGGCCGATGCTGCCGGTAGAGTTCCACGGCCTGCTGGCCGTTGGCGGCTTCGGCAACCACGATCATATCGGGTTGCATGTTGACGATGGCGCTCACGCCCACGCGCGCCACCAGGTGATCTTCAGCTACCAGAATTCGAATTTTTGCGTTCATGGTAATGGCACCGTGACTTCCACTTCTGTCCCTCCACCAGGCTGGCTGGCGAGACGAAGCTCGCCGCCCAACCGCTCCGCGCGCTCGCGCATGCCGAGCAAGCCAAAGTGGCCGCCGCTGGAGGTAAAGACGCCCTGTTGCTCGAATCCGCGGCCGTTGTCTCGAATGCGAAGCGAGATGCGGCGCGCTTCGGTGTGGAGTTGAATGACGACACGGCTGGCCGCGGCATGCTTTAGAACGTTTGTGACGGCTTCCTGGGCGATGCGCAGGAGGTGCTGCTCCATCTCCTCGGGGAGCACCGTGGCGGGGCCCGAGACATCCACGGCCACATCCACGGGGGATCCCGCCGTCCAAATGCGCGTGCTGCTTTGAATGGCTCCGGCCAGGTCGTGGCCTTCCAGCGCGGAGGCGCGCAAATCCATCACGGAACGCCGGGCCTCGGTGAGGCTGTGGCGGGCCATGCGGCGAGCCATGTCGAGATACTTGCGGACCGGCGACTCATCGTCGGGTATGCACATGGAGACGGCGTCGAGTTGGGAAGCGATACCGACGAAACCCTGGGCCAGCGTATCGTGAATCTCGCGGGCCAGGCGGGCGCGCTCACCCAGGATCAGCGCAAAGCGGTAGCGGATGCGGCGCAGGCGCACTTGATAGACGGCCCAGGCAGCGGCCAGCAGCATCGCAACACAGCACAAACGGAACCACACGGTCTCGTAAAAGTGCGGCAAAACGTCGAAAGCGAAGGACTGCTCGGTGGACGGGCCTCCCGGGATCTGGGCGTTGACCGAGAAAATGTAGTGGCCATGTTTGAGGCTGTTGTAGTTGATCTCGCGGCGGGCGCCGGCGCTCACCCAGCCGGGCTCCAGGCCGGTGAGCCTGTAGGAATACCGCACCCGTTCGGGGGCGCTCAAGTGGATGGCGGCGTAGCGGATGCGAAGGCGTTCGATATCCGGGGCGAGGCGCGCGGGCTTGGAAAGATCGATCGAGTTGGCATCGGCGGCGATGTCGAGCAGTTGAACGGCGGGCGGCACTGAGGCGGGTGGCACGGCCTGCGGATTGAAGACCGCCAGCCCGCGGCTGGTGGTGAACCAGAGCCGGCCATCCGCGTTGCGGTCGCCGCCACCGCCAGTGGGATAGCCGGGGGAACATTGCGCACTGCGCAGGCCGTCGCCGGCGCCATAGTTGATGGGATCGAGGGATTTTCTTTTGCCGGCGGCGAAATCCGCCAGTTGGTGTTTCGCGATGCGGCAGATGCCGCGGGGGGTGCTGAGCCAGAGGGATTCGCCATCCTCGGAGATAGCGGCGATGTTGTCGCTGAGCAGGCCGTCCTCCTGGGTGAACCACTGAAAGCGGCTTTCGCGAAGCGCGCCCAGGCCGCCGCCAAACGTGCCGATCCACAACGTTCCGTCGGAGTCCTGATGGAGCGCGCGGATGTTATCGCTGGAGAGTCCGGCGGCCGAGGAGTAGGAGCGGACATCCTTATCCTGGATGCGCCAGAGACCCTTGCCGAAGGTGCCGGCCCATAGGGCGCCATCGCGGGTTTCGCAAAGCGTGACGACGGAGTTGGCAGTGGCCGCGCCGGAGGGCAGAACCGTGCGGATCTGTTGGCCCTCCGCTGCGAAGAGACCGGCGGGACCTGCTAGCCAAAGACGGCCGGCGGAATCTTCGAGGGCGTCGAAAACGATGCGGCGGGAAAGCGGATCGGGCGGGACCAGGGTGGTGAAACGAGAGTCGTGCATGCGGACCAGGCCGACTCGGGTGGAGAGAAGGAGATCGTGATTGGCGCTTTCACGGATCGAGAAGACTTCGGTCTCAGGCATGCCGTCACTCGGCGTAAAACGGCGCCGGTCGCCGGAGAAGAGCATCAGCCCGCTTTCGTGAAACCCCACCCAGATACGGCCGGCGTGGTCCTGAAAGACGGTGTTGGGTTCGTCGGAAGGCAGCCCCTCGGTCTTGCCATAGACCGTAAACGCGTCGTCGCGAAGCCGGGTGAGGCCGTTGTTGGCGCCCATCCAGAGATCGCCCTCGCGATCTTCCAGAAGGCAGCGCACCAGGTCGCGGTCGCGGCCGCCTTCGGCGGAAGCCACAAAGCGGTCGCCCTGAAAACGGGCCAGGCCGCCGTTGGTGCCGATCCAGATGTTTCCGTCGCGGTCTTCCACCACGGTGCGAACGTAAAGGTCTGGCAACCCGTCGTGAGTGTCGAATTTGCGAATGTGGCCGTCCGGCGTGCGGAGCATGAGGCCAAGGCTTCCAGCCACCCAGAGGTTGTCGTGGCGATCCACCAACAGGGAGGAAACCACGTCGCCACCAACGGTCGCATTGTCGATCAAGGTGGTGTATTGGTCTCCGGAGATGCGGACCACGCCTCCGAAACCGGCCACCACCAGATCATGATGCGGGTCCTCGCGGATTGCCCGCACCGACAGCAGGTTAGGGCCGGGGGAGTAGTTGGTGAATCTGCCATTTTGGAAGCGGCTCAGAGAGACGCCGGCCACGATCCACAGGGTGCCGGCGTGGTCCGGGAAGAGGCCCGTCACCGCGTCGTCGGGCAGCCCATCCTTCGTGGTGTAAGTGTGAAAACTCTTGGCGTGAAACCGCGTGAGCCCGCGGGCCGTGCCGATCCATAGAGATCCATCCGGATCAGCGGCCAGGACGGTGATGGAATTCGCGGGGAGGCTGCCGTCGGCCTTAGTAAACACGGTGAATTCGTAGCCGTCGAAACGGGCCAGGCCTTCGTCGGTTCCGAGCCAGAGGTAGCCATCGGTGGTCTGGGCGATGGCGCGGATGGTGTCCTGCGGGAGGCCGTCCACCTGGCCCCACGACTGGCGGGAATACTGGGTGAGGCTCTTGTGCGGGTCGAGCGCAAAAGCGGCCGGAAGATACAGCGCAGCCACCAGACAGGCGGCAACGCGGCAGTGGGTGTTGAGGCGGCTGAACACCGTACTTCGAGTATAACCACACTGCGGTAAACTGCGACTATGCGACTCGCTCTTCTGCTCATGATGGTGGCCTCGACGGCGGTGCCGGCGGCGGAAGATTGGGGCCCGGCACAGTTCCTGGTGGGACAATGGACCGGCGAAGGAACCGGCCAACCCGGCAACGGCTCGGGTGCCTTTTCGTTTGCCGCCGATCTGGCGGACCACGTCCTGGTGCGGAAGAGCTTCGCCGACTACCCGGCAGCCGATGGGAAGCCGGCCTTCCGGCACGACGACCTCATGATCGTGTATCGCGATGAGTTATCGCACGGGCTGCACGCGATCTACTTCGACAGCGAAGGGCACGTGATCCGGTACACCGTGTCGCCGGCAGGTCGAGGGGTTGTGTTCCTGAGCGACGGCGCGGCCAACCAGGTGCGGTACCGGATGACGTACACACCAGCGGGCCAAGACAGCCTGAAGATCAAGTTTGAGATTGCGGCTCCGGGCAGGGAGTTCACCAGCTACATCGAGGCGGGCGCCCACCGCAACTGAGCCAGGGGAAACCGACAATCTCCTAAATAGCAGAAAATAAACAACATTATACATAATAATAGTGCGCTAATAAAAACTTGACATATATGCACTAATATTTTATGATTGTATTTGGATGAGGTCGCTAGGCGGCCTGGGAAAAGATACGCAATCAGGAGGAATCACAACATGTCTCTCAGTCATTTTGATCCGTTAGCCAGTCTCCGTCTCTTTGAAGACTCCTTCACCCGGATGGTGAATGAGCCGCGGGCGAACCGTCCGTGGTCTCCGGCCGTAGACATCTACGAGACCGAGAACGAACTGGTGTTGAAAGCCGATCTGCCGGACGTCGATTTGAAGGACATTGACGTCAAAGTGGAGAACCAGACGCTGTCGATTTCGGGCGAGCGCAAGTTCGACCAGGAACATACGGAGAAGGGGTATCACCGCATCGAGCGCAGCTACGGCAGTTTCGTGCGCAGCTTCGCGGTGCCCAATACCTTTGACACCGAACACATTGCGGCGGACTTCAAAAATGGCGTGCTCAGCGTGACGCTTCCCAAGAAGGAAGCTGCCAAGCCGCGGCAGGTCAAGGTCGAAGTCAAGGCGTAGAATTGAAGCAGGGGCGCGCTTCGAGCGCGAAGTAGGACAGGCCTCCTGGCCTCTCTTCGCTTCCGGTTCAAGTGCGCGCATGACAGGGCCGGGGGTTTCCCGGCCCCATTTGTATTTCAGGGGGGCTTATGTTTCGGTTAGACAAACTGACGCAGAAAGCGCAGGAGGCCTTGCAGCAGGCTCAGGCCATCGCCGAGAAGCACGAGGGCCAGGTGCTGTTCCCGTTGCATCTGCTGATGGCGCTGGCTGGGGAGCAGGGAGGGATTGTGCGCCCGCTGCTGGAGAAATGCAACGTGCATCCGGACGCCGTTGTGGCGGAGGCCGAGCGGATGTTGGGCAACCTGCCCAAGACCGCCGGCATGCAGCCGGGGCCGGGGCTATACCTTTCGCAACCTATGAACCAGACGCTGGAGAAGGCTTTCGACGAAGCCACGCGCTTCAAGGACGAATTTGTCTCCACCGAGCACATGCTGCTGGCTATGGCCGAACAAAGCGACCCGGCCGGCCAACTGCTCGACCGCGCCGGCGCGACCCACGATGCCATCTTGAAGGCGCTGGTCTCGGTGCGCGGAACCCAGCGCATCACGGATCAGAATCCGGAAACCAAGTACCAGGCGCTGGAGCGCTACGCGCACGACCTCACGGAATCGGCGCGCCAGGGCAAGCTCGACCCGGTTATCGGCCGTGAAGACGAAATCCGCCGCGTGATGCAGGTGTTGAGCCGACGTACCAAGAACAACCCGGTACTGATCGGCGAGCCGGGAGTGGGTAAGACCGCCATCGTGGAGGGCCTCGCGCAGCGCATCGTCCGGGACGACGTGCCGGATCAACTGAAGAACAAGAAGCTGGTGGCGCTGGATCTGGGCTCGATGATCGCGGGCACCAAATTCCGCGGCGAATTCGAAGACCGGCTGAAAGCCGTAGTGAAGGAAATCATCGATTCCAACGGCGAGATCCTGTGCTTCATCGATGAGCTGCATACCCTGGTGGGTGCGGGCTCCGCCGAAGGCGCCATTGACGCGGCCAACCTCCTGAAACCGGCCTTGGCGCGGGGAGAACTGCGCTGCATCGGAGCGACCACCCTCACCGAGTACAAGAAGTACGTGGAAAAGGACGCGGCGCTGGCGCGGCGCTTCCGCACCGTGATGGTGGGTGAACCGTCGGTGGACGACACCGTCGCCATTCTGCGCGGCCTCAAGGAGAAATTCGAAATCCACCACGGGGTGCGCATCCAGGATGCCGCCATCATCGCGGCGGCCGTGCTCTCCCATCGCTACATCGCGGACCGGTTTCTGCCGGACAAGGCGATCGATTTGATCGACGAAGCCGGCTCGGCCCTACGGCTGCAGATTGGGTCCATGCCCATCGAGATCGACGATCTGGAGCGGCGCATTTCCCATCTCGAGATCGAGCGCCAGGCGCTCGGCAAGGAAAAAGACGCGGCCTCGCGCGAGCGGCTGCGGCACGTCGAGAACGAGCTGGAGGTAGTGCGTGGGCAGGCCGCGCCGCTCAAGGAGCGGTGGAACCGCGAAAAATCCGCCATTTCGCGGGTTCGCGAGCTGAAGGCGGATCAGGACAGGCTGCGCGTCGAAGAAGAGAAGGCCAGCCGCGTGGGCGATTGGGAAACGGCCGCCCAGTTGCGGTACGGGCGGCTCTCACAGATCGAAAAGGACATTCAGGCGGCCGAGCGCGAAATGGAATCCGTCAAGGAGACCGCGCTCCTCAAGGAAGAGATTGGGGAGGACGATATTGCGCGCATCGTGGCCAAGTGGACAGGCATTCCGGTGGCGCGTATGCTGGAAGGCGAAATCCAAAAGCTGGTCCACATGCCGGAACGGCTCAAGGAGCGCGTGGTGGGCCAGGACGAAGCCGTGCGGCTGGTTTCCAACGCGATCTTGCGCAACCGCGCCGGCTTGAACGACCCGAACCGGCCCATCGGGAGCTTCATTTTCCTGGGGCCGACAGGCGTCGGCAAGACCGAACTGGTGCGGGCCCTGGCGCAATACCTGTTCGACGACGACAAAGCCATGATCCGGGTGGACATGTCGGAATACAGCGAAAGGCATTCGGTGGCGCGGATGATCGGCTCGCCTCCCGGCTACGTGGGATACGACGAAGGCGGCCAGCTCACCGAGCAGGTGCGGCGGCGGCCGTATTCGGTAGTGCTGTTCGACGAGATCGAGAAGGCCCATCCGGAAGTCTTCAACGCCTTGCTGCAGATCCTGGACGATGGCCGCATGACCGACGGTCAAGGCCGCACCGTAAGCTTCAAGAACACCGTGATCGTAATGACCTCGAACATCGGCACGGTGATGGTGGAAAAGAACGGCATCGGGTTCTCGGCGCTCGGCAAGGACGCGCGCAGCAACGACACGCGCAAGCGCTTGCTCGAGGCGTTGCGGCGCGAATTCCGTCCGGAGTTTCTGAACCGGATTGACGATATCATCGTGTTCAACACGCTGACGCGCGAGCACCTGGGCCGGATTGTGAACATGCAGTTGGCGAACGTGGCAAAAATGCTGAAAGACCGGAAGCTTGAGCTGGAAGTGACACCCGCGGCCAAAGATGCGATCATCGCGGAAGGCTTCGATCCGCAATTCGGAGCGCGGCCCATGCGGCGCGCCATCCAGCGGCTGGTGCAGGACCCGCTGGCGCTGAAAGTACTGACCGGCGAGTTCTTGGAAGGCGACCGGGTGATTGTGGATGCCGCGCCGGGCGAGGCGGAACTGCAATTCCGCAAGCCCGAGCCGGCGCGCGAGCAAGAGGAGGCATTGCAACAATGAACACCGTCAAGACCGCGCTCCTGCTGGGGCTGCTGAGCGCCGTGCTGGTAGTGGGCGGCGGCATGATCGGCGGCCAGAATGGCCTCTACATGGGCCTGGGCCTGGCAGTGGTGATGAATTTCTCGAGCTATTTCTTCTCCGACAAGATCGCGCTGATGTCCTACAAGGCGCAGCCCGTGAGCGAGACGGAAAACCCGGAAGCGTACCGGCGGGTGGCGCCCATCGTGCGCAACCTGTGCCAGCGAATGGGCCTGCCGATGCCCAAACTCTGGATCATCCCGGAGGATTCGCCGAACGCGTTTGCCACCGGGCGCAACCCGGCGCACGCTTCGGTGGCCTTCACCAGCGGCATTCTGAAGTTGATGGACGACCGCGAAATCGAAGGCGTGGTGGCGCATGAGCTGGGACACGTGCTGCATCGCGACATCCTGATCAGCTCGGTGGCTGCCACGCTGGCGGCCGCCATCACGCTGCTGGCGCGCCTGGCGTTTTTTTTCGGGGGCTCGCGCCGCAGCAATGATCGGGAGGGCGGCGCCATGGGCGCCATCGCCATGATGATCCTGGCGCCGATCGCCGCGGCCCTCATCCAAATGGCCATCTCGCGTTCGCGGGAATACGACGCCGACGCGGCGTCGGCGAAATACACGGGGACGCCCTACGAGCTGATTTCCGGCCTGCAAAAACTGGAGTCCTATTCCAAACGCATCCCCATGGATGCCACACCTTCCACGGCGCACCTGTTCATCATCAAACCCCGGCTGGGATTCGGCCTCGGCACCCTCTTCTCGACGCATCCCTCAACCGAGGATCGCATCCGCCGGCTTGAGCAGATGCGATGAACGAAGTGCGGGTCAACCGCAAGGCCGCCGGCCGAGTGGAGTCCGGGCATCCGTGGATTTTTTCCAGCGATGTGACCGATCGCGGCGGCGCCCGGCCGGGCGAAGCGGTCAAAGTGGGAGACCCGCGCGGCCGCTGGCTGGGCACCGCGCACTACAGTTCCACGTCGCAGATTGCGCTGCGAATGCTCTCGGGCCAGGTGGAACCGATTGGGCCTGAGTTCTTTCTGAACCGGTTGCGCGCGGCCGAGCTCCACCGCCGGCAAGTCGTCGCAGATGACAGCAACGCTTATCGCGTGGTGCACGGGGAGGCCGACCTGCTGCCCGCCCTGGTGGTGGACCGCTACGCCGATTACCTGGTGATGCAGACCCTCGACCAGGGTATGGACGCCGCGCGCAACCAGATTGCCGCAGCCCTGGGCGAGATTTTCCACCCGCGCGGGATTGTGGCGCGCAACGACGTAGCCGTGCGTGCCAAGGAGCAGTTGCCGCTCGAGAGCCTGGTGGTGGCGGGCGAGATTCCCGACTGGGTGGCTGTGCGGATCAACGGCCTGGCCATGCGGGCCGATCTGCTGCGCGGGCAGAAGACCGGCATCTTTCTGGACCAGCGCCAGAACTACCGCGCCGCCGCTCAATATGCCCGGGGCGGTAAGGCGCTCGACTGTTTCACGTCGGCGGGCGGGTTCGCGCTGCACCTGGCGGCGAAGTGCGAGCAGGTGGAAGCGGTGGACAGCTCCGCACCGGCGTTGGCTGCGGCGCGGGCCAATGCGGAAGACAACGGAATCGGCAACATTCATTTCCAGGAGGCCGATTGTTTCGATCTGTTGGCGGCACACGCCACCGCGCGGCGGCGGTATTCGCTGGTGGTGCTGGACCCGCCGGCCTTCGCCAAGAGCCGCGGCAACCTGGAGGCCGCGGCCACCGGCTACAAGCAGATCAACCTGCGGGCCCTGCAGCTTCTGGAGCCGGGTGCCATCCTGGTGACGTGCTCGTGTTCGCACCACGTGAGCGAAGCCATGCTGCTGGAGCTGGTCGCGCAAGCCGCGCTCGATTCGAAGCGCACGCTGCGCGTGCTCGAACGCCGCACTCAGTCGCAGGACCACCCCATCCTTCTGACAGTCCCCGAGACACACTACCTGAAGTGCCTGGTGCTGCAAGTCGTGTAAAACCCACTGGTAGCGCCGGCGGTCTTGCCGCCGGTGTCTTGCACGCTCCCTACCCCACGTAATGCGCCGCCAGCGCCAGATAGAACAGCGTGCCGACGGCAATCACGGCCCCGTGCGGCAAGCCCAGGGCCTTGGGATGATGGACATCCAACTCCTCCTTGCCCACATAGGCCGGCCGCCCGCTCTTCATCTCATTGACGATATAGCCAACGTTCCAAAAGGTGCTCTTAACCCTCTTGCGCACCGTGATCAGGATCAGCGCCATGATGCCGCCCACGATAGCGGTCACAATGAAGATCCCGAACCAGTTTGGCCAGCCGACGATGGCTCCGACCGCGGCCATCAGTTTGACGTCGCCCGCACCCATGGCGCGCAGCGCATAAAGAGTCAGATAGCCGCAGAATGCGACGGCGAACCCGATGAGCGAATGGCGAAAGCCCGGCCAGCCCTGATAAAGGAAGGTGTTCAGGGCGAACCCCAGCAGGACGCCGCCTACGGAGACCCAGTTCGGAATACGCCGGTAGCGGACATCATAAACCGCGGCAGCCAAAACCACGGCCATCAGCAGAGCTTCTACCCCCGGCGGAGGAAGAGTGAACCTCATGGATTCATCAGTATAACTTCTTTTGGGTGCGCCTCACGCCGCTACTTCGCACCTGCTCCGCCCGTCACTACCGCATGCGCAGCCGGTAACTGGATGCCCTCGCCAAGCTTGGCCTCGCCGGGAATCGAGACGGGGAGATGGCCGCGGATGTCGATTTCTCCCCACAGCGCCTTCACCGCCGCAATCTCGCACGGAACCACCGAGCTGAAAGTAGCCAGATACGCCGCCGCGTTCGGAAAGTTGCGCAGCAAGTAAGGATTGCCCAGCGCTACCAGCGCAACCGGCTTGCCGCCCGCCATCAGCGATTCCAGCGTGGGCGCCAGTTCGCCGCCCAGCCCAACCGATCCGCGTCCGGAAGTGACGCTGGAGAAAGCCGCCACCACATAGCTCTCGCATATCGGCAGCTTCTGCAATGCTTCGTCGATATCCTGGCGCGACATGGAAGGATCGAGAGTGGCCAGCGCGGCCCGGGGCAGCCGTTTGCGCACTTCCTGCGCGAACGCCTGGCCCTCCATGGAATAGCGGCCTTCGGTGAAGACCAGGTGGCAGGCACGCTCCGGCGCGGCCAGCGGCACAAAGCCGCCCGAATTGCGGACCAGCGTGACGGCGCGGTCGGCAATCTCCTGCGCGCGATCGTTCACCGCCGGATCGTCCAACACGTCGCCGATGGCTTCGAGGTCGGTAAAGCGCGTGTGGTCCAGACCGACGCGCTCTTTCGCGGCAAGAACCTTCGCGACGCTTTCCTGGATGCGATGGCGGCTGAGGCGCCCGCTCGAAACGGCGGCCACCACGGCCTTGATGGCGGCGTCCGGATCGGCGGGCATCAGCAGAGTGTCGGCGCCGGCCTCCAAAGCCCGCACCGCGGCGTCTCCCGAACCGAAGCCGTTGACGATGCCGCCCATGCCAAGAGCGTCGGTGATCACCAGGCCTTTAAACCCGAGCTCGCCGCGCAGCAGGCCGGTGAGAATGGCGGGGGAGAGCGTGGCGGGCAGGTCGGCCGGCGCCAGGGCGGGCACGGCGATGTGCGCCGTCATCACGGCATCCACGCCCGCGTCGATGGCCGCGCGGAACGGCACCAGTTCCAGGTTTTCCAGCCGCTCGCGGTCGGCTGTAATGGTCGCCAGGTTGAGATGCGTGTCCACCGCGGTATCGCCGTGGCCGGGAAAATGCTTGGCCGTAGTGAGCACGAAGTTGCGCTTGTCGGAGTGAGCCCCTTCAATGAAGGCTCTGACATGCGCGGCGACGTCCTGCGGGTTTTCGCCGAAAGAACGGATGTTGATGATCGGATTGTCGGGGTTGTTGTTGACATCGGCCACCGGGTAGTAGACCCAGTGCACGCCCAGGGCGCGCGCTTCGCGGGCGGTGACTTCCCCTTCGAAGCGCGTCAGCGACGCGTCGCCAGTGGCGCCGAAGGCCATGGCGTGCGGGAAGGGCGTTGTGCCGGAGACGCGCATGGAGGCGCCGCGTTCGAAGTCCCCGCCCACCAGCAGCGGGACCTTGGCGATGCGCTGCATGCGATTCAGGAACGTGGCGAGCGCGTACGGCTCGGCCTTCTGCACGCCCCGTCCATTGGTGACGTTGTTGAGGATCAGGCCGCCGACCTTGGCTTCACGGATGAGCCGGACGAATTTCTGGTAGTCGCGCGATCGGGTGTTGGGGGAACCGCCATGAAATTCGATGAAGACCAGTTGCGCCACTTCATCCCGCAGGGTCATTCCCTTCATCCAGCGGCGAACGGTGGCGGAGGTCTTCATCGGCGCGGGGTTCCTCGCGGGCGTGGCGGCAAACGCGGAAACCGCCAGCAGACACACCATCAGTGCTGGGAATGTGGCGCACGCACTCGTGCGTGCCGCGTCGGCACTCATGCCGGCGCCCGGACCCGATAGACTGTCCTTGCTCCGCCAGGGTGTCGAGAAGAGTCTCGACACGGCACCCACGAGTGCGTGCGCCACTTCAGCGGGCCACGTGTGAGAAATGCGCGTTAAACGGAATCGAGGCACGTTTTTCCAGTGTGCCAGATTAGTCTGCCGCTTTGCGCGCCCGTGCGCGCACGGCCTTCTGCGCGGCCGGAGGCTTCCGCGCCGGAGCGCGGCTGGCCAGGCGCTTCACCCAGCGCAGCAGGTGGGCCGGCTCGCTCGAACTCTTGGCGATCACGGCGTCCGCCCCGGTACTTTCTTCGGTGAGGCCCAGCGGCTCGACGAAACCGGAGAGCAGGATGATGCGGGCGTTGGGATTCCGCCGGCGAATCCGCTGGATCAGCTCCGTGCCGTTCATGCGTGGCATGCGGTAGTCGGTGACCACCACGTCGAAGTTGGCGGCCTCGAAGAGTTTCAGGCCTTCTTCGCCATTGATCGCGATCTCGACCGTGCAGCCGGCTTCTTCCAGCAGCGCGCGACGAACCAGCAGGCCGTCGCGATTGTCGTCTACCAACAGGATTCTCGGGTTCACAGGGACTGGTTTCATTACGGGACGAGTGCGAGGGTAACAGAGCCGTAACCAGTCTGTCAACGGTTTTGCATCGTCTTGGAAAATGGCTAGATTGAGTCCTTGACAAACCCCGTGCCGAGCTACTCGATGGCGCGCGGCGCCTTGTAGCCCGCCTTCGCGACAATCGTGTACTTGATGGGCTTGCCCTTCTCGTCCTTCACCGGCAGCGGATTGCCGTTGAGGTCGACGAGCTGTACCTTGATTTTGCGGTAGGCGCCGTCGTGCGTCTTGTTGCTCGGAGAGTACGTCAGTACGTACTGGTTGCGCAGCGCCTGGTGAATCTGCTGGAAGATTTGTCCGAATTCGCCCTCGAAGCGGGGGAAAAACGGCTGGCCACCGGTCTCCGTCGCGAACGTCCGCATCTGGTTATCGGCCTGCAGAAAATCCATCTGCTGAATCGCGCCCATCCCCCTGGCTTCCATCAGGATTCGCAGCGTCTGCATCAGGCCGATGGCGTAAATCGGCACGCCGTCTTCCTGGAGAATCTTGCGGGTCTTGTCGAAGGTGAGCTTGCTGAAGGTATCGACGCCGGAGGAGATCAGCACGATGGCCTTGCGGCCTTCGATGCCGGACATCCTGTCGGCCGTATCGGTGATGGCGTCGAACAGGTTGGCTTCGGACCATGCCGGGATGGTGAGGCGGTGCAGGGCTTCCTGGGTCTGCATGCGGTCGGTAGTGAAATCGGAGAGGATCTCCGGCTTGAGATCGTAGGCCACCACGGCCACGTAATCGTCGGGCTTGAGGGTGCTGCAGAAACCATAAGCAAGCTGAAGTGTCTGGAACCAGGTCGCGCCATACAGCCGCTGGAACTTGTTGCTGAACTCGATGACCAGTGAGACCGTGAGAGGCGCTTCACCCACGTTGTAGCCCTGTATTTGCTGCGGCACGTTGTCTTCCAGGATGCGGAAGTTGCCCTTGGGAATGCCGGGAATGAACCGGCCCTTGTTGTCGATGATAGCCACGTCGACGGTGACGGTATCCACGTCGGTCTTGAACTGGGGCAGGGTACCGAGGTCGATCTTGTCTTTCTTGTAAGCCGAGGGGATCTTGGGCAGATCGCTATCGGGAGGCGCATCGCTGGCGGTGGATTTCTTCTTCGCGACGGTGCCTGAAGTGTCGCGGACGGGACCCTGCTGATCCTGTCCGGCCAGAATTCCGGTCAGCGCGAGGGTAAGCGCGGCAACGCACAGTAAAGCGGTGATCCAGGCTCGCATAGGCGTACTTCAGACGTAACTATACCAGAAGACGGCGCAGGCGGCGGCCGGGTTGCGTGCCTTTTCAATTCACCCCCAAAGTGCGGCGGACGCCCTCGTCCGCGCGCGACCCCCTGGTCGCGCTCTTCGCGCTACCGGTTAACTCCTGCTTAGGAGCACCACGCCGGCTTGCGTCGGCTCAATCGCCTTTTCAATTCACCCAGGGCCCGCGCCCGCCCTGTTTGCGCATGTAAACCTGAAACTTCTTCTTGGCCCGTTGCATGCGCCATTGGCGGTACCGGCCGCCGAAGTCGGGCAGGCGCAGAAAGCCCAAGTGCGGCATGGGGCCTTTGAGGTATATGTACCCGACCAGCATGCCGCCGAGGTGCGCCACGCTGCTGATGCCGGTGTTTGGTCCAAAGGTGGAATAGAGCTCCACCGCCGCGAAAATCATCACCATGTACTTGGCTTTGATGGGGAACAGGAATCCCATCAGCACTGTCATGTCGGGAAACAATACGCCAAAAGCCAGGATGAGGCCCATTATGGCGCCTGACGCGCCCAGAGTCGGCACGCCCCAATCACCCACCGCTGCATTGATCAGCACCACGCAGATGCCGGCGCCCACACCACAAATGAAGTAGTACTTGAGGAACTGGCGCGTTCCCCAAGTCTGCTCCAGAGTAGTGCCGAACATCCACAACATCAACATGTTCATGACCAGGTGCCAGATGCTGCCGTGGATGAACAGGTAGGTGACGAACTGCCACACCAGAAAGTTCTTCAAAACCGCTGCCGCGGAGAGTTCGAACAGCGCCCGCTTGTTGATCTCGAACGCGAAGGGGTTTCCAGAGAGCCGCGCCAACACGTCCAGCAGGATGTAGATTCCGATGTTTAGGATGAGGAGCCACTTCACCCCGGGCGGGAAACGCCCGTAGAAAATCGATCTGCTCAACCGGTTGGGCTGTGCCATGGGTGGGACCTGTTCCTATTAGAATAACAACCCACCTATCCGGATGCAGCGGTTTGTCCGGTTTTTGCGTACCGGTTGAGTACCCGGGCGCAGAATTCCAGCAGTGCGGCGGCGGCCAGCCAGACTTGCCAGTGGGAGAAGAAACCGGCGGTGATGGCGAAACTGCCGGTCCAGTTGAGGTCCGCGGCGATGCGCCAGAGGGCCAGCACGGCCGTCACGGCGGCGGCAGGGGTAAGCAGGCTGGCGACAGCCAGCGCGACCCGCCGGTTCCCCGGGGGTCTTTTCCCCATCTTGGGGCCTGTGCCAAACCGGATCCGAAGCACCATGGCTGTTTCTCTCACCAATCTAACAGCTTTCGCGTGGCGCGCACTATGGGGCGGCCACCGTTTGAAGACGATGGTGGAAGAGGAGGAGTAGCGGACTTTGATATCGTGGAGTCATGGCCGCTGTTGAATCCACTATGCTCGCGCTGGGAACCAGCGCTCCCAATTTTTCGCTGCCGGATGCCGTGTCCGGCAAGACCATCACGCTCGATACTTTCGCCGGCGGCAAATGCCTGCTGGTGATGTTTCTGTGCCCGCACTGTCCGTACGTGAAACATATACAGGCCGGCCTCGCCAAGATGCTGAAGGCGTATGACGGCCCGGGGCTGGGAATCGTCGCCATCTCGTCGAACGACGCCGCACAGTTCCCTGAAGACTCGCCGGACGGCCTGCGCGCCCAGGCGGCGACGCTGGGCTTTGCGTTTCCCTATTGCTACGACGAATCGCAGACCGCCGCCACAGCCTACCGCGCGGCCTGCACGCCGGATTTCTTCCTGTTCGATGCGGGACGCAGACTGGTATACCGCGGGCAAATGGACAGCGCCCGTCCGAAAAACGACGTTCCCGTCACGGGCGGCGACCTGCGGGCGGCAATCGACGCGGTGCTGGCCGGCCACGCGGTGAACGCGGAACAGAAACCCAGCATCGGCTGCAACATCAAGTGGAAGCCGGGGAACGATCCGGGATATTGAGCAGCGCAAGCGCCACCGAGGTTTCGCCGGCCGCGCCGGTCGTGCGCTCCAGGCTGTCGAGCAGGCCGGCTTCCAGTTCCCTCGCGTCCAGCGCGACTTCGCAGGCTGCGATTTCTTCATCGGTGGCGCCATCGAAGTTCAGCTCGCAGATGCCCAATGGCTCGGCGCCCCAGCGCATCGGTGGACCGAACGTGCGGCAGGTGACGGGCCGGGCGGCATAGAGGTCGCAAGCGCCGGACTCGGGATCGAGCACCGGGCAGGCCTCCTCATCGTTTTCGGCGCCCCGCGCCACGGCTTCGCGCGAGCGCTGCAAAATGCGGGCGGCGCGGGCTGGGTCGCTCCGTTCCAACTCCGCCAGTCCTTCGCGCAGGCGTATGGCGTCGAGCTGGGTAATGGGAAAGGGTCCGATGCAGCACTCGGTGCAGCCGAGCCGGCAGACCAGCCACTCGCCGCTCTTGCGGGCCGACTCGGCGAGCGCGGCGTCGAGAATCTGTATGAAGTCGCGATCGCCCGGCATGCTTCGAGGATAACGCGCCACATGCTAGCATTGTGTTTTGCGCAAGGTTCCACTGCTCGACTCGTTGAGGATCATTGGACGGGGGTCGCTGAACTGGCTCGCCGAACGCCCCATCGTTGTCTCATTTGAAGTGACCGACGCCTGCACGTGCTGGTGCAAGCATTGCGACCACGGCGGCCCGCGCGACGAATCGCGCAACCTCAAACCGGCCGATTACCGCCGCTACCTGGAAGCGTTGCGGCCATGCGTGGTGCAGGTTTCGGGCGGCGAGCCGCTGCTGCGCGACGACATAGTAGACGTCGTGCGCGAAATCAAGGGCGACGCGGACGTGCCCTATACCGGCGTACCTTATACAATTCTGGTTTCCAACTGGTCGCTGATGACGGAGCGGAAGTACCTGGCGCTGGCCGATGCGGGCATCGACCAGTTTTCCGTGAGCCTGGATTTCCCCGACACGCGCCACGATGATTTCCGCGTCTACCCCGGGCTCTACCGGCACCTGGAAGATCTCGTCCCGCGCCTCGCGAAACTGGGGCGTGACGACATCGTGCTGAACAGTTGCATCACCAGCGAGAACGTCGGCGAGATCGGCGCCATCGCCGATAAGGCCCGCGAGTGGGGCGTGAACCTGTGCTACAGCGCCTACTCGGCGCGGCGCACGGGCTGCCGCGATTACTTCCTGGAGACGCCGGAACAACTGGCCACGCTGAACGAGCAACTGGACCGCGTGGAGGCGCGCCGCGATTCCACCAACTGGATCGTCAACGCGCCCACCACGCTCCAGGCCACGCGCCGGTATTTCGCCAACAAGGGAACGCCCGGGTGCCAGGCGGGGTTGCGTTTCCTGGTAGTGACCGCCGATGGCGCGCTGCAACCGTGCTCGATGCAGTTCCATCGGTACGCGCTGGAAGACCGCGGCCGCATGATCGCCGAATTCACGCGCCACAACCAGTGCGACGAGTGCTACGTCTCAATCCGCTCGTACCTCGACAAGAGTTTTCCGAAACTGCTGCGCGAAAACGTGAGCGAATTCCTGTCGATCAAGTAACGAGCCGCGACCGTAAGTACCTGCCGGGTTGAATTCTTGCCGCTTTGGCGCGAATATTTTCGGCCCTGTGCATTTCGGCCCATGTTCATCGGCCCTCCGCTGCACTCCGAAAATAACTGGAACTCCTGACTTAGGACGCCCCTCGCCGCCTGTCCGATGATGGAATCTCCGCTTCCTCAACTCTCAGGTCTTGACTTTGCCTTTCTTCTCCGCGCCTCGGCGTGCTCCGCGTTGAATCGTTTATTCCACGCCAGGTGCTGCCTGCTATCGTGAAAGCAATGTCCCGCATGATCGACGAAATCCGCCAACAACCCGAGGCCCTGGAGCGCACCCTGGCGGGAGCCATTCGGCGCGCCGAAGCTTTTCGCAGCCTCGTCGCCAGGAAGAAACCCAGCCTGGTGGTGCTGGTAGCGCGTGGCACCTCCGATAACGCCGCGCTTTTTGGCCGCTACCTCATTGAGATCTCGACTGGCATCCCGGTCTCGCTCGCCGCGCCTTCCATCTCCACTCTTTACGAAGCGCGCTTGGATTACCGCAACAGCCTGGTGGTCGGGCTCTCGCAATCCGGCGAATCCACCGATACCAATCTGGTGCTCGAGCGCGCCCGCGCGCAGGGGGCGCTCACCCTGGGAATCACCAACGAACGCTCCAGCACGCTGGCCTCACTCGCTGAGCACGTCTTCCTGGTGCGCGCCGGCAAGGAAAAAAGCGTGGCCGCTACCAAAACCTATACCGGCCAGTTGCTGCTCCTCTACCTGCTGGCATACGCCTTGGGCGGAGGCGTTCGCCTTCCCGGCCTGCAACGCATTCCCGAGGCCGTCGACGCCGCGCTCTCGCTCGCGCCCGAAATCGATGCGCTCTCCGAACGCTATCGCTTCATGCGTCACGCCGTCGTCGTGGGCCGCGGTCTGAATTACGCCAACGCCTTCGAGTTCGCGCTGAAACTCATGGAGACCTGCTACGTGGTGGCCGAGCGGTTTTCTTCCGCCGACTTCCTGCACGGCCCCATCGCCCTGGTTGAGCCCAGCTTCCCGGTCTTCGTTTTCGCGCCGCCCGACCGCACTTGGCCCTCCATGCGCGAAACCCTCGAAAAACTACAGCACCTGCGCGCCGAGATCGTCGCCATCACCGATTCCGGAAACCGCCAGGTTTCCGACACCGCCACCCGCGTGATCCGCCTGCCGCGCCGCCTGAAGGAAACACTCACGCCCATTCCCTACATTGTGCCCGCGCAACTTTTCGCGGCATCCCTGGCCGCCCAAAAAGGCCTCGATCCCGACAAGCCGCGCACCCTCCACAAAGTTACCCTCACGCTCTGAGTGAAAAAAATGATCCGCCATGGTGTTTTCCCAATACCGTGAATGCTGCAAGAGTTTGTGGGGCAGACCCCCTGGTCTGCGCGGGACGCCCTCGTCCCGCGGCCGGAGCAACGATATCAGCATCCTGCTCAGCAAAAATCCGTAGCTCCTGTGATCGATATAGCAGACTCGGTCTTCACGGCTCTTGAGCAACTTCGAAATTCAAAGCAGCCCACTACCCAGGCGTGTGGTTGTGCGAAAACTATGTGGCATTGCATGCCTGGCTTGCCCTGGGCAGGCGGTGCCGCTTGCCCAAGCCCGAAGGGCGAAAGATACTAGCCCACGGCGCAAGCCGTGGGAATCGGTCCGCCAAATCCAGAGCCCCGGAACGGGGCGTAAGATGCCGTGCCCCGCTCCCTACCCGCCCTTGCGGCTCGAGTACTTGTTCAGCTCTTCCAGCACTCTCCCCGCCCCCGCCGGAGGCTTCGCGCCGCTGCCCAGAATCTGCTTCAGGTTCCAGCGCTGGCCGTACATGGCCTGGTTCTCGTCGATGTCGTTGCGCAGCGTGGCGCCATCCAGCGATACCCCCGCGAAGATCCCCCGCGAGCGCGACCAGGAAAGAATCTCGGCCGTCATCAGCGCGTCGGTCTGCGCCGTGACGTTGCGGCCCACCGGTCCCGCCGCCGCCGTCGCCTGCACCCCGATCGTGAACTTGCTGGTCTCCAGACGTTTCATTCCCCGCTCGTTCATCACCAGCAGGATCACGTCGGTGGCCGCCACTCCGATCTGCAACCCAAAGCTCCCGCCTTCCATCCGCACCGCTGCCGGCGGTCCCCATCCTTGTCCGCCCGCCGCGCGGCACATGGCAAAGCCGCGCCCATATTTCGCCCCCACCACGAAGGCCGCCTGCTTCAAGCTGGGCACCAGGATGACGCACTGCGATTTGTTCAGCAGATCCTGCGGGATGGCCTTGTCGGGAGTCGCCATCACTTCGGAGAACAGGCTGGCGGCATCGTCCAGCCTTTCATCCGTCTTGCTCTTTTCTTCGTTAGCCATGATGGGCACACATGCCAGTGCCGCCAGTGCCATCGTCGGTGTGATC
>JBEKQS010000006.1:0-46283 GCA_049519475.1 Bryobacteraceae bacterium | reverse complement strand
CACCGTCGTCTTCTTCAAAGGTTGCCCCCTTTCCTGCTGGTGGTGCCACAACCCTGAAAGCCAGAGCTTCCAGCCCGACCGCCTCTACTTCGCCGAGCGCTGCCGCCACTGCCTGGAATGCGCCGCCATCTGCCCGGAACACGCCATCAGCGAAGTCGACGGCGTGGTGCACACTTCCGCCGCCTGCACGCTCTGCGGCACCTGCACCACGGTCTGCATGGCCGAGGCCCGCCAGATCGCCGGCCAGCGCTACACCGTGGACGAACTGATCGCGGAGGTCGAAAAGGACGTCGTCTTCTTCGATGAATCCGCCGGCGGTGTCACGCTCTCCGGCGGCGAACCCCTGTCTCAGCCGGTCTTCGTCACTTCCTTTCTGGCGGCCTGCCGGGAACGCGGCATCGCGACCACCCTTGAAACCTGCGGCTTCGCCCAGCCGGCCGTCTTCCAGCAGGCCGCGCGCCAAGCCGATCTGGTGCTCTTCGATCTCAAATTCGTCGACCCCGCGAAGCACCTCGAATATACCGGCGCTCCCAACGATTTGATCCTGCGCAACCTTGATCAACTGGTGGCCGATCGACGTCCGCTCACCGTGCGCATCCCGGTCATCCCCGGCGTCAACGATTCCATAGAAGACATCGGCGGATTCGTGGAGTACTTGAGCCGTCTGCGGCCCCCGGCCATCGAATTGCTCCCTTACCACCGCATCGGCGCAGACAAGTACCGGCGTCTGGGTTTGCCCTACAAGCTGCCTGACACGCCGCAGCCGGCAGCGGCCGATTTCGCACCCTTCCGCGATGCTTTGACGCGAGCTGGATTGACAGTGAGCCTAAGAGGCTGAATATGACGGAACGAGTCGCTCAATTGCGCCAGGCGAGCCTGGACACCAAGCCGTGGCTCTCGCTCGAACGCGCCGCGCTGCTTACCGAGTTTTACCGGCGGGCCGCGCCGCTCTCCCCGCCCATGCTGCGGGCCGGCTCGCTCCAGTACATCCTCGAACGCCGCGCCATCTACGTCGGCCCCCAAGAGCTGATCGTCGGCGAACGCGGACCCCGGCCCAAAGGCACGCCCACTTATCCCGAGCTGTGTTGCCACTCGCTCGAAGACTTCCGTATCCTCGACACGCGCGATAAGATTTCCTACTGCGTCGATGAAGAGGCCCGCCGCATCCAGCAGGAGGAGATCGTCCCCTACTGGCAAGGTCATAGTATGCGCGACCGCATGTTCGCCGAGATGACGCCCGAATGGAAAAACGCCTACGAAGCCGGCATCTTCACCGAATTCATGGAGCAGCGCGCTCCCGGCCACACGGTCTTGGGCGACATCGTTTACCGCAAAGGCCTGCTCGATCTGAAACGCGAAGTCGCCGAAAGTCTCGCCCGCCTCGATTTCTTCAACGACCCTCTCGCTTACGACAAGCAGCAGCAACTGCGCGCCATGTCGATCGCCGCCGATGCCGTCATCTGCTTCGCGGAGCGTCACGCCGAAGAGGCCGAATCGCTCGCCGCCGCCGAAACCAATCCGCGCCGCAAAGCCGAGCTCGAAAAGATTTCGACCGTCTGCCGTCACGTGCCCGCGCACGCCCCCCGCAATTTCTGGGAAGCCATACAGGCTTACTGGTTCACGCACCTCAGCGTCATCACCGAACTGAATACCTGGGATTCCTTCAGCCCCGGCCATCTCGACCAGCACCTCTATCCCTTCTACCAGCGCGATCTCGACGCCGGCACACTCACCCGCGAGGAGGCGCGCGAGTTGCTCGGCTGTTTCTGGGTGAAGTTCAACAACCAGCCGGCCCCGCCCAAAGTGGGAGTCACCGCCGCCGAAAGCGGCACTTACACGGATTTCTGTAACATCAGCACAGGCGGCCTGAAGTCCGACGGCTCCTCCGCCGTCAACGATCTCACTTACTTAATCCTCGACGTCATCGATGAGATGCGCCTGCTGCAGCCCTCTTCCAATCTGCAACTGAGTAAGAAGAGTCCCGACCGCTTCCTGAAGCGCGGCCTGGAAATCGTGCGCAAAGGCTGGGGCCAGCCCTCCATTTTCAACGCCGACATGGTGGTGGAAGAACTGCTGCGGCAGGGTAAGTCCATCGAAGATGCCCGTGCCGGCGGTATTTCCGGTTGTGTGGAGACCGGCGCCTTCGGGAAGGAAGCTTATATCCTCACGGGCTATTTCAACCTGCCTAAAGTTCTCGAACTCACTCTCGCCAACGGTTTCGACGCGCGCACCGGCAAGCAGGTCGGTATCGAATCCGGCGATCCGCGCGCGTTCCAGACTTATGACGCCCTGCTGGCCGCTTTCCGGCGCCAGTTACATTACCTGGTGGATGTCAAGATCCGCGGCAACAATGTAATCGAGCGCCTGTACGCCCGCAATATGCCCGCGCCGTATCTCTCCCTGCTGGTTGACGATTGTATCTCGAAGGGCGGCGACTATAACAGTGGCGGCCCGCGCTACAATTCCACTTACATTATGGCCGTGGCGCCCGGCACCGCGACCGACAGTCTGGCGGCCATCAAGTATCACGTCTTCGATCACGGCAATCTTTCCATGGACGAGCTGCTGGCGGCCTTGCGCGCCAACTTCGAAGGCTGCGAGAAGACGCGTCTGATGCTCTGGAACAAGACTCCCAAGTACGGCAACGACGATTCCTACGCCGACGAAATCCTGGTACAGGTCTTTAACCTCTTCTTCGACGAAATCAACGGCCGCCCCAACACCAAAGGCGGCCATTACCGCGTGAACTACCTGAGCACCACCTGCCACGTGTATTTCGGCTCGGTGACCGGCGCCACGCCCGACGGCCGCAAGGCCTGGGAGCCGCACTCCGACGGCATTTCGCCCGCGCAGGGCGCCGACCGTAGAGGCCCCACCGCCGTCATCAAGTCAGCCGCCAAAATGGACCACGCCCGCACCGGCGGCACGCTCTTAAACCAGAAGTTCACGCCCAAGCTTGTGGAAGGCCCTGAAGGCCTCGACAACATGGCGCACCTGGTCCGCGCTTATTTCAAGTTGGACGGCCACCACATCCAGTTCAACGTGGTCACCGCCGAAACCCTGCGCGAAGCGCAAGCCGATCCCGAAAAGCACCGCGACCTGATCGTGAGGGTAGCCGGCTACAGCGACTACTTCTGCGACCTGACGCCAGCCTTGCAAAACGAGATCATCACGCGCACGGAGCAGACGGGATTCTAGCCGTCGCCCCTACCGCTTCACCTGCAGCAGCAACAACCAGGCTTCCGGCGTCGGCTTCGCCATCACCTGCGACACCGCTTCCGCCGTCTGCGTTTTCGCCGTCCGCGGATCGAACCACAACCCCGTGTAACTTTCCCGCGGAAGCGCCTGCGTGAACTTCACCGACGTCCCCGCGAGCGAGTACACCAGCACCGTTTCCGCGCGATCGTCCGCCAGGCACCACGTCGTTTCGGCGTCGTTCGCCATGCCATCGCGCGGCTGCATGTTCATGAGACTGCCCGCCAGGTGCTCGCGCACGAAGGCGTCCAGTGGCGTGCGGTCCACCGTCTTCGCCTGCCCTTGCCCCGCCGACGGATTGCGCATCAGCGCTTCCGCGCCACCGGCCATCAATATGGGAATCGGCCCCGCGCCGCTATTCCATGCCACGATGGCTTTGTCCGGATACCGGTCGTGATATTCGCGTACCTGCCGGTACACCTGCTGCGGCGTGGTATCCGGGGGATTGTCGCCCGCGCCCCGGTTGAAATCCGCGGTGATGGCTTCGCGGAACGCCAGGTTCTTCCCGCCCGGCGGCGCCCACAACGTGCTATCCGGCCGGTATTGCCAATACCGCATGTCGATCACCGCGACTTGCCCCGCGCGCGCCGAATCGGCCAGAATCGCGTCGGTGATGTCTTTGCTCGTGGCCAGTTCGATGCGCACCGGGCGGCCGGCCTTCTTCGTCCAGTCCGCCACCGTATCCTGAAAGAACTCCTGGAACGAAAGCGGACCGGCGAACTGCGCCCCGAGCGAAAAGAACAGATTGCGCGTGCCCGCCAACTCATCCAGTTCATGCAGGATGAGAGCTTGGTGCAGGGAACGCCTCACCGGCTTCGAGATATCGTAGACCTGGTTGGCGACGTGGATGTGATTCCCGGGCTCGATGGGCGGCGGCTCGGGCAACCCCGTGTCATTGATATTGTTCGCGGGCCGCCACGGATAATCCACCCAGTGCGGTGGAATCTCCAGCAGGTTATGCGTGTTGTAGATGTTGTGATAGAAGATCAGGCCGCGTTCGTCGCACAGCTTTGCGAACTCGCTCGTCCGCTCGTAATACCAGGGGTTGAAGCGCGAGAGGTCGAACTGACTCAACCCGTCCGAAGCCGTTCCCTTTCCGCTGCGCGCCCACGGCATTTCATAGAACGGCGCCCACACGTTGCTGTCCGGGCGCATGACGGTCGAGTGCTCGTCGCGCCGCCGGTCGTACCACAGCCCCGGAATCGACTGGTAGAACGGCGTTCCGTCCGACACCATGCGTTCCGCCAACGCCGCCAGGTCTTCGGTGAGCCCCGGGCCGGTCCGCCCCGGCACGAAGCGCGTCACCGAGACGCCGCCCACTTCGAGCGCCTCCGCCGGAACTTCCTGCCCCCGCCACCAGCCCTCATTCACTGCGCCGCCCCACAGCGTCTTTCCGTCCACGACGAATCGCCCATGGACGATCTCGACCGCGTGGATGTTCGGCGCAACGGGAGCCGCAGGCACCGCAGCCGCGCTCTTCGGCGCATGGAATTCCGCTACACGAGCCGCATCATCGATCAATGCCGCCACCGGCGCGAGCTTTGCTCCCGTCCGTTTCGCCAACTGCGCTTCGTAGAGCGGATCCGCCGACCGCTCCACCACGTTCTCCGCTCCGTCCGGCCCGCGCGCCTCAATTCCCTTGGCGTCGCAATTCCACACCACCGAATTGGCCGCCGTCCATCCGGCGCCTTGCGCCCGCGTGCTGTCGTTGGCCAGCCGGATTCCGGCGCCCTCGATTTTCACGCGCTCGTAGAGCACGCCCGAGGCCCAACTCTCGAACGACCCGCTGGGCCCCAGCGCGCCCTGGGCCGTCGAATCCAGAAACACGTTAGGGCCGCCGGCCAGCATTCCGATGGCAAAATCGTTCATCCCCTGCTCGCTCGTCGATTGGCGCACCAGCACCTGCTGGCCTTCCACCAGAAAGCCCTGCCGCCGGTACCCGCCCGGTTCCGAAACCGGCTGCGCAAAGACACAGGCTTCGATGCTGACGCGCCGCGCCCGCGCGCCCACCCGCACCGCCGAGGCCGCGAAGTGCCGCGCGACCACCAACCGCACCCAGGCATCTTCCACGCGGTCCAGCATCACCGCAATCCACGAGTGCGCTTCGTCGCGTGGATTGGCGGCATCGAACTCACTCTCGAGCGTGAGCCCTTCAATCCCGATATGCGCCACCGGCGCCGCTGTCCACTTGGCCACCGTGCCGCCGCCGTACCACCGTTCGATCGCCGTGGTCACCGGCGCATCCACCGTGATCCGGTTCCGCTCCGCATCCACCGCGGTCACGGTGCGGTCCCAAATCAGGTTGCGCGAGCCCGGCGCCCAATCCAGCCTTTGACTCGCATACGTGCCGGGTAGTCCGGTCATCTTCAGCGCCGCAATCCAGGACGCGGTGCTCGGCCGCGTAATCACCACGCGGTCGCCCGCGCGCAAACCGGCGAGATTGTCGAGAGTGAGCACGCGCCCGCCCGCCGGCAACGTCTCATCGGTGATATTCGCCGCCGGCCCCGTCGCCGGGTCCGCCTCGGCGCCGGCTTCGATCAGCGTTCGGCGTCCCTGGCCCGTCGCCGCAATGACGGCGCCGCCCTGGCCGCGCAGCACCACGCCACTCGATCGGATCTGCAGCCGTCCGGCCACGCGATAGCGCCCCGCGCGCAGCAGCACCGCGCCGCGGAAGCCGTTTGGCTGCACGCGCAGCGCCGCCACATGATCGATGGCGCCCTGCAGCAGCAGCGTGTCATCGCCGCCGCTCGGCCTCACCGCGATCGCCGCGGCCACCGCCGGTGGGGCCACGCCTCCGCCGCCATATCCTGCGTGCGAAAAATCGATCGCCGTCTGCGCTCCCGCCACGGCTGCCACGCGAAACAGCATAGCCGCGACCAAAATGGTTCCCGAAGCCCTGAGGGCGAAAGAGAATAGCCCGGGGCGCGAGCCCTGGGTCCGCTTAGCAAATTGGCAAGCCCCGGAACGGGGCGAAAGACGCATTCGGTCTCTCACGCTACTCTTCCTCCGGTGGTTTTTTGTGCTTGGCCTTCTTGCGCAGCGCCTTCGGCTGAATGGTCTTGGCCGAGGGAATGCGCCCCACGCGCTCGCGCGCGATAGCTCTTATCTCTTTGCCCAGCTCAAAGCTTTTCTTCTTGCGCGCCAAGCAACCCCCGCAACGCAGCAGCCAGCATTTCCGGCGTGAATGGCTTCTGCAGAAAGTCCACGCGCCCCGGAGCCGCTTCCGACAAAGCCCTCATGTCTACCGGATACCCGCTCGCCGCCAGTACGCGCAGTTCCTGGTTGGCCCGGAGCATGCGCAATGCCAGATCGTCCATGCTCATGCCGGACATGCTGCCATCCAGCACCGCTACCGTAAAGGCTGCCGGCTCGGCCTCCACCAACCGCCAGGCTGCATCCGTGGATTCCGCCGCGGTCACCGAGTAACCCAGGCGGCCCAGATACAGGCTCAGCATTCGGAGCAGCGGCGGCTCGTCGTCTACCACCAGAATTCTTCCGGAGGCGAAAGGCATATCTTATATAAGCTATATCATTTCCATAAGAACTGTCGCCTGGGATAGGCTCTCCGCCAGAGCCGCAAACGCGTCATGATGAAAGGGACAGGCAAATCGCCTGAAAGGGAACCGCCCGATGCGGCATTTCCTGGTGGAGGCATTATGAATCGCGTATCGGTTTCCTTGTTTCTGAGCGCGGCGTTTCTGAGCGCGCCACTAACCGCCATTGTGGCGCAAGCGGCTGACCTGCCGGTGAAGCAGGTGATTCTCTATAAGCACGGCATTGGATTCTTCGAGCGTTCCGGCACGCTCGGCCCCGGCGAATCGGCGCGGCTCGATTTCAACGCCTCCGACATGAACGACGTCCTGAAATCGCTCACTCTCGAAGAGCGCGGCGGCGGCAAGATCTCCGGCCTGCGCTACGATTCCATGGACCCGCTCAGCCACCGCCTGGCCGAGTTTCCTTTCCAGATCGGCGATAACCAGTCGCTGGTCGCGCTTCTTGGCCAACTGCAGGGCTCGCGCGTGGAGTTGAAGTTCGGCAACGACACCGTGGCCGGCACGATCGTCGGGGGCCGCGTGGTCGCCGGCACCGATAAGCAGGCCGAGCGCGAGTTCCTCACGCTCCTGCTCGATAGCGGCGACATCCGCACGCTCGATCTGGCCGCCGCCTCCGGCATCCGCTTCACCGATGCCAAGCTGCAAGCCAATTTCAAAGACTACCTGGCCGCGGTGGCCGCCGCGCGATCCAAGGACAAGCGCAGCGTCTACATCGACTCCACCGACGCGCGGCAGCGCGAGATCATCGCCAGTTACACGATTCCTGCGGCGGTGTGGAAGTCGAGCTACCGTCTGATGCTGGGCGACAAGGGCCAGCCGGTTCTCGAAGGCTGGGCAATTGTCGACAACACCACCGGCGAAGATTGGGACAAAGTACAGCTCTCGCTGGTTTCCGGCCGGCCGATTTCGTTTATCAGCCAACTCTACGCGCCCAAGTACGTGCAACGGCCCAGCGCGGAACTGGCGGACGACAACGCCGCGCGGCCGGTAGTGCATGACGAGGCTTTTGCGGTCACCGGCTCAATGGGTGCGCTTGCCGTTAACGGCCGTGCCGGCGGTGGCGGGGGCCGCGGAGGCGGTGTGATCGGCGGGCTTATGGCGGCGCCACCTCCGCCAGCGGCGAAGGGGGAGTTTAGACCGTCGGCGGGGCTTTCCATGGCCGAACTTGACCAGGTCAAAGTCTCCCCCAGCACCATCGTCGCCAGCGCTTCCGCCGGCGAGTTGGGAGAGCTGTTCGAGTACCGCATCGCCCAGCCCGTCACCATCCGCAAGGACGAATCGGCCATGTTGCCCTTCCTGCAACAGGCCATCGAGGGCCGCAAGCTGCTGATCTATTCCGACCACAGCTCGCAGCATCCTACCAACGCCGCCGAGCTGACCAACTCCAGCGGCAAGACGCTCGACGGCGGTCCCATCACGGTTTACGACGGCGGCGCCTATGGCGGCGAAGCGCTGATGGAGACCCTCAAGGCCGGCGATAAGCGGCTCATCAGCTACGCCGTCGACCTGGGCACGCGCATCACCGACGCCTTCAATTCCAAGAACGCCGTGATCCGCGAAATCCACGCCACGCGCGGCGTCATCACGACCAAATCCGCCACGGAAGAGACCCGCACATACACCATCCGCAACGTCGATCAGAAGGCCAAGACACTGATCCTCGAGCATCCGCTGCGGCAGGGTTACACGCTGCTCAGTGCCAAGCCCGCGGAGAAGACCGCCGGCGCGTACCGCTTCGAGATCCAACTCGCCGCCGGCGCCACGCAGGAGTTTCCCGTCACCGAGGAGCGCGTATTCGACCAGTCGTACCAGGTCGGCAACATGGGTCCCGACTTCCTGCTCACCTACGTGCAGAACCGCAACCTCACGCTCAGCGACGCCGCGCGCCGCCAGTTGCAGCGCATCGCCGACGAAAAGTCGCAGATCGCCGAGAACGACCGCGCGTTGTCGGATGCGGCGAATCAGGTCCTCGATCTGACCCGCGACGAAGACCGCATCCGGCAGAACATCAACAGCGTGAACAATGTCAGCAGCCAGCAGCAGCTCGTGCAGAATTACGCCAAACAGTTGGATGCCCATGAGCAGCAGCTTGCGCAACTGCGCGACCACCAGGCGGACTTGCAGAAGAAGAAGGCCGCGCTGCAGAGCGACCTTGACAAGCTGATCGAAGCCCTCGCATTTTGAGAAAAGAGGAGTCAGGAGTCAGCAGTCAGGAGTCAGAATGAAAAGGCTTCGCCGCTGGCGTTCTGATTCTGACTTCTGTCTCCTGACTTCTGACTCCTTCTTCTAGTACAGTGGCATAAGCCACTGTGAAGCTCGCGATCATCGGATACGGCAATGTGGGGCGCGCCCTGGCGCGCCTGCTGCGGCAGAAGCGCCGCGAATTCCCGTTCACCATTACCGGCATTCACACCCTGCGGCACGGCACCGCGGTAGACCCGGCCGGCCTTGCCGAAGATCCGCCGATGCGGCCGCGGGCGGCGTCCATCGAAGAGTTCCTGGACGCCGCGCGCGCCCAGATCGCGGTCGAACTGACCACGCTTGATCCCACCAGCGGTCAGCCGGCCATCGCGCACATCCGCGCGGCCTTCGCCCGTGGCATGCACGTTGTGACTGCCAACAAAGGCCCCATCGCGCACGCCTTCGCCGGCCTCCGCGAAGAGGCATCGCGCCTGGGCCTGGGCTTCCGTTTCGAATCGGCCGTGATGGATGGCGCGCCGGTCTTCAACCTGTGGCGCTACACCATGCCCGGCGTGAAGGTGCTGGGCTTTACCGGCGCGCTCAATTCCACTTCCAAGGTGGTGATCCAGACCATGGAGCAGGGCGGCTCATTCGACGAGGGCCTCGCCTGCGCGCGTTCCATGGGGATCACGGAAGCCGATGGCGCCTACGACATCGAAGGCTGGGACTCCGCCGCCAAGACCGCCGCGCTGGCCAACGTCCTGATGGATGCGCGCACCACCCCGCAACAAGTTTCCACGCGCGGAATCGCACGCCTGACGCCGGCGCGCGTGCAGGAACTAGCCAAAAAGGGCAAGACCGTGCGGCTGATCAGCCGCGGTCGCCGCACCGGCTCGAAGCTTTCCCTGCGCGTGCGCGCCGAAGTGCTGGACCGCTGCGACATCCTGGCATCAACCCCGGGCACATCCAATATCATCCTGTTTCACACCGATCTGATGGGGACCTTCGGCACCGTCTCAATCGATCCGCAAGTGGAGCAGACGGCCTACGGCGTGTTCAGCGACCTGGCGGATCTGGCGACGGTTTAGCGCGAAGCGTCGAAAGTGCGGACGTCATAGGCCATGATGGAAGGGTCGGCCGTCAGCAGGACGAGATCTTCGCATTGGGCCTGTGCGATGAGCATTCGATCGAAAGGGTCGGAATGATGAAAGGGCAAATCGTGAACCGCAAGGGCGTGCCGGAAGCTGATTGGCAGGGCGCTGAATCCATGGTGTTCCAGGTCTTCCGGTATTTTCTCAAGTGGAAGTCCGTTCAGTTCTAAACGCCGCAGGGAGACCTTGATGCTGATCTCCCAGATGGAAGCTGAACTCACCCAAATCGAGTTCTGTGGGGCCGATATCAGTTTTTGCGCCTGTCGTCCGAGACGCCGGCTATTTTTTGACCACCAGATCAGGACGTGGGTGTCGATGAGAAGGTTCATCTATGATTCCGAACGCCTCGGCAATATCGGGCGGCAGTGGATCGTCGAAATTGGCATGTACCTTGATGAGATCTTTCCACATGCCGGGCTTGCGTGTGAATATGGGCTTGGCGAGTGGAACGAGCCGCGCCCTCGGCTTTCCCGCCTTGGCGATAATGATTTCTGCGCCGGCGGCGACCTCTTCCACGAGGCTGGAGAGGTGGGTTTTGGCTGCATGAATATTGACAGTCTTCATAGACTAAACTAAGTTTAGTTTACTACATGCGACTCTGCGGCGGCGCCGGGCCTCGTCAGCGCGGAGGCTGGACCTTCAGGTCGAGTGTCCTCGACTCCTTAGGTCCCAGGCTCAGATCCACTCCGTTCGCGGCCAAGCGAGTGACGGTTGCCGCGTCTTGCCGCTGCCATTCCATCAAATCAGACGCCGCCACCAGCCGGTACTCCCCGGGTTGCACTCCGGAAGTGAACCGATAAGTTCCCGTCTGATCCGATTGGCCCACCAGCGGCTTGCCGGACCCCTTCGGAACCAGTAAGACTGTCGCGTCCGGAATCGCTGAATCGTCCGTGGCCAATACTCTGCCGCTCACGGCGGGGCCATCGGCGCCAAGAGTGATCTGCAAATCTCCACTACCAGGCCGCAAACCGCCATCCGACACGATCCTGCCCTGTTGGTCGGCGCGAATCACGTAGTAACCGGCGGGCAGGCCGGCCACGCGAACCACATAGTCGTCCATAAACACTCGAGGCATATCGAACGTCCCGTCTACTTGAACCGTTCCCGGCGGCGTATCGAAGGAGTAAATGCGAAGCTCCGGGGAGACCAACCGGATGCGCATGCCCGCAGGAATGGAGTCGCCCGGTTTGGCGTCTTTGACTGAAACGGTCCCCCGCAATTCTCCCGGGCCGACCAGTTGCAGCGATCCCAAGTCCACATCCTCTTTGTCCACGATCGCACCGGTCGAAAGGGCGCTAACAACGTGGAGCACCGGCTCGTCAACATCGCTGGAGAAATGAAGGCGATATTCACCGGGAGCCAATCCACAGATCTCGTATGATCCGTTTTCGGCGATCTCCCCACCGGCCAAGCTCGGGAGCGCGATGAAGGCGCCAAACCGCTCCTCCAACAGCATGTCGGAGCTTGTCTTGGAAGAATTCGGGGGAGTCGCAAAAACGCCACCGACCTTGAAGGAAATGCACCTCGTGGCTTCCTTCTGGATCACAATATCGAGTCCTGGCCGCTCCTCTCCGGAGTGGATCTCCAACGTAGCCGCCGCATCCAAAACGCGCGTGCCGGGGTAGAAAGTGACGAGCGGATATCCTTTCTGCGGGGATCTTACGGATCCGGACGCTTTCTTGCGGAGCGGCAGTTCCTTGCCAGTCGCTGCGATTACGTAAACACCATCGGGAAGGTATGGGATTCTATATTCTCCGAGGTCGTTAGTCCTATCGCCGCCCTGCTCCTGGAAGTGGGCCTCGCGTAACTGAAAGTTACCTTGGCGGACGGACTTCGACATGGCCAGGACGATGACGCCCGGAACAGGCTGCTTATCCCGGTCCAGAACTCGCCCGGAAAGGACCGCTCCCTTCGGAATCCGAAAATCGGCCTTCAGCCGCAGACCGCCGGTGAGGCTAAGGGAGCGAGGCGGTAGTTCGCTGGTGTTGTCCTCTTTCTGTACCCGGACGGAATACAGGCCCGGCACAACGCCTTTCACCGAGTAGCGGCCTTGCCCGTCCGTTGTGACCAATGGAGAAGATGACGGCCCGTTGATAATGACGAACGCGCCTTTGACCGGCCTTGAATCATAAGTGACGGTGCCCGTCACCTCCCAACCTTGTTGCGCTTCCTGCGCGAGGCCCAGGGACAGCGCCGCCGCCATCATCGCGAATGTGCGTTTCCTCATCGTAAGAGCCTCAGATCGGCGGTTGCTTTCCGCCCCGCTTCCACCTCTACCATTCTTGTGTCGAGTTTCGGCGCCGCGATAGGATCCAGGTAATCCGTGGAGTTCAGCTCCTTCACGGCCATCACACGATACTCTCCGGCGGGTACTTTGTCGAACCGGTAGTGGCCCTCGGCATCGAGCTGCGCGATCTGCAGCGGGCCCTCGCGATCCGCGGGGACCAGAACCACCTTCCCGGCAGCGGGCTCCGCTTTCGCCCCGGTGACTAGGCCCGAGATTTCGCCGGTCGCCGTGCCGATGTCGAGCGTAAGCGGAGCCGATCCATCCACCAGCGCGATACCATCCGGCGCCGCCTCATTGCCGACGCGCACGGCGGCAAGCCGGCACCTGTCTTCCAGATCGGGCAGTTCGATCCTGTATCGGCCGGCCGGCAGGCCCTGCACCGTGAAACGGTCGCCCGTGATCGAAACCACGGGCGACCACACATCCAGCCAGCGGTCCTCGGAGCGGAACGCTATGGCTTCCGCGCCCCGGCACGCGAAATCACCGCGCGGTTTTCCATCCCAGGTAAACCGCCCGTTCACCGCCGGCAGCGGGCGCAACTCGAGATCGACTGGCACATCGGCGCCGCCGGAGATCGTAACTGCCCGAACGGCCGAGCGCGCGTCGGCGTCGGCCACCGTTCCCTCCGGATCCCAATCGGCAGCAGGCCCCCACGCAATAACTTGATACTCGCCCGGAGGCACATTGGGGATGACGAACGAGCCATCTCGTTCCGTCGTGACGGTCGCTGTTGGAATCCGCAGTCCGCCTTGGGCCGCCAGCGCCACGCTGGCACGCTTCCCATTCCAGTCCTTCGGGATTCCGGACACAGTCCCGGAAATCGAGAATGTTTCTACGCCGGCGAGGGTCAAGTCCGCGGACATCCGCGTCTCACCTGGCTTGAGTTCGAAGAAAACTGCCTTGCCAGGGTCGACAGATCGAGGGAAATAGACGGACGCGAACACTTCCGGCCCGTCCGCCTCTCCGGTCGCAACCACGGCAACCGAGTAGTAGCCGGGAGGCAGCCCATGCAGCCGGTAGCTCCCACGATCATCGGTGGGAACGGGTCCGCCGGCGTACGCGAGGCGGGAGTGCCCGCCCACCGAACGCCGTACTACAGCAACGATCGCTGCTCCTTGCACTGGCTTGCCTTGCAGATCGAAAACCTGTCCTGCAATCGCCACCGTAGGGGTCATGGCGATGCGGATCGAGATTTTGCTGTCGGCAGAAACCACCCACGGGCGGCCCTTCCCGTGGACATCTAACAGGTCGATATATCCGGATTTTTCTACGCGGAGCCAGTAGGCACCAGGTTTTAATCCAGGGAGCTTCGCCTGTCCTTCCGGGTCGGTTTCAGCGTCCGCAACAGGCGCGTCCCCTTTTGAAATCGATACGGTTGCTTCGGAGATCGGTTTGCCGGAACTGGCATCAACTACCGAAACGGACGCCGGATCGGCACCGGCCGCGAGTAAGCAACCTGCAGCGCTCAGGACGAGCAAAGGCGTCCACATCTTCGTTCTCTTTTCGCTCAGGAGCCTGAGCAGTTTAACGACCATTCATCACTCGGCTGCCAGCAACCGTTTGACGCTGGCGTTGCGGCCCGCTGCACGCCACTTGATCAGGGCGGCAATGGGACAGTGTGAAGAGTTCTCGACAGTACAGGCAACTCGTGCACGTTGAGTTAGACCAAGTCTAGTAAAAATCGTGCGACTCGGCGGCGGCGCCGGCTTGCAGTCCTTGGATGCGGGCGGCTTTTACTGAGATCACGCCATCCTGATTCTGCAGCACGCCGTCAATGAGCAGGAAACGCTCGGCTAACACGGTGAACTTGTAGCGGTCGAAGGTGGGCGGAGTGACGATCGCGTTCATGATGCCGGTCTCGTCTTCCATACTCAGGAAGACGAAGCCTTTGGCCGTGCCGGGGCGCTGGCGCACCACCACCGATCCGGCAATGCGCACCAGGCGGCCGTTGGGAACTTGCGCCAGGTCGATGGCGCGCGTCACGCGAAGCGCATTCATCTCCGGGCGGCGGTATGCCATGGGGTGCTTGCCGATAGTCAGGCCGGTGCCGTGATAATCGGCGTACAGGCGCTCATCGGTACTCATGCGGGCGAGCGGTGAAGGCTCGCCGGTTTCTTCCAGCGGCGCAAGCAGCGGGCCCACCGGCAGAATCGATCGCTGCGCCTGCCAGAGTGCGTCGCGGCGGTGCGCCAGGTCGAGCGGGTTCAGCGCGCCAATTTCGGCCAGACGGTTGAGTTCGTCCTTGCGCAGTTCGGGGACGCGCAAAGTCAGATCGTCGACACTGCTGAACGGGCGCGCCGCCCGAGCGCGTAGAATGGCTTGGCCGGCTTGCTCGCGCAGGCCGCGCGCATAAAGAAGACCGAGGCGCAGGTGGGGCAGACCCCCTGGTCTGCGCGGGTCCCCCTGGACCCGCTGGAGGTGTGCACCAATCGTGGGGCAGGCGCTTTCGCCTGCCAACCCCCGCTCCTCTCCACTGGGCCGCTCGATGGTACACAGCCATTCCGATTTTGTCACGTCCACGGGCAGCACCCGCAGGCCGTGGCGCTGCGCGTCTTTGATGAGAATGGCCGGCGAATAAAAACCCATGGGCTGGTTGTTGAGCATGGCGCAGGTGAAGGCCGCCAGGTAATGGCACTTCAAATACGCGCTGGCGTAAGCCAACAGCGCAAAACTGGCGGCGTGCGATTCCGGAAAGCCGTAGAGCGCGAACGACGTGATGGAGCGCACGATATTTTCCTGCGCCCGCGCCTCTATGCCGTTGCGGGTCATGCCCGCGCGCAGCTTCACTTCGATTTCCACCATGCGTTTTTCCGACCGCTTGAAACCCATGGCGCGGCGCAGTTCCTCGGCTTCGCCGCCCGTGAATCCGGCCGCGATCATCGCCATGCGCAGCAGTTGCTCCTGGAACAGCGGCACGCCCAGCGTGCGCCGCAGCACCGGTTCGAGCGAGGGATGCAGACAATCCACGGCTTCCCTGCCCTGCCGCCGGTTGAGATACGGATGCACCATCTTGCCGACGATGGGGCCCGGCCGGATGATGGCCACCTGCACCACGATGTCGTAAAACCGCGCCGGCCGCATGCGCGGCAGCGCGGACATCTGCGCGCGGCTCTCCACCTGGAACATGCCCACGGTATCGGCCTTCTGCAATGCCGCGAAGACCGCCCGATCGTCGGCGGGCAGGTGCGCCAGGTCTACCGGCTCGCCATAAGCCCGCGGGATCAGCACGAGGCACTCTTCGATCACCGCCATCATGCCGAGGCCCAGCAGGTCCACCTTGATGATCTTCATATCGGCGCAGTCTTCTTTATCCCACTGCACCACCACGCGGCCGGGCATGCTGGCCGGTTCGAGCGGGACGACGGAATCGAGCTCGTCCTGGCAGATCACCATGCCGCCGGAATGCTGGCCCAGGTGGCGCGGCAGGTCCTGCGCCATGCGGTAGAGCTCGAAAAATTTGCGCACGCGCGGCTGGTTGAGGTCGAGGCCGGCGTCGCGGAACTGGCTCTCGGTGGTGTCCTTGGGGTCTTTCCATTCCCAGGTGCGGGCCAGGCTGGAAAGTTTTTCGAGCGTGGTGATTTCAAAGCCCAGCGCCTTGCCCACTTCGCGCGCGGCGGAGCGGCCGCGATAGGTGATCACGTTGGCGGTCATGGCCGCCCCCAGTTTGCCGAAGCGCTGGTAGACGTGCTGGATGACGCGTTCGCGCTGGTCGCCGCTCGGCAGGTCGATATCGATATCGGGCCACTCGCCGCGCTCTTCGGAGAGGAAGCGCTCGAACAGCAGGTCCATGCCGACCGGGTCGACCGCGGTGATTTCGAGCGAATAACAGACCGCGCTGTTGGCGGCCGAGCCGCGGCCCTGCGCCAGGATGTGGTTCTCCTGGCAGAAGCGCACAATGTCCCAGACAATCAGAAAATATCCGGGCAGATCCAGTTTTTCGATGAGCGCCAGCTCGCGCTCGATCTGGCGGCGGGCGCGCTCGTGATACGGCTGGTAACGGCGGCGCGCGCCTTCGTCCACGCGTTGGCGCAGAAACGACATCTGGGTTTCGCCGGCGGGCACGGGATAGCGCGGGAAGCGGTAGCCCAGGTCGTCGAGGGTGAATTCGAGACGCTCGGAAATGGCGCGCGTGTGAGCGATGGCCTCCGGCAGGTCGGCAAACAGGCGCGCCATCTCGGCCGGAGTTTTCATGTGGCGCTCGGAGTTGCGCTCGAGCAGGCGCCCGGCATCCATGAGCGTAACGTGGTGGCGGATGCAGGTGAAGACGTCCAGCAACTCGCGTTGCGCCGGCGCGGCGTAGGCCGCTCCGTTGGTGGCGACAATCGGGATGCCCAGGCGGCGCGCGCGTTCCAGCGCGGCCTGGTTGTGGGCTTCTTCTTCGCGATGATAGTGGCGCTGCAGTTCGGCGTAGAGATGATGGGGGCCGAAAATTTCGCGCAATCGCGCGTCGGGATGCCGCGTGAGACAGATGAGGCCTTGCGAAAATTCCCCGATCTCATCGAGCGAGGCCGCGCCTTCGCCTTTTTTGGCGCGCAGCTTCATGCGCGTGACCAGGCGGCACAGATTCCGGTAGCCTTCGCGCGTCTCTACTAATAAAGGATACGCGCGGCCGTTGGTGCAGGTGATTTCCGAGCCGATGTGCGCGCGCACGCCGGCCTTGCGCGCGGCCATGTGGAAGCGTGGAGCGCCGTAGAGGCCATTGCGGTCCATGAGGGCCATGGCCGGCATGCCGAATTGGGCGCAGGCGCCGGCCAGGTCTTCGGGGACAGCGGCGCCTTCGAGGAAGCTGAAGGCGGAGCGGGCGTGCAGTTCGATGTAGTCAGTCATAACTGCCTTCCAGGAACCAGCCGCGCGGGCAGCAGTAGAGGCGGTAGAGCGCGCCGTCGGAGAGAGCGATATCCCATTCGTCGCGGAGCCACGGGTCGGCGGTCCACCAGTCGCCGGAGGTGCGCCAGGGGCCCGCGAGATCGAGAATCTTGCCGCGAATGCCATCTGCCATTACAAAGCTCGGCTGTCCGGAAGCCAGCGCCACGCGCGCCGTGCGCGGCGGGCGGAAAATACGCAGCGAGAGCCTGGTGGGGCGGACCCCCTGGTCCGCGGCCGGCCCCCTGGCCGGCCCTCTTGCCGCCCCACCAAAAGCAGTCACCCGGAAAGCGTCCGGCCGATGCGTATCCACCAGTTCCGGCGAGCCCACGCATCCTTCGCCCACGATCGCCTGGATGCGCGCCAGCGTCAACTCCAGCTTCACCGGCTCAGGCGTCACCGGCACAAACAGGCCGCTCTGCGCGGCTTGCGGCTTCACCGGCTCCACGGCGAGCCGCACATGCACGATGGGCGCTGCCGGGGAATGCGCCGCCAGATCAAGCTGCAGCAGCTTCAAAAAGGCTTTGGTATCGAGCGACGGCACCGGCAGCCGCAACGTGCGCTCGTCGGTTGCGCGGGTTTCCAGCTTCAGCCGCAGCCGCAGCTCATTGGTGGCCAGGCCGCGCGTGGCCAGGCGCGTGACCAGGCCGTTGATGAGCCGCGCCAGCACGAAGGCCAGCGGCTCCAGCAGCTCCACCGGATACTCCAGCTCCAGTTCGTCTTCGAAACAGAGCGGCTCCTCGAGCGGCGCCAGTTTCCGCTCGGCTTCGCCGCGCGCCATCTCGCGCAGATGCAGCCCTGCGGTTCCGAGCCGCTCGGCGATGCCCAGCGGCGGTAAAGCGGCCATATCCTGAAAGCGGCGGATGCCCCAGCGCTCCAGGGTTTCCTGCAATTCCGGCGACGGGCCGAGCAGCGCCAGTGGCAGCGCGCCCAGAAACTTCGCCTCGTCGCCATAAGGAATGATGCTGACGCCGGGAAATCCGCGCGCCGCGCAGATGGCCGCATCCGGGTTGGCGGCCAGCGCGAGACTGGCCTGCGCGCCCAATTCCGAAGCG
Source organism: Bryobacteraceae bacterium (assembly GCA_049519475.1). Lineage (GTDB taxonomy): Bacteria > Acidobacteriota > Terriglobia > Bryobacterales > Bryobacteraceae > PALSA-129. The sequence goes on along the minus strand of JBEKQS010000006.1, from coordinate 27,937 downwards.
CGCCGCGCAATGGCGGCGGCGACATCCTGCGGCAGCCCGAAGAGACGCTCCAGGCCGGAAGCGTCCAGCGTGACGGTGTGGGGAGCGGTCTGCTCCACCACCGGCGAAAACTCGAAGGCCAGCGCGGTTAGAGCGCCACTGCCGTGAAGACAGGCGAACATAGCATATTCCGCTTCGTGGAGGTTGCCCGAGCTCTCATGCCGCGCAGCAGGCGCGAGGCGTGCGGCGCGCCGCTCCATTCGGCCCGCTCGCGCGCGCATTCCAGCATCAGCGATGCACAGGTTCTGGCGTTGGATTGCCTGGCCACCGCGACCAGCACGGTGGGGGTATGTTCCACGGCGCGGCGCAGGCGAAACCACGAGGTGAGCGAAATGCGGCGCGCGGCCGCGGGTGGGGTGTCGCCCAGGTCCAGCATCACGACGCCCAAACCGCCGCCCTGGATCAGCAGGTCGGCGGCTTTGAGGGCCCTCTCGGCGCCGCGGGAACGAACCCAGATCAGGCGCTCCAGCCGCACCCCGGCCGCCGCGGCTGACGCCGGGTCAAACGCGTCCTCGTCATCCACCAGCGCGCAAATTTCCTCGCGCGCGGTGGCTTGCGCCAAAATCGAAAGCATCAGGCTGGTGCGCCCCGAAGAAGCCGGCCCGACGATCTCCGTGAGGCACCCGCGCGGCAGCCCGCCGGTGGCTTCATCGACCTCCCGAATCCCCGAGGGGAGCATCTCCGGCGCCGGCCGCGCCTGCCATTCCAAAGGGCCGCCCAGCACGGATTCGAACTGTTTTTTGAGCGCCGCCGCCTTCATGAGTTTCGCTTTTTATTCGCCTGTACTATATTTTTACAGGAATTGGGATATGGATGTCAAGGGTTCGTGGTGACCGGCACAAGATGGGCGGTGTGGTTGCCGTGCCTCAATAGTTATCGGGCCGCGGCGATCCTTTGGATTTCCGTCCCCAGTTTGGCCGCGATCTTACGAGCGGCGTAACCTTTTTCCCTCGTGGTAGTAATTAAACTATGGGACGCTGGCTGAAAATCATTTTGTCCGATGCCGTCAACGACGCGCGGCACGCGGTGCGTATGCTGGCGCGCAACGGCGCCTTTACCGCCGTGGTGGTGGCGGCGCTCGGGCTGGGGATCGGCGCCACCACGGCAATCTTCACCGTAGTCAACAGCGTTCTGCTCCAGCCGCTGCGGTATCGCGATGCCGGCCGCATCGTCAACGTCGCCACGCGCTGGAAGAATCGCAGCGCCCTCACGCCGCGGATGACCGGCGGCGACTTGGTGGACGTGGCTGGAGAGGCCGGCGATTTTTCGGCCTTCAGCAGCTACTTTGGCGGCGAAGTGGGCGTCCAGGTGGGCGGCCGCGGCGAGTTCACCGGTGTGTATTGGATCAATCCCGGATTCCTGCGCGTGTTCAGCGTGCCACCGATGGCCGGGCGATCCTTGGAGGAGAACGACGCGGAGCGCGCGGCCATGGTCAGCCTGCCGTTTGCGCAACGCACTTTCGGCGACGCGGCGGCCGCACTCGGCAAGATGGTCCACGTGGAAAACCAAGCCTATGAAATCGCCGGCGTGCTTCCCGCTGGCTTCCAGTTCCCGGAGAAAGCCGACATCTGGCTGGCCGGCCCGGCTAAACCGGAGAACCTCGACCGGACCGCGTATAACTATTACGCCGTCGCCAAACTGCGGACGGATGTGACGCTGGAGGCCGCGCAGGCGCAGCTCGATACCATCGCGGCGCGCCTGGAAGCCGCTTACCCGGATAGCAACCGCGACAAAGGCTTCGCCGCCATCCCGCTGCGGGAGCGCCTGGTGGGCGGCGTGCGCCCCACGCTCTACCTGCTGCTGGGAGCGGTGTCGCTGGTGCTGCTGATTGCGTGCGCCAACGTGGCGAACCTGTTGCTGGCGCGGACTCCGGCCCGCGCGCGGGAGATCGCCGTGCGCGCCGCGCTGGGCGCCAGCCGCTGGCGCGTGGTCCGCCAGCTCACCGTGGAGAACTTGCTGCTGGCGTTGGCGGCGGCCGCCGCGGGAGTGGCCCTGGCACAGTTCGGTATCGCCGCGTTGCTGCGCGCGGCGCCCGGCAATCTGCCGCGACTGGGAGAAGTGCGCCTGGACCGCGCGGCGCTCCTGTTCGCGGTGCTGGCGTCGCTGGGCGCAAGCGTGGTGTTCGGCCTGGCGCCGGCGTGGCAGGCTTCGCGCCTGGAGGTCACCGAAGCGCTCAAACAGGGCGGATCGCGGGGCGTGGTGGGGCGCGGCTCGCACCGGCTGCGACACGGGCTGATCGTCGCGGAGATCGCTTTGTCATTTGTGCTGGCGATCGGCGCGGGCCTGCTGTTCCGTGGCTTTGTCGCGCTCACCAACGTCCCACTCGGTTACCGCACGGAAGGCATGCTGGTGATGTACGCCCACGCTCCGGCGCATTCTCTGGCCGAGTATCTGCGGGTGGGCCGGCAGTACGAAGAGATGCTCGGCCAGGTGCGCGGCATTCCCGGCGTCACGTCCGCCGCGGCCGTCATGGGCCTGCCTACGGGCCAGTATGGTTCGAACGGCAGCTTCGCGGTGGAAGGGCGGCACGTGTTCGGCAAGAGCCGCGACATGCCGCAGGCCGGCTTCCGCCTGGCCAGTCCGGGCTACTTTGGTGCCATGGGCGTGCCGCTGCTGCGCGGCCGCGATTTCACCGCGCAGGATGTTTACGAATCGCCCTTCGTCGGCGTGGTGAGCGCCGCGCTGGCCCGGCAGGTCTTCCCGCACGATGACCCCATCGGCCAAAGAATTCAGCTCGGGCTCGACAGCCCGAATTGGGTCACCATCGTCGGCATTGTGGGCGATGTGCGGGATTCGCCGGCGACACCGCCAGGGCCGGAAATCTACATGCCGCTGCGCCAGCACCCCTACTATGGGAATGAGGTACAGGTGGTGGTGCGCACCGGCGTGCCGCCTGCATCGCTGACGGGCGCGGTGCGGCAAAAGGTACAGGCCATGCTGCCGGAGGCGGCCACGAAGTTCACCACCATGGAAACCATGCTGGCCGATTCAGTGGCCACCCCGCACTTCCGCACCGTGCTGCTGGGCGTGTTCGCCGCGCTGGCGCTGCTACTGGCGATGGCCGGCGTCTATGGCGTGATGGCCCAGGTGACGGCGGAGCGCACCGCCGAACTGGGCGTGCGGCTGGCGCTCGGCGCGACGCCCGGCGGCGTGATGTGGCTCATCCTGCGCAAGGCCGGTCTGCTGGCGATCGTCGGTCTGGCGATCGGACTGGCCGGTTCGATGGCGCTCGGCCACGTTCTCACTGGGATGCTCTTCGGACTGCAACCCACCGACGCGGTCACGTACACGGCGGTGTTGGTTGCGGTGGGCGTGACGACCCTGGCTGCCGCGGCCGGACCGGCCTGGCGCGCGGGGCGCATCAATCCGGTGGAAGCGATGCGGCAGGAGTAGGTAAGTGCAATGCTGGAGATAGTTTCGAAAAGGCCCGCGCTTATATCACACGAATAGTAGCCCTCATGAGCAGCCGTAGTAGGACACTACCGTCCTGCGGGGGTGGGATCTCGCAGTAGCGCATAATAGTGATATGGCGACCGCACACATTCCGATCCCCAATGCGGAGATCGCCGAGTTCTGCCGGCGCAGCGGAATCCGCAAGCTGGCTCTGTTTGGTTCCGTGTTGACCGACCACTTCTCCGATGCCAGCGATGTTGATGTCCTGGTGGAATTCGAACCGAATGAGCGGGTCGGTTATTTCAAGCTGTCCGCCATGGAGCGGGAGCTTTCCGAGTTGCTCGGCCGAAAGGTGGATCTGCGAACTCCGGACGAGCTGAGCTGTTATTTTCGAAATGATGTTTTGAGGGATGCACAGGTTCAGTATGTCCGAGAGTGATCTGGTCCGCCTGCGTCACATGCGCGACGCCGCCCGGGAAGCCGTCGATTTCGGAGCGGGGCGCCAACCAGACGATCTGGCACGCGACCGGGTGTTGACGTTGGCCCTCGTGCGGTGCATCGAAATCATAGGCGAGGCGGCGAGCAGGGTCAGCGACGCCGTCCGCTCTCAGCATTCCGACATACCGTGGGCGGAAATCATCGGAATGCGAAACAGGTTAGTTCACGCGTATTTCGACGTAGACCTGGAGCGGGTGTGTGACACATTGGCCCTGGACCTCCCGCCGCTCATTGTTCAACTCGAGCAAGTATTGGCGGACTGACGGGCTGGATTCGCGCTAGATCCGGTGAAAGGCCTTCAAAATCTCGCGCGTGGAGTAGTGCATCGCGATCGGGCGGCCGTGCGGACAGCTCATCGGGCAATCCGTGGCGGCCAGGGCGCGCAGCAGCCATTCCATTTTGGCGGCGTCCAGGCGAGTGTTGATCTTGATGGCGGCGCGGCAGGCGATCGACGCGCAAATGTTGCGCCGCAGATCCTCGAGCGAGGCGCCGCGCAGCTCGCCTTCGGCGGTCTCCAGAATCTCGAAGAGGATTTTTTCCAGGTCGGCCGCTCCCACGCTGGCCGGCGCGGCTTTCACCGCGATGGTGCGGTTCCCGAAGGGCTCGGTCTCGAAGCCCGAGGCCAGCAGTTCGTCGGCGATGCGCGCGTAGTCGATCTGCTGCTCGGGGGTGAGCTGCAGGATCAGCGGCATGAGCAGCCGCTGCGTCTCCACGCGGCCGGCGGCGCGCTGCTTCAAGACCTGCTCGAAGAGGATGCGCTCGTGCGCCACGTGCTGGTCGATGATCCAAAGGCCGTCGCGGCCGGCGGCGATGATGAAGCTCTCGTGAATCTGGCCGAGCGGGCGCAGCTCCGACAGGACCGAGAGCGAAATCTCCGGCGGCGGAATGGCTTCCGGCGGGAACTCGCCATGCGCATCCAGGTGGCGCGACAGTTTCCCCGACGGTGGCGGGCCGGGGGTCACTTCGAGCGGCGGCGCGCTGAAGTCCAGGCGCGGCGTGGGGCCCGCTGCCGGCCGCAGCGCGAATTCGGGCAGCGCAGCCTCGCCTGCGGAGACTTCCACCACGGGCGCATCTGCCGCGAGCGCTTCCAGCACACTTGCGGCGGCCGGTTCCTGGTCTTCGATCATCTGGCTGAATTCGGAATATGGCAGTCCCGCGGCCGCTTGCGCGGCGGGCGCCGCGAGCGGCGCGCGCGGCGAAAATGACGGCGCCGGGCGGCTTTCCATCAGCCGGTCGCGCAAGGTGTCGCGGACGAAATCGTGCACGAAGTTGCCGTGCCGGAAGCGCACTTCGGTCTTCGACGGATGCACGTTGACATCCACCTCTTCCGGGTCGCACTCCAGAAACAGCAGCGCGAAGGGATAGGACGCGGGCGGAATCAGGTTGTGATAGGCCGAGGAAAGCGCGTGCAGCAGCAGGCGGTCGCGGATCAGCCGGCCGTTTACAAAAATGAAAATAGAATTGCGGTTGCCCTTTTGCACCTGCGGCCGCGAAAAGAATCCGCGCAGCCGGAACGCGCGCGTGGGAGGGTCGTCATCCGGGCCCGGCTCGCGCCGGTATTCGGCCAGGGCCTCGGAGGGAGGCACGCTCGGCGGGGGCAGGTACAAATCTTTCTCGCGGACGCCGATGTCCACCAGCTCGTCCAGCACCTGGCTGCCGAACACCTGATAGACCCGCTCCTGGAGGGTTCCGACCGGCGTCACGTGCAGCAGCTCCGACGGCCCGCTGGTAAGGAGAAACGTCTTGTCCGCATGCGCCAGGCTGTAGTGCGTCACCAGCGAGGCGATGTGCGCCAGCTCGGTCTGCTCGGTGCGCAGAAACTTCTTGCGCGCCGGCACGTTATAAAAAAGGTCGCGCACGGTGATGACGGTGCCGCGCCCCAGCGCCGCCTCTTCGCAGCGCAGCATCTTGCCGCCCGCGATTTCGATGCGCGTCCCGGTGGTTTCCTCCGCGGCGCGCGTCTCCAGAAGCAGCCGCGAGACCGAGGCAACCGAAGGCAGCGCCTCGCCGCGGAAGCCCAGCGTGGAAATCGAAAGCAGGTCCTTCACGTCGCGCAACTTGCTGGTGGCGTGCCGTTCGAAGGCCAGCAGCGCGTCGTCGCGCAGCATGCCGCAGCCATCGTCCACCATGCGGATCAGCCGCCGGCCGCCGGATTCCACCTCCACGCGCACGTCGGTCGCGCCGGCATCCAGGGAATTTTCGAGCAGCTCCTTGACCACCGAGGCGGGACGCTCCACCACTTCTCCGGCGGCGATTTTGTTGGCGACCTGGTCGGGAAGGATGTGGATGCGGCCCATGGTGCATTTTCAATATAGCAGCGGGGCGCTATTCTGGACCTATGCGTACGATTCTCGCGGCACTGGTTCTTTCCCCCCTGCTCCTGGCCCAGCAGGACGTCAGGACCCAGACGCTGGCCAACGGCATGAAGGTGATTGTCCAGGAGGACCACGCCATTCCCAACGTGGCGATGTACTTCTTCTATAAGGTGGGCTCCCGCAACGAACATCCGGGCTCGACCGGCGTCTCCCATTTCTTCGAGCACATGATGTTCAACGGCGCCAGGAAATACGGTCCCAAGGAATTCGACCGCACCATGGAAATGAACGGCGGCAGCAACAACGCCTACACCTCCAACGACGTCACGGTCTACACCGACTGGTTCCCCAGTTCGGCGCTGGAACTGATGTTCGACATGGAGGCCGATCGCATCCGCGACCTCTCCTTCGATCCCAAGATGATCGAGTCGGAACGGGGCGTGGTCTATTCCGAGCGCCGCTCCTCGGTGGACAACAGCAACGGCGGCATGCTCTCGGAACTGGCCGAGGCCGCGGCCTTTGAAGCGCATCCCTACCATTGGCCCGTGCTCGGCTGGCCTTCCGATATCGAGTCCTGGACCATGGAGGACCTGAAGAGCCACTGGAGCATGGGCTATGCGCCGAACAACTGCGTGATGGTGATTGTCGGCGATGTCGGTTTCGACCAGGTGCTGGCGCTTTCCAAAAAGTATCTGGAGCCGATTCCGCGGCGCGAACCGCCGCCGCCCGTGCGCACCAGGGAGCCCGAGCAATTGGGCGAGCGGCGCGTCATCCTGAGCAAGCCGGCGCAGTTGCCCATCCAGATCTTCCTGTACCACGTGCCCGATGCCAAGAACCCGGACATGCCCGTCCTGGACGTGATCTCGACCATCCTTTCGCAAGGCCAGAGTTCGCGGCTGTACAAGCGGCTGGTCGATTCGCAACTGGCGTTGTCGGCCGGCGGATACGCGGGCGACGCGCTCGACCCGACGGTCTTCCGCTTCACCATCACGCCGCGCTCCGGCGTGGACCCGGCGGCCACGGAGAAAGCTCTCTTCGAGGAGTTGGCGCGCCTGCAAAGCGAACCCGTGCCGGACGCCGAGTTGCGCAAAGCGAAAAACCAGATGCTGGCCGATCTCTACCGCAGCCGCAAGACCATCGAGAACCGCGCCAACCTGCTGGGCGAGTACGAAGTGTTCCACGGTGATTACGCCAAACTCTTCACTGCCGACCAGGAGATCGAAGCCGTCACCGCCGAAGCCATCCAACGCGTGGCGCAGAAATATTTCACGCCCAAGAATCGAACCGTGGCCACCTTGATCCCCGAGAAGCCCGAGGTGCGGAAATGAGAAGCCAGGCAATGAGAAGCAAAGCCTTGAAGCGCTTGATCTGGGCCCTGGCCCTGTGCGCGTCGCTGGGCGCGCAGGTGAAACTGCCGCCCTACACCCGCGAGGTGTTGCCCAACGGCGCGGTGGTCTACTACATGCAACGCACGGGACTTCCCCTGGTGAGCTTCCGCGTGCTGGTAAAGGGCGGAGCCGAGTCCGACCCCGTCGCGATGGCCGGCCTGGCTTCGGTGACCGCCGAGCTGTTGCGCCGCGGAACCGCTCAGCGCACCGCCGCGCAGTTTTCGGAGCAGATCGACGCCATCGGCGGCACCTTCGGAGCCGGCGCCGACGAGCAATCCACCACGGCCTACGCCGAGTTTCTGAGTAAGGATTTCAACGCCGGCCTGGCGCTGGTGGCCGACGCGCTCCTCGCTCCCGCCTTCCCGGAAGAGGAAGTCCGCAAGACGCTGTCGCGCCGCACCGACGGCCTGAAAACCACCAAGGACAACCCCGGCGCCGCCATCAACCCCTACTACCGCAGCTTCTTCTTCGGCAGCGCCCATCCCTACGGCCGCCCCGCCGACGAAGCGTCCTACGACCGCATCCGCCGCCAGGATATCGTGGATTACCACCAGAAGACTTACGTGGGCCGCAACCTGATCGTGATCGTCGCCGGCGATTTCGATCCCGCCGCGGCAAAAGCGCGCGTGACGCAGACGTTTGGCGCCGTGCCGCCCGGCGCCGCCTACACCTTCGCAGCCGCGCCCGCCGCGCCCGGGGACTCCGAGCCGCGGGTGCTGCTGGTGGACAAGCCCGATGCCACCCAAACCTATTTCGTCATCGCGCAGCCGGGCGTGCGGCGCTCGACGCCCGACCGCGTGCCGCTCATCCTGGTGAACACGCTGTTTGGCGGCCGCTTCACGTCGATGATCAACGACGCGCTCCGCGTCACCAGCGGTCTCACCTACGGCGCCAGTTCGTCGGTGCAGATGACGCGGCTGGACGGCGCCATCACCATCAACAGCTACACCAAGACCGAGACCACTGCGCAGGCCATCGACCTGGCGCTGGAGGTACTGAAGCGCTTCCACGACCAGGGAATGACGGCCGGGCAATTGGCGTCCGCCAAAGCCTACGTGAAAGGCAGCTACCCGAGCAGGACCTTGCAGACCGCCGACCAGGTGGCCAACGTCCTGGGCGAGATGGAACTGTTCGGCCTGGATCGCGACGAAGTGGATCAGTTCTTCGCGCGCGTGGACGCGGTGACGCTGGAGCAGGCCAACGCCGTCGCGCGCAAATACTACCGCACCGAAAACTTGACCTTCGTTCTCTTGGGCAACGCCGCAAAGGTCCGCGAGGTCGCCGCCAAATACGGCCCCAAGGTGGTGGAGAAGCAGGCCCGCCAGCCCGGCTGGGCGGGAATGTAGAGCGGGCGCTTCTACAAACTGTCAACCGCCCCGCGCAACAGGTCGTCCCAGTCATCGGGAGGATCGCCCGCCCGCAGCCGCCTCTGGAACACAGCATACGGATCGGTCTTTGAACCGGCCTTTCGAAGCGTATTGTCGTCGTTGACCCACGCGTAGATGATGGCTTTGTGAGTCGTGCTGAAGCGAAAGAACAGCCGGAAGCGGCCCAGGAACTTGGCACGGCGCCAATGCCTGTGCGCCGGCCCCAGAGTGTTGCCAAGCTGGAACTCGGCGGCGTTCGGATCGCGCGGGATTTCTTCCAGAATCAACTCCAGCACGCGCTTCAGAAGCTTGGCTTTGGGATGCTCGTGATAGGCTCCGGGCTGCTCCCGCCTGAGCCGTCGCACGGCGTCATTCAGCCGCTCGAATGCATCTCCGAAAGCGGGATGGACGTAAAGGCTCCATCCGTTGCGGTACGCGAATGGTTCTGGTGGCATGCTGAATCAGAAAGTCACATTCCCGGGCAGTGCTTCGTCGTCCCTGACCTTGACTCTCTTGGTCAGGCGCACCGCTCGCTCGACCGACGTCTTCGACAATTGCGCGCGGCGGCCAGGATGCCCCTTCAGATCCTTCTCCAGAAATCCAAGGAACGCGGTAACCATTGGATCCTCAAGGTCCGCCACGATGTCCTCGGCCGATGGCCGCGCCAGCCGGACCTCGCGGGCTTCTTCGTCCTCCATTCGGCGCAAGGCGTCCCGCACAACCTCGCTGGCACTGTTGTAGCGTCCGGTCCGCACCTTCTTGCGGACGTACCCCACCAGGTGGTCCGTGATCGAGATATTCATCTGGCCCATGGGTAGCAGCCTCCCGTCCTGTACACAGGCTAATCGTTCGAACTCGGCATGTCAATGCTTGACATTCGTCTGGTTTGCCGCTGGCATGGCCTCACGCCCCGCTCCGCCATGTGGGACCGGCCTCCTGGCCGGTCGTTTGGCAGGCGCTGCGCCTGCCAACGTTCCCTCCGCCGATGCTCAATTCCCAGTTCAAGAATCTTTCGCCTCAATTTGGCTTGTTTTCACCCACTTGCAGTTTTTCTCCCCCGCCTTGGTACTCAACCCCGTGCTACTTTTGAATCGGGTAAGGAGTTGCGCTCGTCGCAATCTTCCGAATCCGAACTTCCTGCGCAGGAAGCGTTGCTTTTCAGGTGGTACTGATACTTCCGGAGGTCTTGAAACCTTGCGGCAACTTTCGGGGTTGTTAACCGATGGGGGCCGACGGAAGAAACGTGAAATCGATTTCGCAATCCCGAAACATATCGGCATTCGTGCCCGCGTGGAGTACGGTTTTCAGAGAATCAATCATCGAATCGGGGAGCCCGGCGCCATCCAGCGTCGTCAACCCTGAAGATGCGGTTCAAATCATCGGCGGCCGCCCCGTAATAGGGTCCGAAAGAATCCGGAGACACGCCCGGCGAAAAGTCCGAGAGCCCCGGCCGCCGCAACGCCCTCTTTCTATCCACTCTCACGCCACAAGTGTCTCAACTCTTGTGGGGCAGGCGCTTTCGCCTGCCAACCTCCAACCCCCAATCCGTCCATAACCTCCTCTTCATTCTGACTTCCTCGACTTCCACCTCCTCACTTCCCCTCCGGCTGATGACCCTCGGGCCGCCATTTGCTTTCTGATATCCTGGCATCTTTCGAGCATTCCATGGCAACCGGGAGGAACCAAACCGATTCACCAGCCACTGGCCGCGGCCGGCCTTCGCTGGTTCGCTACTGTCTTCTGGCGTCGGCACTCTGCGGTCTAACAATCCTTTCTTATTCCAACTCCTTCACGGGCGGGTTCCCCTTCGACAACGCGACGCTCATCCTTAACGACGCACGAGTACATAGCGCTACAGTCGACAACCTCAACCTTATTCTTGACCACACTTACTGGTGGCCCTATGGCGAGAGTGGACTCTATCGTCCTATTACCACCATGTCATACCTTTTCAATTATGCCGTGCTCGGCAACGGCGGCAATCCCATTGGCTATCATTGCGTTAATTTTATTTTACATCTTATAAACGTATTATTGGTCTTTGCCCTGGCGTCATATTTCATTAAATCGCCCTGGCCATCCGCATTCGTCGCGGCGCTTTGGGCGGTCCATCCGCTTCTGACCGAATCGGTAACTAATATCATAGGTCGTGCCGACTTACTGGCCGGCGTGGCCGTCCTGGGCGGCTTCTTGCTTTATCTAAGAGGCGTCCGCGTGCGGGGGCTTTTGCGCCTGGCATGGTTGGCCGGCCTGTTTGCCGCTTCCATGCTCGGGGCTTTCTCCAAGGAAAGCGCGGTTGCCCTGTTGGGAGTGCTCTTGTTGTATGAAGCGATTTGGTGGAAGGAACGGCCAAGCCGTCTGAATGTGGCGCTGGGCTTGCTGGCCGTTTTGATCCCTCTATTGTTGATGCTTTACCAACGAGCGCTGGTATTGGCGGCATCCAATCCCGTGGTATTCCCGTTTGCCGACAATCCAATTGCAGGCGCCGGCTTCTGGACAGGCAGGCTTACGGCAGCGGCGGTATTGGGCCGCTATGTCTGGCTCATGCTGTGGCCTCGGCATCTGTCCTTCGACTATTCGTACCAGGCCATCATGCTGGTTCGCGGCACGCCTCGGGATTGGCTGGCGGGCCTGACGGTCGCGGCTGTAGGATTTATTGCCGCGGTGGTGATGCGGAGAAACCGGACTGCTTTCTTTTTCTTGATGTTCGCTTTCGTCACCTTATTGCCTGCGGCCAATCTGCTGTTTCCCATCGGCACAATTATGGCGGAACGGCTGCTTTATCTGCCGTGTGCCGGAGTGATGTTATGCGTTGTAATGTTGGCTTATCGCGTTCTTAGGCGGCTGGCTCCCTATGTTCTCTGTGTGCTTCTGGCGGTATTGGCGATCGGGACTTTAGCGAGGAATGCCGACTGGAGAACGGATCTCACTTTATCGGCGGCGGCCGTGAACTCCCAACCCATGAGCTATAAGACTCATCTAATGCGAGCTGAGTCGTTATTTGCCTCCGACCGGGAACATTCGGGGATTGCGGAGGCCGTCGCTGAAGTGGATCGGAGTGTCAGCCTGATTCGTTCGTTGCCCGATGCGCTAACACCGCTCGAGCCCTATCGAGCCGCGGCGTTGTACCATTTCATACGCGCCGAGCGGGAAAGAGGCTCGCCGGATTCCGCGCCCGGCGCAAGCCCTGAAGCTGATGCCGACTACCAAACGGCATTGGGTTTCGTGCGGCGCGGCATTACCTTGACCGAAGCAGGCACCGATTGGGCTGCTCTGAAAAGGCGCGATCCAGCGGCTTTCTACACCGCTGCAACCTCACTGTACTATGGGACGCTGTATCGGCTGGAATCTTCGGTGTACGTGCGGCTCCGCGATCCCCGGCAGGCTCTGGCGGCGGCCCTCCACGCGCGCGAGTTTGACCCGCTGCTGGCGCTCACCTATCGGCAGATCGCGGAGGCTTTTCAATCCGCCGGCCGGAATGACGAAGCTGCGGTCGCGCTGTTGGAGGGAATCATAATCACTGCGGATGGGTATCTCAGGCTGAGCCTCGGGCGGTTGTATCGCGATAGCGCTGAATCGAGGCGTTGCGTGCGCCTGGATGATCGTGGTGGCGTCGATCTGGATATGTCCTGTGCGACCATTCACCGGGATGCCTGTACCGCCGCCGCGGAGTCGCTCGAAATCGTCACCGGAGCCGGCCGGGCTGATCTGGCGAAGGGCATTAGAAATCTGGCCGCGCGTGAATTTGCCTGCGCCGCCAGCCCCTTGGACCGGGGCCAATTGCCTGCAACCCCTGATCTTGATAGACTTAAGCATTAAGCAATCATTCGATTGAGTTGGGGTCTGTAAATTGAAGGTTCGCGTCATCCTGCTATCGATTACCGCGTGCCTGGCGCTTGAGGCGGAAACGCCCGTGGCGCTGGCTCCCGAGCGCATTGTAGAAAATTACTGCGCTGCCACGCGGGGGCAGGAACGCATGATCCAGGCCGCCAGCATGGACGTCGACATTCTGGCGGCACTCCCCAAGCTCAGGAAACAAGGCAAGTTGCATGCCCTGCGCCGCATCACCGCGCTGGGGCGCATCACCTACGAGAGGTTGCGGTTTGAGGGCGACGGGACGGTGAAGAGCCAGGTGATCAACCGTTACCTTTCGGCGGAAGCCGAAGCGCAGGAAGAACCGGGGGCGTCGGTTGCGGTGACGCCGGAAAATTACAATTTCAAATACAAAGGGCGCAAGCAACTGGACGGGCGGGACGTGCACGAGTTCCAGGTGACGCCTAAACGGAAGCGCCAGGGATTGTTCAAAGGCGAGATCTCGATCGACGCCCAGACGTTCCTGCGGGTGCAGGAATCGGGCTACCTGGTGAAATCGCCGTCGGTTTTTCTGAAGAGGGTGGCTTTCGTCCGCAAGTACGAAATCCGGGACGGAATTTCGGTGCCGAAGCAGGAACAGAGCGTAGTGGATACGCGGCTGGGTGTCGGCAGGCTGGAAATGACCGTCGAGTTCAGCAACTACTCCATTGATACGCGGGCGGTTGCCGAGGAACCTGAGATTCAATAAGCGCGACCGGAGGGTTCCGTTCGACTGGAGATTACATGAGGACGCTGTTTCTGAATCCCCCATCTTTCGAAGGCTTCGATGGCGGCGCGAGCTCGCGCTGGCCGGCCTCCCGGGAGATCGAATCCTACTGGTACCCGGTGTGGCTCTGCTACCCGGCGGGGATGCTGCCGGACAGCAAAGTGCTGGACGCGCCGCCGCACAAAGTGTCCATCGAGCAGACGGTGGAGATGGCCAAGCAGTTCGAGTTGCTGGTGCTCTACACCTCGACGCCCGGATTTCACGTGGACGTGAAGATGGCGGAGATGATGAAGGACGTCAACCCCAAGCTCAAGGTGGCCTTCGTGGGGCCGCCGGTCACCACCGAGCCGGAGAAGACCCTGCTGGGGACGCCCGCCATCGATTTCGTGGTGCGGCGCGAGTTCGATTACCAGATCGTGGACTACGCCAGGGGTAAACCCCTCGAAGAGATCGCGGGCGTGAGCTTCCGCAAGAACGGACAGGTGGTCAACAACAAGGAAGCGCCGGCCATCGAAGACCTGGACGCCCTGCCGTGGGTGACTAAGACCTACAAGCGCGACCTGGACATCACACGCTACAACGTGCCGTTTCTGTTGAACCCGTTCGTCTCGCTATACACGTCGCGGGGCTGCCCGGCGCTGTGCACGTTCTGCTTGTGGCCGCAAACCCACTCGGGGCACCGCTGGCGGCTGCGTTCCAGCGATGACGTGGCCAACGAAGTGCGTTACGCCATGGAGCAATTCCCGCAGATGAAGGAACTGTTCTTCGACGACGACACCTTCAACTATCGCAAAGAGCGGACCATCGAGCTGTGCAAGAAGCTGCAGCCGTTGAAGGCGACGTGGTCCTGCACGTCGCGCGTCACCACCGACTACGACACGCTGAAGGCCATGAAGGAAGCCGGCTGCCGGCTGTTGATCGTGGGATATGAATCGGGCGATCCGCAGATCCTGAAGAACATTAAGAAGGGCGCCACGGTGGAGATGGCGCAGCGCTTCACGGCGAACTGCAAGAAGCTGGGCCTGCTGGTCCACGGGGACTTCATCATCGGACTCCCGGGCGAGACGCGCGAGAGCATCCGCAAGACCATCGATTTCGCAAAGAAGCTGGACACGGAAACCATTCAGGTGTCGATTGCGCATCCGTATCCGGGGACGGAATTCTACGACTACGTCAAGAAGAACAACCTCATCACCATCGATTCGATGACCGATGACACGGGGCACCAGCTTCCCAACATCATCTACCCGGGCCTGGACCAAGGGGAGCTGGTGGAATTCGTGGAGCGTTTCTATGGCGAGTATTTCTTCCGGCCGCGGGTGATCTGGCGGATTGTGAGGAAGGCCATATTCGACAGCGACGAGCGCAAACGGCTCACCAAGGAAGCGCGGGAATACATGGCTCTGCGGTCCAAGCGGAAAAAGTTTGTGGCCGATCACAAGGCGGCCGCCAAGACGGCGCCGGTGCCTGCAAGCTCGGGCGATTGACGGCGGGCATGAGTTCCGAAGCGGCGCGCCTGCGGCTCAAGACGTGGATTTGCGTCCCGGTGGTGGTGCTCGCCAACGCCTTCGGGGATTTTTTCATGAAGCGGGGCATGCCCGCGTCGCTCCAGACTCCCTTTGAATATATCGGCGCGCTGTTCCAGCCGTGGGTGGCGCTGGGCGTGGTGTTGCTGATTGTCTGGCAGCTTTCACGGATGGCGCTGCTGAGCTGGGCGGACCTGAGCTACGTGGTGCCCGTGACGGGGGTGGGTTACGTAGTGGTGGCGCTGTTGGGCCGCATTTTCCTCGACGAACGCATCACCATGGCGCGGTGGGCGGGCATCGTGCTGATCGTGGCCGGGGTCGCGTTGGTGGGCGGCGGCACGGAGCCGCAGACCACCGGACCGGGCGGCCCGGGGGCGGCACGGTGAAGTGGCTGATTGTGGGGATCATGGTGGCGGCCGCCACGGCGGGTGAAGTGTTGCAGGCCTATGGAATGCGGCGGCACGGCGAAATCCGCGATTTCCGGCCGGGCGCGTTGGGGCGGGCGCTGGCGCTCTTGGCGCGCAACCGCTATGTGATTGCGTCGGTGGTTTCGATGGCGGTCTCCTTCTTTGCGCTGATGAAGCTGCTGTCGGTGACGGAGCTGAGTTTCGCGGTCCCGGTATCGGCGGTGACTTACGTGCTCGAAACGGTGCTGGCCAAATATGTTCTGAAGGAACGGGTCAACCGGCTGCGCTGGGCGGGCGCGGCACTGGTCGTCTGCGGGGTGGCGCTGGTTTCCCTGTGATCTTCCTGGCGATACCGGCGATCGCGGCGGCGGCCTACTACCTGCTCGCCATAGTGGCGGCGGCGGTGTGGCGGAAGCGGCTGGCGTGGCACGGCGGCGCGGGCTCGAGGCCGCCGGTCTCCATCCTGAAACCGGTGCATGGCAAGGATCCGCGCTTCTACGAAGCCATCCGCTCGCATGCCATGCAGCACTATAAGGAGTACGAAATTCTCTTCGGGTTCACGGATGCCAACGATCCGGCGGTGGCCGAGATCGAGCGGCTGCAACGCGAGTTTCCGCGGCAACGCATCGAACGAGTGTTGGTTTCGAGCGACACGCCCAACGCCAAGGTGGGCGTGCTGGCGGAACTGGCGCGGCGCGCGCGCTACCAGGTGCTGCTGGTGAACGACAGCGACATCGCGGTCGAGCCCGGTTATCTGGAGGAGGTCACGGCGCCACTCTCGGATGCCGCTGTCGGCCTGGTGACGTGCCTGTACCGCGCGCGGTCGGACTCGCCGGCGGCCGGTTGCGAAGCGTTGGGCATCGCCACCGAGTTCGCGCCCAGCGTGATGGTGGCGCGGCTGCTGGGACAGGCGGAATTCGCGCTGGGCTCGACCATGGTTTTCCGCGCGGAAACGCTGCGGCGGATGGGCGGCTTCGAAGCCATCGGAAAATATCTGGCCGACGATTACCAACTCGGGAAGCATATCCGCGCGCTCGGGCTCCGCATCGAGTTTGCGGCGGTGGTGGTGGAGACGGGGCTCGGCGAAGGATCGTGGGGGCAGGTGTGGCGCCACCAGTTGCGGTGGTCGCGGACCATCCGGGTGTCGCGTCCGTTGGGCTATTGCGGGTTCGGAGTGACGCAGGCCACGGTGTGGGCGCTAATGGCGTTTGCGGCCGGCCAGTGGTGGGCGGGCGCGGCGGCGCTGGGCCTGCGGCTGACGGCCGGTGTGATGACCGGCGCGGGAATCCTGCGCGACCCGAGGGTGGCGCCGAACTTCTGGCTAATCCCGGTGCGCGACCTGTTCGGATTTGCGGTTTGGGTATGCGGCCTGTTCGGGCACCAGGTGGAGTGGCGCGACCGGCAGTTGGAACTACGGGCGGACGGCAGCATTCTAACGGGGCCGGGCCAGAGCGAGCCGCGACCGCAAGGGAGCGGAGTCCCCCGGACTTGATTTCGGGGCGCGCAGGAGTTAGCCTGCTAACAGGCTGCTGATTTCATATTTTGGGGCCTCTATATCCAATTCGTGAAATTTGAACAGGCCGCGGGAGGTTGAAATGATCCTTTTGCTGTTCGGTCCCCCAGGGTGCGGAAAAGGCACGCAGGCGGCCCATCTGGCGGAGCGCTTCCAGATCCCGGCCATCTCAACGGGCGAAATATTTCGTGCGGAGTGCAAAGCCGGAACGGAGCTGGGCCAACTGGCTTGCAAGATCATGTCGAGCGGCGGGTTGGTGGGCGACGACATCGTGAACGGCATGGTAGCGTCGCGCATCGCGCGGCCGGACTGCGCGGGCGGATTTCTGCTGGATGGATACCCGCGCACGGTGCCGCAGGCGACCGAGTTTGCGGCGCTGCTGCGCGAGCGCGGATTGCCGGACCCGACGGTGATCCACCTGGATGTCGCGGAGGATGCGCTGGTCGAGCGTTTGACGGCGCGGCGCCAATGTCCGAAGTGCCTGCGCATCTACAACGTGATGTGGCAGCCGCCGCGGCAGACCGGCCTGTGCGACGACGATGGCGAACAACTGCTCACGCGTGAGGACGACCAGGAGGCGGTGATCCGCCAGCGGCTGGCGGCTTACCGGGAGCTCACGGGCCCGGTGTTGGGGTGGTACGGTGAGGCGGCCGTGCGCACGGTGGACGGCGCCCTGCCGCCCGAGGAAGTGACGCGGGCCATCGAAAACGCGGTGCTGCAAACCGCGGCACGATAGCTGGTGGGGCAGACCCCCTGGTCTGCGGCCGACCCCCCGGTCGGCCTCTGGCAGTGGCCAAATGACTTGATTCTTCGGCAGGCGAGCGGGTCCAGGGGACCCGCGCAGACCAGGGGTCTGCCCCACAAATCCCGCTACACTCCCGATGCTGGAAATAGTCCGGACACCAACAGTAGGTGAGAATTCCGCAGTGCTCGGGGAACTACTCTGGTATGGCATTCTCCCGGCGGCGACTTCCGCACGTCTATGACCCGAAACGCTCCGTCTTCCTCACGTGGCGTCTCCACGATAGTCTGCCGCCCCACCGAGCGTTCCCGGCCGGCGCGCTCAACGCCGGACAAGCATTTGCCGCGATGGATCGACTGTTGGACGAAGCCCGCGATGGTCCGTTTTACCTGCGTCAGCCAGCCATTGCAGACATGATCGTAGAGGCCATCCAGTACAACGCCAGCGTCCTCGGGCACTATGCTTTACATGCCTTCGTGGTCATGCCAAACCACGTTCATTTGTTGGCGACTCCGGCCGTGGCACTGCCCAAATTGACGAAATCGTTGAAAGGAATTACGGCCAAGCGGGCCAACGCGATGTTAGCGTTGACGGGAAGCCCTTTCTGGCAGGATGAGAGCTACGACCGCCTGGTGCGGGATGAGCGGGAGTTCGAGAGGATCGGGAACTACATCGAGGGAAATCCTGTGCGGGCGGGGCTGGTGAGGGACGCCAGTGAGTATCGATGGTCCAGCGCGGCAGGGGCGACCAGGGGGTCGCCCGCAGTCCAGGGGGACTGCCCCACCAACGAGCATTAGCTTTAAGTAAGTATGAGGCAGCAACCCGGGGTAGAATTGGATTCTGCATGTCCAGAAACTACACCCCCATGACGGACCGGCTGGCGGAATACGTCCGCGAGGTCACACTGCATGAGCCCGAGACGTTACGGCGTCTGCGGGAAGACACCGAGCGCCATCCGCAGGCATCCTGTCAGATCGCGCCCGAGCAAGGCCAATTCCTCCACCTGCTGGTCCGGCTGATGGGCGCGCGCAAGACTCTCGAAGTGGGCGTCTTCATGGGCTACAGTTCGACCTGGGTGGCGCTGGCGCTGCCGGCGGACGGCAAGCTGGTGGCTTGCGACGTGAGCGAGGAATACACGGCGCTGGCGCGCGCCACGTGGCGGGCAGCGGGTGTCGAGAGCCGGATCGATCTGCGGCTGGCGCCGGCACTTGAAACGCTGGATGCGCTGATTGCGGAGGGCGAGGCGGGGACTTTCGATTTCGCGTTCATCGACGCGGATAAACCAAACTACTCGAATTACTACGAGCGGGCGCTCGAGCTGCTGCGGCCGGGGGGATTGATCGCGGTGGACAACGTACTGTGGAAGGGAAAAGTGGCGGACCCCGGGCAGCAGGACGCGGACACCGGGACGATGCGGGCCTTCAACCGCAAACTCCACGAGGATAACCGCGTCACACTGGCGATGGCCACGATGGGGGATGGGCTGACACTGGCTTGCAAGGTGGCTCCCTGAAAACGCCGCCGCGCCCGCTGGCAGCTTGAAGTTCTCTATCCCAAGTACCGCTGGAGATCGTCGGCGCGGTAGCAGTGCGCGTAGGCCGTGTCGCGCGTGATGCGGTTGGCGCGCACCAGCTCGGCGAGCGATTGCTCCATGGTCATCATGCCCTCGGATTTGCCCACGGAAACCTGCGAGCGGAGCTGGTGGTCGTCGCCTTTGCGGATGAGGGCGCGGACGGCGTCGGTGGAGAGCATGATCTCGGTGGCGGGCCAGCGCATAACGCCATCGAGGCCGGGCACGAGCTGCTGCGCGACGATGGCCAGCAGAGCCAGCGACAACTGCTGGCGGATTTGCGGCTGGTTGGAGGAAGGAAACGTGTCGAGAATGCGGGAGACGCTCTGGATGGTGTCGTTGGTGTGGAGCGTGGAAAGGACCAGGTGGCCGGTTTCGGCGGCGGTGAGCGCGGTGGAGATGGTTTCGGCGTCGCGCATTTCGCCCACCAGGATGACGTCCGGAGACTGCCGCATGATGCTGCGCAGAGTGACGGCGAAATCCGGCGTATCGCGGCCGACTTCAATCTGCTCGATGACGGCGCTGCGGTTGGCGTGCTGGTATTCCACGGGATCCTCGATGGTCACGACGTGGGCGGCGCGGCGGGTATTGACGATATCGATGAGCGCGGCGAGCGTGGAAGACTTGCCGCAGCCAGTGGGTCCGGTGAGCAGAACCAGGCCCTGGCGGCGTTCGGCGAGCCTGGCGAGAGAAGCCGGCAGATGCAAAGATTCGAGCGAAGGAATCTTCGAGGGCAGGAGCCGGATGCAAGCCGCCAGGGTGCCGCGCTGGTGATGCAGGTTGACGCGAAAGCGGCCGATGCCTTCGCGGAAGAAACCGAAATCGAGCGACTTGACGCGCTGCAGTTCGTCGAGCTGGGCCGGTTCGAGCAGCGGCGCGACAAGGCTGCGCACTTCCTCGGCATCGAGCGGCGGCCCCGAGGCGGGCGTCAGGTTGCCGGTGACGCGCAACATGGCGGGCGCGCCGGCCACCAGGAGGATATCGGACGCGTTGCGCGTTGCCGCCAGGCTAAGCAGCTTGTCGAGCGTCGGCGTGGCTTGCGATCCGCGCGCGGGGGCCCGTTTCTGGCTGGGCGCGGCGCGATTCAGCTCAGCGACGATTTTGGAAAGTTCTTCAGAGTCGTACTCGCCCATTGGATGTCCGCAATTGATGGTAATAGATAGAGACGCATTTCCGGGCCCGGGCGTTTACCTTACCACAAGCCGACCAGCTTCCACCAACATACTCCAATGCCCAGCCAGATGACCAGATTGATGAGCGAGATCTGGAAGCCGAGGCGCCACCAATCGGTCTGGCGAACGTAACCGGCGCCGAAAAAGACCGGGGCCGAGCCGGTGCCGTAGTGGGTCATGGCGGCGTTGAGGTTGGAGAAATAGGCCAGTGGAAGCGCGGCCAGCATGGGAGGAACGCCGGCGGCCAGCGCCGCGGCGAGGAAGCCGGGGTAGAGCGCGGTGACCTGCGCGGTCATGCTGGCGAAGCTGTAGTGAATATAAATGTAGGCTACGGACAGTGCGAGCCAGACCAGCAGCCACGGCCAGCCGGTCATCAGACCGAACAATTTGCCGGAAAGAATTTTGACGACGCCGGATTGATTGAGGGCGTCCGACATCATGACCAGCGGGGCGAACCAGATGAGCGCGTCCCAGGCGCGCTTCTCGGAGAGCAGGTCGTCCCAAGTGATGACGCGGGCCAGCAGCAGCACCCCGAGGCCGGCCATGGCGACGAAGGTGTTGGGAATGCCGTGCCACGGCGACGTGACCCAACCGGCCATCACGGCGAGGAAGATAATGACCAGCCATATCTCTTCGCGGCGCAACGGGCCGATGCTCTCCAGGTGGGCGCGAGCCAACTCACGCGCGGGCGCGGTGTCGCGAAGTTCGGGCCGGACCGCGCGAAGGAGGAACCAGGGAATCACAGTCAAGCTGATTAAGCCGGGGACGATGGAGCCCGCGAGCCAGCGGCCCCAGGTGAGTTCCACGTGGCCGATCTGGCGCGCGAATTCCGCGATCAAAGGATTGGCGGCCATGCCCGTGAGGAACATGGCGGAGGCGACGTAGGTGGTGTGAAAGGAGACCAGCGTCAGAAAGCTGCCGATGATCGGCGCGGTGGGACCGGGTTCGGAGCCAAGCGCCGCGGCCACGCCACGCGTGATGGGGAAGACCACGCCGCCGCCGCGCGCGGTGTCGGACGGGATGAAAGGGGCGAGCACCAGGTCGGCCGCCGCCAGCGAATAGCCGAGGCTCAGCGGCGTGCGCGCAAAGCGCCGGATGAAAAGGTAGCCGAGGCGCGTGCCGAAACCGGTGGAGGTGACGGCGCGGGAAAACAGA
Organism: Bryobacteraceae bacterium; assembly: GCA_049519475.1. Lineage (GTDB taxonomy): Bacteria > Acidobacteriota > Terriglobia > Bryobacterales > Bryobacteraceae > PALSA-129. The sequence continues at coordinate 6,273 of JBEKQS010000006.1, read as the reverse complement.
AACGCGATGAAGACCAGCCAGACAGTGAGGTTGCCGAAACCGGAGAGCACCTGCGCGGGCGGCAGCGTGCCGGTGACGGCCAGCAGGGTCATGGCAATCACTACGCTGACGCCCATGCGCACGGGCTGCGCCACCAGCGCGACGATGGTGGAGACGAACACGGCGAGCAATCGGCTCTGCGGGGAGGTGAGGCCGGGAAGCGGGAGGAAATAGAGCAGGAGTCCGGGCGCCAGCACGACGGCCCATCGCCAGAAGAGAGTGGGTTGGTGATTGGGGGACACTCTTAGACAGTGTAATCGGGGGCCAGTGGGACCGGAGGAATTCTCTGCTTGGAGGACATGTGGGGTTGGCAGGCGAAAGCGCCTGCCCCACCATATCCGTCCATCCCGGCAACCGAGCCGCGACCAGGATGGGCGGCGACCGCTCCCTGACGGTCGCGGCCCGGTTGGCGAGTCTCAAGGAGAGAGGCTACTGATGGCGGCGGACTGGTTTCGGCGGCGCCGGCGGTGCGGTGTCGGAATCGGGATCGGGGTCGGCAACGGCGGGGACGGTGAGCGGCGCCGGCGGCTGCGGCGCGGCGGCGGGCATGATGCCGTGCATCACGTCGTTGGCGAAGAAGAACTTGCCGTCGGACGGCACCATCATGATCTGCACCTTGTCCGACAGTTTGTCGGCGATGATCTTCTGCAGCAGGATGGGGCTCTCTTTCAAAACGCCGGCCTGCAAACGCAGGTCGTCGGTATCGGCTTTGGACATCACCTGGACGCGGTCCACATCGGCCTGGTTCATGAGCTTGCGGCGTTCCAGCTCAGCCTTGCCGTCGATCACCTTGGCTTGCGCGCGGGCTTCGGCTTCCAGGCGCACCTGCTCAATCTGCTTCTGCTTCAGCGGCAGGGTGTATTGCATGGCGTCGGACTGCGCTTTGGCCTGCAACACGGTCACCTGCGCCTCGCCTTCGGCGGCTTTCACCTGGCGCGCTTTGTCGGCCTCGGCTTCCAACTCGGCCGTGCGCACCTCTTTCTGTTTGATTTCCACTTCGACTCCCAGCCGGTCGTTCTCCTGCTCCTTGAGCAGCACGCCTTCGAGGCCCTTGGCGTATTCGGCGGGAAGATCGATGTCGCGCAGCATCACTTCCTTCACGATGATGGCGTCGGGAGCGAGCTTACTGGTGATGGCGGCGGCGGCTTCGCGGCCGATCTCTTCGCGGCGGGAGGCGAACAGGTCGCGCACCAGATAGTTGGCCGCGACTTCGCGAAACACGGTGGAGACCACCGGCGGCACCAACTCCTTGTCGACCGGCTGCGGCAGGTTGGCGTTGACGAAGGACAGGCGCTTCGGATCGATGCGATAGCGTACGGCCACCGCCAGTCCCACCGAGAGCCCCTCCCGGGTCTGCACCCGCAGCGGCTGGGCCGATTTTTCGCCGACGGTGGTGAGGAAGATCTGGTCGCGGACGTCATAGAGATCGATGCGCTGGACCAGCGGGACCACCAGGTGCAGGCCGGGATACAACGTTCCGGGAAGAGTCCCGGAGATCTGGCTGATGCGCACGCCGGCCATACCGGCGGGCACGACCTGGATGCTGAGCCCGATGAGCAGAACGCCGAGGGCCACGGCGGCGATGCGGCCAGACGCCCGCCAGCGCGGGCGGACCGGTTCGGGACGCGGTTGATTGTTGAGGATCAGGGTGGACTGTTGGTACAGCCGGTAGAGATCCTGGAGCAGGATGGCGGTGGCCGCGGCCAGCAGCGCGAGGCCCGCGATTTCGAAAAGGTACTTCAAGGTGAGCACGGTTGGTTTCTCCCGGCGGGGCATAGGCACGCGGGGGGCCACGGTGGGACAGAGGATCGGTTCTTGTCGTCTGCCGGCAGGCGTGTTTCGCGAGACATTGACAGGCCGCAAAAGACGATGGCCTGTCTCACTGGCGTGTCAAGGCGGAACGGGGCGTGGGAGCGCGGAGACGGCGATTTGACACGGGGCGGAAAAAATTTCTTGACATGTATTAGTAAACTAGTACATTATCTTTTTAGATGAGTAATAGGCGAGTCCATGAACGAAAGAACTTCGAGTTCCGGCTGGATCTCGAAAGCGGCGTTCCGGTCTACCGGCAAATCATCGACCAGGTGATGGGAGGCATGGCCGCCGGGAGGCTGGCCGGCGGGCACCAGCTTCCCACGGTGCGGCAGGTGGCGGTGGATCTGGAAATCAATCCGAACACGGTGGTGCGGGCCTATCGCGAGCTGGAAATCCGCGGCGTACTGGAGACCCAGCAAGGCACCGGCACCTTCATCAGCCAGCAGAAAGTGAAGCGCGACGATATGGAGCGGCAGCGGCAGCTCAGCCAGCTTGTGGGCGAATTCGTGTCCCGGGCGGGGGCTGCCGGATTCAACATTGGGGACCTGGTGGAGCAACTGCACGATCGTCAGAGCGAAACGCAGAAGAACAGGAGATAAAGTTATGTGGCCGGATCAAACGCAGTTACGGTTGAGCAATGTGGGCGTGGCGTTGTTGGTGGTATCGCTCGGGGCGGGCGGCGGCATCATGGCGGTGACGGGCAGCCGGGCGCCGCTGGTGGCGGGAGCGCTGGTGGGGCTGTACTTTCTGTTTTCGATTCGCGTGGCCGACCAGTGGGAGAAGGTGGCGGTGCTGCGGTTCGGGCGCTTCCTGGGACTGCGCGGCCCCGGTTTGTTCCACATGATTCCGATCGTGGACAGGCTGAGCCGCTACGTGGACCAGCGCGTGCGGGTATCGAACGTGTCGGCGGAATCGACGCTGACGCGGGATACGGTGCCGGTGAACGTGGACGCGATCGTGTTCTGGATGGTGTGGAACGCGGAGAAGGCGATTCTGGAGGTGCAGGACTTCACGCAGGCCATCACGATGAGCGCGCAGACGGCGCTGCGGGAATCGATCGGGCGGCACGAATTGCACCAGATGGTGGCGGAGCGGGAGATGCTGGGGCAGGAATTGCAGCGCATCCTGGACGAGAAGACGACGGCGTGGGGGATCACGGTGCAATCGGTGGAAATTCGCGACGTGCAGATCCCGCTGGCCTTGCAGGACGCCATGTCGCGGGAGGCGCAGGCGGAGCGCGAGCGGCGGGCGCGCATTATTCTGGGCACGGCCGAGACGGAAATCGCGGAGAAGTTCGGGCAGGCGGCGCTCACCTACCAGAACAACCCGGTGGCCATGCATCTGCGCGCCATGAACATGCTGTACGAAGCCATCAAGGAGAAGGGTGCGATGGTGATTGTGCCTTCGTCGGCGGTGGAGACGATGGGGCTGGGCGGGATGCTGGGAACGGCGTCGATGGGCGGGATGAAGGCGCAGTAAGGGCAGGCGGCCCTTTTCAACGCGGAGAAGCGGAGAAGCGGAGGAAAGAGAGAAATGAAGAGACTGATATTGGTGTGTTTGATGGTGGGCGCTCTGTTCGCCGCGATGGAGAAGCCGGCGATCGAGGGCAAGTGGGAAGGCGAGATGAATGGGCTGAAGGCAATCACGCTTACGGTCCATGAAAACAAGGGCGCGATGGAAGGGCGCGTGATCTTCTATGTCACGCGCAACGACGACGGGAAGGGTGTGCAGGTGGTGGGGCAGGACGAACGCAAAATGCTGGAGACGCAGTGGGACGGTAAGACGCTGCGGTTTGCGGTGGGCGCTCCGGGTTTCGACCCCGACGCGCCGGGTGTGCGGTTCACCATGACGGTGACCGGGGACAAGAAGGCGGAACTGAAGCGATTGGGGGAAAACGGGCAGACGTTAGCGTTGGCGCGTGTGGAGTAGAAACGTATGGCACAAATGAAGCCGGAATGGCTGGCGTCCTGCTTGCGGGATTTGCGGCACGGCGTGACCCTGCTGCGGCGGGATGCGGGGATCTCCGGGTTGATCGTACTGGTGCTGGCACTGGGGATCGGCGGGAACGCGGCCATCTTTACGCTGCTCAAGGCCGCGTTCCTGGACCCGCTGCCGTATCGCGACGCGGGGCGGCTGGTGACGATTATGGAGGGCACCGGCTGGATCCCGAGCATCGCCGAGTTTAACGAAATTCGTGCGCGAACGCGGACCCTGGAACAGGTAGCTTTTGCCGAGCACCTGGACATGCAACTCACCGGGACCGGCGAGCCGGCACGGGTCTTCGCGGCGCGCGTGTCCACCTCTTTCCTGCCCGCGCTGGGAGTCTATCCGGCTCGGGGCAGAACGTTTCTGGAGGAAGATAACCGGCCGGGGCGGACGCCTTCGGTCATCCTCACGGATGCTTTCTGGCGGTCGAGGATGGGCGCGGATCCTGGAATTCTGGGACGCACGCTGCGGTTGGACGATCAATCCGCCGAGGTGGTGGGCGTGCTGCCGGCAAGTTTCCATTTCGATTATCCGACGCTGCGGATTGCGGAGCCGGTGGACCTCTACGTCGCGTATCCGCTCGAGCCTGGGATGCCTCTGGCTTCGAGCGGAAGCGGGCACGGCATACCGGTTCGCGTGATTGGCCGGATGCGGCCGGGCGTGGCGCTGGAACAAGCCAAAGCAGACATGCAGAGCGTGGGAAACGCGGTTGTGCACGACTACCCCAGGGCGTATCGCACGCGCGACGGCGGGCCGGGCAGTTTAGTCTTCGAGACACTTCCGCTGCGCGAGGCGATTGTGGGGACGCAACGTTCGCTGCTGTGGCTGCTGCTGGGAGGCGTAGGGGTATTGCTGTTGATTGCCTGCGCGAATGCGGCGCAACTGCTGTTGGCGCGCGCCATGCGGCGCGGGCGGGAGGTGGCCATTCGCGCGGCGTTGGGCGCGAGCCGGCCGCGGCTGATCCGGCAATTTCTTCTGGAAGGACTGGTGCTGGCGGTCTGCGGCGGCGCGGCGGGGTTGCTGGCCGCCAACTGGATCGCGCGCATTCTGTTGCGATGGCTTCCGGTACGCAGCCCGCTTCTGGCATCCGCGCATTTGGACGCGCGTGCGGTTGGCTTCACGCTGGGAATCTCGCTGATTTCGGCAATCCTGTTCGCCATCGTGCCGGCGGTGAAGGGTAGCCGTTGGATGCCGGGGCCGGGTCTCAACGTTCGCACGACGACGGGCGAGGGAAACCGCTGGCGTCACGTCATGATTGCGATTGAAGCGGCGCTCTCCACATTCCTGCTGTGCGGCGCCGGCCTGGTGGCGCAGAATCTATGGACGCTGATTTCGACGCCCATGGGCTTCGATCCGAAACACGTTCTGGCGATGCAGTTGAAATTGCCGGGGCGGCATCAGAATTCGGGTTTCCGGGAAGCGGGCGCGGTGTTTCAGGGATACCTGGACCGGATCGCCGCGATTCCAGGAGTGGATGCGGCGGCTACCGTGACCGGGCCGCCGCTGCGGCCGGCGCGCGGAGGGCCCAGCGAAATCGTGGGCGTGACGGATGAGACGGGCAAACTCAAGAGTGTAATTGGCGACAGCCACCTGGTGAGCATGGACTATTTCCGCACGCTGGGCATTCCGATTTTGGCGGGGCGCACGTTCCGGCGCGACGACGCGGGGCGGCAGGTTACCGTGGCGATTGTGAACCGGGAATTCGCGCGGCGGTTCGGGCTCGGGGCGGACGTGGTGGGCAGGCAGATCGACGAGGGGCCGGGCGAGCAGCCGATCATGATCGTCGGGATGTGCGGCAACGTGCGGACGCGCGGGTTGCAGACGGCGCCGTGGCCGGAGGTCTATTTGTCGTCGCTGCAACTTTCCTGGGCTAATGCCTACCTGGTGGTGCGATCGCCACTCCCGCCGGGGCAACTGCTGAAACAGGTGAAGACGGCGATTGGCTCCGCTAACTCCGAGCAGGCGGTGTTCGGGGTTCAGACCATGGACGAATTGATTGCGGACTCGCTGGCCGGGCCGCGATTCGATGCCTTCCTGATCGGCGCTTTCGCGCTGCTGGCGGTGGCGATGGCGGCGGCGGGGATGTACAGCGTGATCGCCTGCCTGGTCTCGCAGCGGACCGGCGAGATCGCCATCCGGATCGCGCTGGGGGCCGGCCGGGGCGCCATCATGCGGACCATCCTGGGGACGACGACCGCGTGGGTGGTGGCGGGCCTGGCTTGCGGTTTGGGCCTGGGGCTCGCGACGCGCAACACGGTCCGGGCGCTTTCGAGCACCGCGGTGGAGGGCTCGCCATGGATGTACGTGCTGGTGGTGGCATTCTTTTTCGTGGTGACGCTGGTGGCCGCTTATCTGCCGATGCGGCGCGCCAGCCAGCTCAATCCGGCGGCGGCTCTGCGCGCGGAGTAGCCGGAAACGTACGGGAAGAGACGA